>FR893819.1:62605-71865 GCA_000435395.1 Firmicutes bacterium CAG:94
CCCGCCAAAGAGAAGCACAGCAGCACCGCCAGCGCCAGGCAAAGGCATTTGTTTCTCATCCTTTGGTCCCTCCTTGGGAAACGCCCTCCATAATCTTCTTGCGGAAGGCCAGAAACAGCAGAATCAGCGGCACGGAGATGACCACCACCGCGGCCATCATGGCGGGGATGTTCTCCCGGCCAAAGCCGTTTTCCCGTATCTCTTGGATGCCGTTGGACACCAGGTAATAGGCGGGGTCGTCAGTGATGAGCCTGGGCCACACGTAGGAGTTCCAGCACTCAATCAGCTTTAGGATGGTGATGGTCACCAGCGTGGGCTTGCAGATGGGAATCATCACTTTCCACAGGTACTTCAAGTCCGAGGTGCCGTCCACCTTGGCGGCCTTGTACAGCTCCTCGGGCACCTGCTCAAAGTTCTCCTTCAGCAGGTAGATGTAAAACACCGAGGTGATAGAGGGCAGAATCAGCCCCAAAAAGCTGTTGCGCATGTCCCAGTTGGTGATGGTGACAAAGTTGGTGATGACCACCAGTTCCGTGGGAATCATCATCATGGAGAGGAACAGCCCAAACACCAGGTTCTTCCCCTTAAACTTCAGCCGGGCAAAGGCGTAGGCCGCCAAGGTGCTCACCACCACCATGGCCGCCGTGGTGATGACAGAGAAGATAAGGGTGTTCAGCAGGTAGCCCAGCAGGGGCACCGCCGTAAAGGCGTTCTCATAGTTTTCCAGGGTGGGGGAGAGGGTGAAGAACACCGGGGTGCGCTCCCCGTTGTAGGCGCCGTAGCTCTTAAAAGAGGTGAGCACCATCCAGTAGAAGGGGAACAGCACCACCACCGCCCAAATGCTCAGCAGCAGGTAGGTCAGGGCGGTAAGCAGGCCGTTTTTCCGCTGGATGGCCTTCTCCTTTTTTTCCAGGTTGGTTTTCGCTTCCACAGGGGCACCTTCTTTCAGTCCGTGGCCCGCTTGCGGGTGACAAGCAGGTTGATGCAGGTGATGGTCAGCACAATGACGAACAGGATGATGGCCGCCGCCGAGGCGTAAGAGGGGTAGCCGCCGCTGTCGCCGTAGAGCATGTCGTAGACATAGCCCACAATGGTGTTCATCCCCGCGGCGTTCAAATCCGTGCCGAACAGGGCCACCGCGTCGCTGTAGGCCTTGAAAGCGCCGATAAAGCCCGTGATGACCAGGTAGACAATCATGGGGGAAATCATGGGCAGCGTAATGCGGAAGAAGGTCCGTGTGCGGGAGGTGCCGTCCACCCGGGCGGCCTTGTAGTACTCGTCGTTGACCGAGGCCAAAGCGCTGGTGAGCACCAGAATCTTAAAGGGCAGCACCACCCAGATGGTGTAAAAGCACAGCACGAACATCTTGGCCCAGTGGGGGCCGTTGATAAAGTCGATGGGCCCGGCGCCAAACCAGGCCAGCATCAGGTTAATCAGGCCGTCGGTGTA
This sequence comes from Firmicutes bacterium CAG:94, assembly GCA_000435395.1. Taxonomy (GTDB): domain Bacteria; phylum Bacillota; class Clostridia; order Oscillospirales; family Acutalibacteraceae; genus Acutalibacter; species Acutalibacter ornithocaccae. The sequence goes on from FR893819.1 coordinate 64,055, forward strand.
CTCCGTGCGCTGGAACAGCACCATAAACACCAGCCCCACCGCCAGGGTGTTTGTCACATAAGGCAGAAAGTAGATGGTCTGGAACAGCTGCCGCAGCGGCTTGATGGAGGAAAGGGCCGTGGCTATCACAATGGCCAGCACCGTGGAGGTGGGCACGGTGATAATCACCAGCACAAAGGTGTTCTCCACCGCCTGGAGGAAATAGGGGTCGTGGAGTACATAGGAGTAGTTGTACAGGCCAACCCCCTGATAGGTTTGGGAGGCGAAGTTGTAGCACTCCTCCACCGAGTAAATCAGCACGTCCACCAGCGGGTAGATTAAGAACAGCCCCAGCAGCACCAGCGCAGGCAGCAGGTACAGCCAGGCTTTTTTCGAGTTGCGGTCCATGGAATCTTCCCTTCCTTCCCAGCTTTAGGCCTTGGCCGTGGTGTCAAAGGGGACGCGTTCTTCCGTCTCCCGGTGGAACAGAAAGACCTTGTCCGGCCGCAGGCGGAAGCGCACCGTGGCGCTGCGAGGGTCCGCCTCCTGGCCGGAGGGGACAATGGCCCGCAGGCTGGCGGCCTGGCAGGCGGGATGGGTGCACACCATGCTGGTGTCGCGGCCCAGCACCTCCACCCGGTCCAGACCGCAGGTGACAGCCCCCGCCGGGTCCGGCTCAAAGCCCTCGGGGCGGATGCCCACAAAGACCTTGCCGTCCGGGGCGCCGGGCACGTCCATGGCGGGCTGGCCGCCCAGCTGGAGGACGCCGCCTTTCACTTCGCCCTCAAACACGTTGATGGGCGGCGTGCCCAAGAATTTCGCCACAAACAGGTTCTGGGGGTCGTCGTAGACCTGCTGGGGAGCGCCCTGCTGCATCAGCAGGCCGTTGCGCATCACCACAATCCGGTCGGAGATGCTCATGGCCTCCTCCTGGTCGTGGGTGACAAACAAGGTGGTAATGCCGGTGCGCTTTTGGATTTTCACAATCTCCTCCCGGGTTTGCAGGCGCAGCCGGGCGTCCAGGTTGGAGAGGGGCTCGTCCAGCAAAAGCACCCGGGGCATCTTCACCAGGGCCCGGGCGATGGCCACCCGCTGCTGCTGGCCGCCGGAAAGCTCCCGGGGCTTGCGCTCCAAAAGCTCCTCGATCTGCACCAGCTTGGCGGTTTCCAGGGCGCGGCGGCGCATCTCCTGGCGGGAGGGCCGCTCCTTGCCCTTTAAATTCTCCAGCGGGAACAGGATGTTCTGCATCACCGTCAAATGGGGGTACAGGGCATAGTTTTGGAACACCATGCCCACCCCGCGCAGCTCGGGGGCCAGGGCGGTCACGTCCTCCTCCCCAAAGAAGATTTTGCCGGAGGTAGGCGTCTCCAGCCCGCAGATCATGTTCAGCGTGGTGGATTTCCCACAGCCAGAGGGCCCCAGCAGCCCCACCAGCATGCCGTCTGGGATTTCAAAGGTCAAATCCTCCACGGCGGTCACTTCGCCCTGGGCCTTCCTGCCCCGGGCCGGGAACCGCTTGGTGAGGTTTTCCAGCGTGATATTCATTGAAAATTCCATCTCCCTGGATGCCCACCGGGCAGCGACTGGCGCCTGCCCCGGGAGGGCTGCAAAATTTACAGAAACGATTATACCAGATTTTTCCCCGCATCACAAGTTAAATGCGAAAGCGGCGCCCCACATCCCCCAAGAAAAACGGGACACCCCGCAAGGGCATCCCGTTTCCATCTTAACAGAGTTTTATAGAGTGAGCGCCGCTCAAACCATCCCCGGCGTGGGGGAGAGGTCCAGGTCAGGCTGTTCCGCGGTGTTGCGGCTTACCTCCCCCAGCAGGGCGGCGGCTTTTTCCTCCTGGCCCAGGCCCAAGGCGCCCAGGGCCCGCAGGTAGTTGCAGTAGCGGGCGTTGCGCTCTCCCAGGTCCTCTTGGAACATCTCGATCTCCGGCAGGCTCACGGCGAAGAAGTCCACCTCCACCTTGTCAAAGAGGTGCCGTTCCCCAAAGGCCGCCAGCCGGTGGAAGCACCCCAGGGCCTGGTCCTCCTGCCCCAGGGCCCGGTGGGCCAGCCCCTGGTAGTAGAGGAAGTCCGAGGGCTGGTCGTTGTAATAGCGGACCACCTCGGGCTCCCGGGGACCAGCGGCGGCCTTGCGGAAGTGCGCCTTTGCATGGGCCTCGTCCCCCAGGCGCTGCCAGGCCACGCCCAGATAGTAGTGTGCCTGGTTGTCCGGCACGTTGGGCAGCTTGCCCTCGCCCAGGCTTTCCGGGTAGGAGAGGCTGCGCTCCAGCAGCTCCACCGCCTTGGCAGGGGCGTTTTCCTCCAAAGCCTGGCAGGCCAGGTGGATAAGCGCCCGGCGGTACTGGGCGCTGGCCTTGCCCTCGCCCCCCTCCCAGGGGTGGAAGCGCCGTCCCAGCAGCCCGGCCAAGGCCTCGTCATAGCGGCCCGCACGGTTCAGCAAGGTGATTTCCCGCAAGGCCAAATCGTCCCGCTGGGCCACCAGCTCCGGGCGGGCTTCCAGCGCGGCCAGCCGCTGGGCGGCGGGCACTCCCAGCCGGGCGGCGAGCTGGTCGTACTCCAGCAAAAACCGTGCCTGGCCCGGCTCCAGGGACAGGGCCCGCTCCATGGCCTCCTGGGCCCCGGGACCGTCCTGGGCCTTGTTGTAGCGGTAGATGGCCAAGTTCCGCCATGCCATGGCCAGGCCGGGCTTTTCCTTCACCGCGGCCTCCCAGTGGGCGGCGGCCTCCTGGTAGCGCTTCTTGTCGTAGAGCAGGCAGCCCAGGTAGTAGTGGGCCATGGGCGCCTGGGGCAGCGCTTCCACCGCCTCCTGCAAAAAGCCCAGCTCCTCCAGGCGGTTGGGGAAGCAGTAGTCCGGGCAGCGCCCCTCGCCCTCTTGGAAGGCGGCGGCCCCTTCCACCTGCCTGCCCAGCTTGCGCAGCAGGCTGCCCTTATAATAGGAAACCAAGGGGCTTTCCTGAGGGCAGGCCTCCAAAATGGCCAGCCCATCTTCGTAGAGCCCCGCCTCCCGGTAGATAAGGGCCAGCGTGAGGTAGTTGTGGGCCTCCTCCCGTATCAGGGATTTCCACTCCGCCAGGCTGCCCTGGGCCAGCCCCGCCTCGTACCGGGAGCCCAAATCCAGGGGGTCGATGGCCAGGCTCTCCTCCAGCAGGCCCTGGTTGTCCCGGCCTAGCAGCCGCAGCAGCGCCCCTTTGAGCACCCGGCCCTTCTGGTTGTGCCAGTTGCGCACCAAGGAGTTCTCCACAAAGCCCAGGGCCTCCTCCAGCTTCCCTTGGCGGGCGGAGAGGCAGCCCAGCCAGTAGGACCCGGCGCTCTGGGTTTCGGCGCTCCAGGTGGATTTGTAAAAGGCGTCAAAGGCTTCCCGCTCCTGGCCGGCGGCCTCCAAAGCCAGGCCCAGGTTGAACCAGCACTCCCCGGCGTAGGGATTGGGATTCTTCCACGTCTGCTTTGCGATGGCCGCCCGGAAATAGGGCAGGCTTTCCGCCGCCCGGCCCCGGCGGTACAGCAGCAGCCCATAGCCGTTGTTCAGCCGGATGTCCGTGGGGGCCCGGCGCAGCCCTTCCAGGTAGTAGTCCTCCGGGTTCCGGGTGGCGTGGCGGTACTGCTCCAGGTGGGTGGCGGCCAGGTACAGCTCCTCGGTGGTGGCCAGCTTCCCGGGCTCGGGCAGAGGCTCCGCCGGGTCGGGGACGGCCTCCAGTTTGGGCTCCCGCGCCTCCAGCGCCGCCAGGAGCTTCCCCTGGGCCCGGACTTCCACCCGGCAGCCGGTCAGGCTTCCCGGCACAGGCGCCTCCCCCTGCCAGCAGGCGGCGGGGGAGAGGTCCGCCTTGGCCCTAAACAGTTCTTCCCCCGCACGGGTGAGAGTTACCTCCGCCTGGGGATACTCCCCCGTGGCGTAGACTTTCACCAGGGCCTTCCCTTCCCCGGCGGGCTCCAGGCTGAGGGCGGCGTCCTTGGTGGCGTTGCCCACCCGGCCCACGCCCTTGTAGGGCATGAAATACTGGGTGAAGGTCTTTTCCTCCTGTGGTTTCAGCCAGGTGAAGTCCGGCTGGTTGTCGGTGAACACCCCGGTCATCAGCTCAATGTAGGGGCCGTCCTCGTCGGTGAGGTTCCTGTCCCAGCTTTTGCCAAAGTCGCCGCAGCCCCAGGTCCACTGCTTTTTCCCCGGGGAGACGTGGTGGTCCGCCACGTGGAGCAGCCCGGCCTGGCGGCCCTCGTCGTAGTTGCCGATGAAGTCGTAGTCCGAGTGGGCCGCCATGTAAGAGGTGGGCACCTGGATGTTCTTGTACCGGGAGATGTCCACCCCGGCGGAGTAGTCGAACTTGTAGTATTCCCCCGTGGCGATGGGGAAGGTGGAAACCGCCCGGCGGCCGTGGTCCATCACCGCGTGTACGTCCGGCGGGAACACGGAGTAGGTGTTCTCGTTCACCGGCACGGCGGGGTTGGCCCACCACAGGAAGGTCTGGGGCAGGTCCGTGGGGTTGTACAGCCGCCCCTGTATCTCAATGTAGGCCTTCCCCGGGTACAGGGTGATGGCCGCGGTGCCCTTGGTGCCGTACATCCTGTCTGTTTCCCCCACAAACACCGTGCAGGAGCCGTCTTCCCGCCGCTCCAAGGTGTAGTCCACCGGGGAGAAGGTGGTGGGCCGGTGGTGCTGGGGCCAGTTGAACTCAATGCCCCCGGATACCCAGGGGCCGCACAGCCCCACCAGGGCGGGTTTCACCACGTGGTTGTAGTAGACAAAGTCGTAGCCGTTTGTCTTGTCCAACGCCCGCTGGATGCGCCCCCCCAGCTGGGGCAGCACCATCACCTGCAAGTACTCGTTCTCCAAAAACACCGCCTGGTAGGTTACGTCCTCCTTCTCGTCGGAGATTTTCTCCGTCACGGGGAAGGGGTACACCTTCCCCGAGCTGCCCTGGTAGGCCCGGTTCTCCAAAAACAGCGGGGCCGTCTCCGGACGGCAGGCACGGTAGGTGGGGATGGTGATTTCTTCTTCCCAAACCTTCACTTGGCGCATGGCGCACTCCTCCTTCTGGCCGCCGCGCGGCCTTGCTTTTATGGCTATTGTAGCGCCTTTTGGGGGCGGAGAAAATGGGAAATCCACAACAATGATGGACAATCTTCCAACTTTGTGCTATGCTGGTTCCATGAATCACACTGTGGAAAAACGAGAGGGCTTTAAAGGCGAGCGCATGATCGTGCTGCCCACCGAGGCCTTCCGGGACTATGTAGAGCACCCCTTGGTGCGCCGGCTCTACCTGACAGACGTGGGCTTTTTCCCCTGTGCCCAAGACCACTACCGGGAGCGAAAGGACGGGATTGAAGAGTACATCCTCATTTACTGCACAGAGGGGAAGGGCGTCATCCGGGTGGAGGGCCGGGAATATCACCTGGGCCCCAACCAGGCCTTCTGCATCCCCCGGTGGCGGGGACACCGTTACTGGGCCTGCGGCGGGGAGCCCTGGAGCATCCTCTGGGTCCACTTCAAAGGGGAGGACACCGCCTTCTACCCCCTGGATGAGGAGCGCCTTGTAAGCTTTTCTGGCATCCACGAGGAAAACCGCATGATGTTCCTCTTCGACCTGCTGTTTCGCGCCCTGGAGGGGGACTACACCTTGGGCAACTTCATCTATCTCTCCCAGGTGCTCTCCCTCATTTTGGGGGAGCTGTACCAGCGGGAGCGCAAAGGCGGCGGGGAGGGCAGCCGCCGGGTGACGGACATCGTCCGCTACATGGTGCGCCACCTGGGGGAGCCCCTCACCCTGGAGCAGCTGGCCCAGGAGTTCGACCTGTCCAAAAGCGGCCTGCACGCCCTGTTCCAAAAGCACACCGGCCGCTCGCCCATGGATTTCTTCCTCCGCCTAAAAATGAAGGAGGCCTGCAAGATGCTCCGCTCCACCAGCCTGCGCGTCTACGAGGTGGCCCAGCGCCTGGGCTACCAGGACCCCTACTACTTTTCCCGCATCTTCCGGAAGGTGGTGGGCATCTCCCCCAAGGAGTACCAGAACAGCGAGTATTTCCACTATCAGGAGTGAGCTTCCGCCCCTTCCCTGGAAGATTATCCAGGAAATGGGAACATTGCGCATTCCCTTCCCCGACGGCCCCGGCTATACTGGAGGAAAACAAAGGGCACAGCTTTGCCCTTTTCCTAGGGAGGTTTTTGTATGTTCTACGCACTGGCAGGCAGCTGGGAAGCTGTGTGGGAGGGCGCGTCCTACCCCGTGACGCTGCCCGGCACCTTGGATGAAAACAACATCGGCTACGCCGATTCCGGCGAGGACCAGCGCCTTCCCCCCGGGGAGCGCAAAGGCGGCGGCGCCCCCATCGCCGGGCGCTTCACCCGCAAGCACACCTACGAGGGCCCCGTCACCTTCCGCCGCGTGGTGGATTGGCAGCCGCCCCAGGGCCGCCGGGTGTTCTTCCAGGTGGGCCGTGCCCGCCACCTGCGCCTGTTGGTAGACGGCCAGGAGGTTGCCCCCTTTGAGGAGCCCACCATCAGCACCCCCTACGTGTTCGAGGTGACGGGCCTGTTAAAGCCCGGCAGCCAGGTGGAGCTCATCTCCGACAACAGCTACCCCGGCTGGCCCCACGACGCCATTGTCTATTCCTCCGCCGCCACCGACGAGACCCAGACCAACTGGAACGGCGTCCTGGGGGACTTGGGCCTGCGGGATGAGGCGCCGGTGTTCCTGCGCAGTGTGCGGGTCTACCCCGGGGAGGAAACCCTCTCCGTCCAGGTGGAAGTCTCCGCCGCCCAGGCCTACCGGGGCACGCTGTCCCTGGCGTCTCCGGCCCTGGCCGCCCCGGTGGAGCGGGCCATCGCCTTGGAGCCCGGCGAGCACCTGTTCCAGCTGGAGGAGCTGCCCCTGGCCGCCGGCGTCCGGCGCTGGGACGAGTACGAGGGCAACCTGTACCAGCTCATCGCCGCCCTCAGTGGCAGCGATGAAAAGACAGTCCGCTTTGGCGTGCGCACCTTTGGCGCCAAGGAGGGCCGCCTGGCCCTCAACGGCCGTGCCTTCTTCCTGCGGGGGGAGGCCAACTGCGCCGAGTTCCCCGAGGAGGGCCATCCCCCCATGACAGTGGAGGCCTGGCGCAAGGTGTTGGAGATGTACAAGTCCTACGGCGTCAACGTCATGCGGTTCCACTCCCACTGCCCGCCGGAGGCCGCCTTTGCCGCCGCCGACGAGCTGGGCATGATGATGCAGCCCGAGCTCTCCCACTGGAACCCCCGTACTGCCTTCCTGGACCAGGAGAGCCTGGACTATTACACCGCCGAGCTGCGGCAGATTCTTCGCTGCCTAGCCAACCACCCCTCCTTTGTGATGCTCACCTTCGGCAACGAGCTGTGGACCGACGAGGAGGGCATCCGCCGCATCCACAGCCTGCTGGATATGGCCCGCGCCCAGGACTCCACCCGGCTGTACGCCTGGGGCTCCAACGTGTTCTACGGCACCAAGGGCTGCGACTCGGAAAGCGACTTCTACACCAGCACCCAGTATTTCACCCACATGATTCGCGGCACCAGCGCCCTGGGGGAGAACGACCCCGGCCGCCTGCCCGGGTTTATCAACAACAAGTACCCCGCTCCCGGGGAAAACTACGACGCCTCCATGGCCCAGCTGCGCCAAACCTATCAAAAGCCCGTGTTCAGCTTTGAGGTGGGCCAGTTCGAAATCCTCCCGGACTTCGACGAGCTCCAGGACTTCCAGGGCGTCTCCGACCCGGCCAACTACCGCATCATCCAGGAGAAGGTGCGCCAGCAGGGCCTGGAGCCTGTGTGGAAGCGGTATGTAGAGGCCACCGGCGAGCTCTCCCGCATCGGCTACC
>FR893819.1:71967-79805 GCA_000435395.1 Firmicutes bacterium CAG:94
CCCGGCCAGGGCACCGCCTTGGTGGGCATGATGGATTCCCACCTCAAGCCCAAGCCCTTTGCCTTTGCCCGGCCGGAGGCCTTCCAGGCCTTCTTCCGGGATAGGCTGGTGCTGGCCTCCCTGCCCCGGTACACCTACCAGGCGGGGGAGAGCTTCACTGGGGAGTTCTTCCTGGCAAACTACGGCAAGACAGAGCTTTCCGCCCCCCTGGAGTACACTTTGACAGGCCCCGGCGTGTCCCTGGCCGGCAGCCTGCCCGCCCGGCCTTGCCCCGCCGGCAAGCGCACGCCCCTGGGCGCGGTGACGTTCCAGCTGCCCGTCTTGGAGCAGGCCCAGCGCCTGGAGCTGCGCCTGGCGGTGGGAGAGGTGGAGAACACCTATCCCTTGTGGGTGTATCCCCCCGTGGAGCCCCGCTGCCCCGCCTCTGTGTACGAGACGCGCTCCTTTGACGAGAAAGCCCGGCAGGTGCTGGCCCAGGGCGGCAAGGTGTTCCTGGCCCCTCCCGCGGATAAGGAGCACATGCCCCAGTCCATCGGCACCCAGTTCACCACGGATTTCTGGTCCGTGGGCACCTTCCCCGCCCAAGAGGGGAGCATGGGCCAGCTCATCGACACCCAGCACCCCATTTTCCAAAGCTTCCCCACCGAGTATCACACCAACTGGCAGTGGTGGCCCATGGCCTCCCAGCGGGCCTTTGTGCTGCCCCGCACCATCCAGGCCATTGTCACCGAGATGGACTGCTACGCCTACCTGCGGCCCATGGCCCAGCTCTTTGAGGCCCGCTGCGGTGGCGGCGTGATTCTGGCCTCCTCCATGGGCCTGCAGGATTTGCAGCAATACCCCGAGGCCCGGGCCTTGCTCCACTCCCTCTACCAGTACATGGATTCCGAGAGCTTTGCCCCCCAGCAGGAATTGCCCCCGGAGCTTTTCGCCAGCCTGGCCCCCTGATGTCTACTCTACCCTTTGAAAAGGAGCGCGGGAATATGCGGTACACCTTTCAGCCCTATGAGAAAACGCCCTTGGTCCGGGGCCACCTGAACCTGGGCGGCGCCAACCCCCAGGGCGGGCGCATTGATGTGAACAACCTCTACCTGGAGCGGGACGGCAAGCCCTGGGTCCCCATTATGGGAGAGTTCCACTTCTCCCGCGGCTCCCGGCAGCACTGGTACCGGGAGCTGTGCAAGATGAAAGCCGGCGGCGTCACCGTGGTGGCCACCTACCTGTTCTGGATTTACCACGAGGAGGAGGAAGGCCGGTTCGACTTCACCGGCGACAGGGACATCCGCGCCTTTTTGCTGGAGTGCCAGCGGGCGGGCCTGGAGGCGGTGATACGCATCGGCCCCTGGGCCCACGGCGAGTGCCGCAACGGCGGCTTCCCAGACTGGCTGCTGCAAAAGCCCTACCCCCTGCGGGACAACAACCCCGGCTACCTGGAGGAAGCCCGCCTGTGGTACCGGGAAATCTACCGCCAGGTGCAGGGCCTCTCCTACCAGGAGGGCGGGCCCATTGTGGGCATCCAGCTGGAAAACGAGCTGGTGAACAACGCCCCCCACCTGCTGGCCCTAAAGCGCCTGGCCCAAGAGGTGGGCTTCCAGGCGCCCTTGTGGACGGTGACCGGCTGGGACAATGTCTGCGGCGCCCAAATCCCCGTGGACGAGGTGCTGCCCGTCTTTGGCGCTTACGCCGATGCCCCCTGGGCCGGCACCTTGGAGCCTTTGCCGCCCTCCCACGCCTTCACCTTCAACCGGATGCGCAACGACTCCGCCATTGGCGCCGACCAAATCGCCCAAACCGGCCCAGACGGCTGGCGCCTCCCCTACGAGCGCTACCCCTTTGCCACCTGCGAGCTGGGCGGGGGCATCCAGGTGACGTACCACCGGCGGCCCCGCATCCGGCCCATGGACGTGTACGCCCTGGCCCTGTGCAAGCTGGGGGCGGGGAACAACCTGCCCGGCTACTATATGTACCACGGCGGCACCAACAAGCTGGGGCGCTTTAGCACCCTCAACGAGTCCAAGGAGTCCGGCTATCCCAACGACTGCCCCATCCTCTCCTACGATTTCCAAGCGCCCCTCTCCCAGTATGGGGAGGCCCGGGGCCAGTACGGCCTGTTGAACCTGCTGCACCTGTTCCTCCAGGACTTTGGGGAGCTGTTCGCCCCCATGGAGGCGGTGGAGGCCCAGCGCCTTGTCCCGCCGGAGGACAGCGTTTCCCTGCGGTATGCCCTGCGCACCAATGGGGAAGGGGGCTTTGTGTTTGTCAACCACTACCAGCGGCTCCACCCCCTGGAGGACGTGCTGGCCGCGGAGATAGACACCGGCAGCCTTTGCTTCCCGCCTTTGGACGTCCGGGGGGAGGTGGCCTTCTTCCTGCCCTACAACCTGCCCCTGGGTGGGGAGCTCCTCACCTGGGCCACGGCTCAGCCCATCTGCCGGGAGGGCACCACCCTGTTCTTCGCGGCCATCCCCGGCATCCCGCCCCGGTACGCCTTCCAGGGCAGGGACGTCCTCTCCCCGGAGCCCGGCCTAGCGCCCCGGCAGGTGGGGGAGATGCAGCTGGTCACCTTGCCCTGGGAGCAGGCCCAGTACCTGCGCAGGCTGCCCAGCGGCCTGTACCTGGGGGAGGGCTGCAACCTCTACCAGGAGGACGGCAGCCTGGCCGCCATCGAGGAGGGCAGCTTCTCCGCCTACCGCTGGGAGGGCCAGTGCTTTGCCCCCCTTGCCGTGGAGCGTCCCTTCCAGCCCGCCGCCCTCACCCGGGAGCCGCTGGCGGCAGCCCCCTTGGAAGCCCCCACCTTGCGGGAGCTTTTCCTGGGCGGGGAGCGGCCCGTCACCTGGCAGCGGCTTTCCGTCTCCACGGCAGAGGGCTTTGTGGAAATACCCGGCCCCTACGATGTGGGCCAGCTGTACGCCGATGGCCAGCTGGTGGCGGACAGCTTCTACTACGGGGAGCCCTGGCGGGTGCCCGCCAGCCTGCTGTACGGCAAGGAGTGCTTCCTGGCCCTCTCGGAATTGGGCGGCAATTTCTACCGCGAGTTTTGACAAGTATCCCTGGGACCCCCTGTGGGCCCCGGGGATTTTTTCTTTTTTGCCGGAAAAACGTGCGCCCCGCCGGATTTTATGCTATACTTATCCATAAACAGGCCGCGTAAGCCGCGGCCCGCGTGCCCAAGCGATGGGGGCAGAGAAATTGCCCCAAGCCAGTTCCTTGCGGCAGCGCGGAAACTAGAAGGCATGTGACCCTGAAAAACAGAGCGCCCCGGGCCCTCCCCGCGGGTTTGGAAAAATACCCTAGAGAGAAAGAAGGATTGCCATGATAAAGCTTCACGAAGGCGGCGTATACCTGGTGGACGGCCAGCTGGTGCCGGCTGCCCAGGCCCAGGGGGACCCCCGCCTGCAAGACGCCACCCCCCAGCAGGCCAAGAAAGCCACCATTGCCTACAGCATTTTGCAGGCCCACAACCACAGCGGCGACCCCGCCTCCCTGCAAATCCGCTTTGACGCCCTGGCCTCCCACGACATCACCTATGTGGGCATCATCCAGACGGCCCGGGCCTCTGGCATGGAGAAGTTCCCCATGCCCTATGTGCTCACCTGCTGCCACAACTCCCTGTGCGCGGTGGGCGGTACCATCAACGAGGATGACCACATGTTCGGCCTCACCGCCGCCCAGAAGTACGGCGGCATCTACGTGCCCCCCCACGTGGCGGTCATCCACCAGTATATGCGGGAGATGCACGCCGGCTGCGGCAAGATGATTCTGGGCAGCGACAGCCACACCCGCTACGGCGCTTTGGGCACCATGGCCGTGGGCGAGGGCGGCGGCGAGCTGGATAAGCAAATCCTGGGCGACACCTGGGACAGCCCCTATCCCGAGGTGGTGGCCATCTACCTCACCGGCAAGCCCCAGCCCTGGGTGGGCCCCCACGATATCGCCCTGGCCATCTGCAAGGCCGTGTACGCCAACGGCTATGTGAAGAACAAGGTCATGGAGTTCGTGGGTCCCGGCGTGGCCTCTATGGACACCGACTACCGCAACGGCGTGGACGTGATGACCACCGAGACCACCTGCCTTACCTCCATCTGGCAGACCGACGGGGATACCAAGGCCTGGCTCACCGAGCACGGCCGCGGCAGCGATTACCAAGAGCTGAAACCCGGCGAGGTTGCCTATTACGACGGCTGCGTGGAGATCGACCTCTCCGCCGTCAAGCCCATGATTGCCCTGCCCTTCCACCCCTCCAACGCCTACACCATCGACGAGCTGCAGGAGAACCTCACCGACATCCTCCGGGAGACGGAGAAGGCCGCGGAGAAGGTCAGCCAGGGCCGGGCCCCCTACACCTTGCTGGACAAGGTGAAGGACGGCCAGCTCCAGGTGCAGCAGGGCGTCATCGGCGGCTGCGCCGGCGGCACCTTCACCAGCATCGCCCAGGCGGCCAACGTGCTGCGGGGCAAGGCCATCGGCGCCGGGGAGTTCACCCTGAACGTGTACCCCTCCTCCATCCCCGTGTACATGGAGCTGATGAAGAACGGCGCCCTGGCGGATTTGATGGCCGCCGGCTCCGTGGTGAAGACCGCCTTCTGCGGCCCCTGCTTCGGCGCGGGGGACACCCCCAACCACAACGGCCTGTCCATCCGCCACACCACCCGGAACTTCCCCAACCGGGAGGGCAGCAAGCCCGGCCAGGGCCAGATGTCCGCCGTGGCCTTGATGGACGCCCGCTCCATCGCCGCCAGCGCGGCCCGGGGCGGCCTGCTCACCAGCGCCGAGGAGTTCGCCGAGGCCTTCACTGCGCCCCCGGCCTACCACTTTGACCCCGCCCCCTACCAGGCCCGGGTGTACCAGGGCTTTGGCAAGGCCCAGGAGGAGGCCCCCCTGTTCTACGGCCCCAATATCAAGGACTGGCCCCAGCGCCCCGCCCTGGAGGAGAACATCCTCCTAAAAGTCTGCTCCAAGCTGCTGGACGAAGTCACCACCACCGACGAGCTCATCCCCTCGGGGGAGACTTCCTCCTACCGCTCCAACCCCTTGGGCCTGGCGGAGTTCACGTTGTCCCGCCGGGACCCGGCGTACGTGGGCCGCGCCAAAGAGATAGGCGCCGTGGAGGAGGCCCGGGAGAGAGGGGAGAGCGTGCTGCAAGCCGACCCCCAGCTGGAGGCCGTGTTCCAGGCCATCCGCACCATCCCCGGCCAGGAGCAGGTGGACCCCCAGTCTGTGGAGATCGGTTCGGTGCTCTACGCCAACAAGCCCGGTGACGGCTCCGCCCGGGAGCAGGCCGCCAGCTGCCAGCGGGTGCTGGGGGGCCTTGCCAACATCACCCAGGACTACGCCACCAAGCGCTACCGCTCCAACGTGATGAACTGGGGCATGCTGCCCTTCCATCTCAAGGGGGAGCCCACCGCCTTTGAGGTGGGGGATTACATCTACGTCCCCGGCATCCGTTCCGCCTTGGAGGGCGACCTGTCCCACATCCCCGCCTACGTGTGCAAGGACGGCAAGGCCCAGGAAATCACCCTCTACTGCAAGGACATGACCGAAAGCGAGCGGGAGATTGTGAAGGCCGGGTGCCTTATCAATTTCAACCGCAACCGCAACCGGTGACCTGTGGCGGGAGACGTGAAAGGGGGGCCGCGCAACCCTAATAGCAGGGCTTGCAGTGGCGTGGCCTCCCCATAAAGGCATTTCCCCTACATAAAAAGACTGTCCGCACAAGCAACAGTTTCTGCTTGTGCGGACAGTTTTTTTGTCGGCACGGTCAGGGGAATTTACCGTCTTCTATTTCCAGCGAGGCCATCTGTTCCGGGGTGATTCCGTTTTTGGCGCCATACTGAGTCCAGAAGGAGCGGGAAGCCCGCAGGAAAACCCCTTTTGGAAGGGGCATAGTCACCTGCAGGGTTAAGCGTTCCCCAAGTGCGACCGCCCTGGCAAACCGCTTAACTTTTCGCTGGACCAGAAAGCGGAAGGGGGTGGAAAGAATCGCTTCCCCGCTGGCCACCTTGAGGACAGAGCCGAAAGGGTACCCGGCCTGTTCGCAGAAAAGCCGCAGGATTTCCACCGCAGTGTCGTTCTGCTCCGGTTCCAAAAAACCGCAGTTGATAAGCAGAGAGATGGTGGGCTTTTCCCGGGGGGGCTCTCTTTCCAGGGCCTTGAGGAATTCCAGCAGTGTGGCAGGAATGCCGTCCACATAAAGGGGGAACACCAGCAGTAGGTGGGAGGCCTTCCCGGCCAACTGGCAGAGCTCCTTGTGATTGCTGGGGGAGATGGCTCTGTATTTCCCGGGCAGTTGGCATGCCTCTTGGAACATCCTGGCAAGCTCCTTAGAGTGGGAAACAGGTGCCCGCGGGCTCCCGTTCAATAGCAAGACTTCCATCTGCGCACCTCCTCCCGAGCGGCCTGCTCCACCTGCTCCTCCCCGGCAAAACAGAGCCGCAGGCTGGAAAACTGCAGGTTCCTTGCGTTGCGATGGGCCATGTGGGAAAAGACCTGCCGTTCCCGCTCCGATAAAGCCCCATACCCTAAAATCGTGGCCTCTTTGGGGGCCACGTCCCGCATTTTGTGATGTATTTCGCCCTGTACCAGACGCAGAAAAGCCTGCTGGATGGGAATGGCCCGCTCCAGCATGGTTTTCATCACTGTGTCATAACTGCCATACCGTACCCGGCTCACCAAAAGGAGCCGGGTGCTTTTTGCAAGATAAGGGTAAACACGGCAGGCGTCATCGCGTATCACGCACTTCCCAGGGGTTTTCACCCAGCACCCAAAGCAGCCTACGCATGGACCAATCTTCAGTTGGGAAAGGTCGATCACTGTTGCTGTGGCGCCGGCTCCCGCCAGGTCCAGCGCCCGGTCGCTTATCACTAGGTCCACTGTCTCCACTCCTTCTGCTGTCTCTTCTGTCTTAGGGTTCCTGTTTTTCTGCTCTTTTATACCGGGACGCCGTTACAGCAGCATGGCCCCGGTGCCCGCCAGAATCAGCACCAAACCCACCGCCGCCTTGGGGGTCAGCTTCTCTTTCAGCACAATCCAAGAGAACACGATGGTCACCAAGATGCTCAGCTTGTCAATGGGCACCACCACGCTGGCGGGGCCGTCCTGCAAAGCCCGGTAGTAGCATAGCCAAGAGAGCCCCGTGGTAATCCCCGAGAGGAACAGGAACATCCAGCTCTTTTTTCCAATGGAGCGGATGCCCTTCTGCTCCCCGGTGACGAACACCATCACCCAGGCCATCACCAGCACCACAATGGTGCGGATGGCCGTGCCCAGGTTGGACTCCACATTCTCCACGCCAATCTTCCCAAAGATGGAGGTCAGGCTGGCGAACACCGCCGAAAGAAAGGCGTACACCAGCCAGGCTTTGCTGTGGGGCTTGCCGTCTTCCACCTCTTTCTTGGCAATCATCAGCAAAGTGCCCACGCCGATGCCCACCACGCCCAGCGCCTGGGGGATGGACACCGGCTCCCCCAGGAAAATAAAGGCCAGCAGGATGGTCAGCACTGTGCTGGATTTGTCAATGGGCGCCACCTTGTTCACGTCCCCCAGCTGCAAAGCCTTAAAGTAGCACAGCCAAGAGGCCCCGGTGGAAAGCCCCGAAAGCACCAAAAACAGCAACGTGGGCCCGGAGATTTGGGCAATGCCCCCCTGGGAGCCCACCACGAACACCATCAGCCAGGAAAAGGCCAGCACCACCACTGTGCGCAAGGCCGTTGCCAGCGTGGAGTTCACATTTTCAATGCCGATCTTTGCCAGCACCGCGGTAATCCCCGCGAAAAAAGCCGAGCCCAGTGCGAAAAACAGCCACATAGTCCATCCTCCCATTCCGCCATGCAGGTTTCTTT
>FR893819.1:79868-95589 GCA_000435395.1 Firmicutes bacterium CAG:94
TGCCGGTCAAGAGGGGACAGAAAATTTTACAGTTCTTCCTCCCACTGGGCCGTGGGGATTAAGTTGCTCACATAGGGCCGCTTGCCTGCCAGCACCTCGTCGTAGAAGTTCTGTTTCCAGTCGATGTAGGCCACGCTGTCCTCCAGCTCCCGGATGGACTCCCGCAAGGCCTGCTGTTTTTTCTCCAGCAGCACCTTCCGCTGGGGGATGGTGGAGGGCCCCTCCAGGCACAGGGCCAGGTACTCCTTCATCTCTTGGATGCTCATGCCGCAGCGCTTTAGGCACATCAAGTCCTTGATCCACTTGATGTCGTGCTCGTCAAACACCCGGCGGTTGTTCTGGTCCCGCTTCACGTTGGGCACCAGGCCCTGGTTGCAGTAGAACTTCAAAGCTTGATAGGTCATGTCGGTTTCCCGGCAGGCCTGCATCATGGTGTACATGGAAAAACCCCCGTTCACAAAATCTTTTCAAATTTTCTGCTGAAACGCTCTTGACCGGTTGTTACAACCGGAGAATATAATCGGCAACAGAAACCGGAAGGAACAACCGGTTGTTTCCGTCGAATCATACCACACCGCGAGAAAAAGCGCAAGATGCTTTTCCAGGGCATACCACGAAAGGAGAACCACCCCATGAAAGACTTTACCTATTCCTATCCCACCCATGTGTACTTTGGCAAGGGGGCGCTGGCGAACGCCCTGAAGGCCGAGCTGCCCGCCGGGGCCAAAAAGGTGCTGCTGGCCTATGGCGGCGGCTCCACCAAGAAAAACGGCATCTACCAGGAGATCACCGGCCTGCTGCACGACTTAGGCAAAGAGGTGGTGGAGTTCACCGGCATCATGGCGAACCCCACTTACCAGAAAGTCCAGGAGGGGGCGAAGCTCGCCAAGGAAAACGCTGTGGACTACATTTTGGCCGTGGGCGGCGGCAGCGTCATTGACTGCTGCAAAATCGTGGCGGCCCAGGCCCTCACCGCCAACAACGAGGCGGACATCCAGCCCTGGCTCCAAGAGCTGGGCCTTCTCTAAGCTTACACCACACTCATAGGTTTTTCCCATAGCGGCAACTCCCCAGAGGTACTAGGCCCTGGGGAGTTGCTCTTTTCTATTTTGAATGTTGGTCAGCCCGCCGGGGGCTCCTCCAGGGTCTTCACCCCAAAGATAAAGTACAGAATGTGGAACACCCACACCCCCGCCAAAATGGCGCAGGGGATGTACAGCCCTTTCACCATCATCATCACAAAGCCAAAGGCCATCAGCACCGTCACGGTGAGCATAATGCGCCGCTTGGTGCGCCAGGTCATGGCCCGGTGCTGCACGTAGCTCTCCAAATTTTTCTTGTACAGGCTGGTGTTGATAAACCAGGTATGCAGCCGCTGGGAGCTTTTGGCAAAGCTAAAGGCCGCCAGCAGCAAAAAGGGGAAGGCCGGCAGCAGGGGCAGCACCGCCCCCACAGCGCCCAGGCCCACGCCTACACAGCCCAAAACTATCCATAGAATCCGTCTCATGTTCCAGCTCCTTTCTGGGTTTTCCCCTTTTCCCGGCGGGTTTCTATCACGTGGCGGATGGCCGCCGCCGGGTGTACCAGCAGCATCCGCGGGCCGGAGAACCGCATCACTTCCCGGATTTTCTCCCGCATCTCCGGCTTGTAGCAGTGCACCTTGCAGTTGGAGCAAAAGGTCTTTTCCTCCATAAAGGGGCATTTGTCGCTGCGGGCCCGGGCGTATTCCTCCAGGGCGCGGCACTGGGGGCACAGGCTCCCTTTTCCGCCGTGGTGTTTTTTGCAATACAGGGCAATCATCTGGGAGACCATCTCTTTCTCCCGCTGCCGCTTTTGGGCGGTGTTGCTCATCAGCTCATCCTCCCGTTGTCCATGTTGTAGACTGTGTCCGCCACCCGCATGGTGGATTTCCGGTGGGACACCAGCAGCACCGTCTTTTCCCCCCGTTCCTCCCCCAGAGAGCGGAGGATGACCGCCTCGTTTAAGCTGTCCAGGTTGCTGGTGGGCTCGTCCAGCAACAGGAAGTCCCCCTGGTGGAGGAAGGCCCGCGCCAGGCCCAGCCGCTGGCGCTCGCCGCCGGAGAGGGTGCTGCCCAGCTCGCCCACCGGGGTGTCGTAGCCCTGGGGCAGGCTCTCAATAAACTGGTGCACCGAGGCCTTCCGGCAGGCCTGGGCGATCTCCTCGTCGGTGGCGTCCAGCTTGGCAATGCGCAGGTTGGCCCGGATGCTGTCGTGGAACAGGTGTGTCTCCTGGGTGACAAAGCTCTCCATGTCCCGCAGGTTGGCGGTGTTGATGTCCTTCACGTCCCGGCCGGAGACGCGCACCTGCCCTTGCTGGGCCTCCCAAAACCGCATGAACAGCTTAAGCAGTGTGGATTTCCCGCTGCCGCTGCGGCCCACAATGCCCACCACGCTGCCCTTGGGCACCTCCACGGAGACGCCGTCCAGGATCCGCTCCTCCCCATAGGCAAAGGAGACTTGTTCCGCCGCCGCCCCGGTAAAGGAGAGGCCTGGCTTGCCCTGGATTTCCTCCACCACCGGCTCCTCCTCCAAAATGTCCAGCACCCGGTTCCCCGCAGCGAAGGTGTTCTGCAAGGTGCTGCCCAGGTTGGCCAGCGCCACACAGGGTCCAAAGGAGCTCATCAGCGCCAGCGTGGGCAGCAGTACCCCCAGAAAGTCCACCTGCCCGGCCTGGTACAGTCCCACCGCGGCAAAGAGCATGGCCACGTCAAACACCAAGATGACGGTGTTCGTCACCGCCTGGTTGCGGCCGGCGGTGCGCTTCATCCGCGCCTCGTCCTGGGAGAGGGCTGCTGTGCGGGCGTCCATCTCCTCCAGGCGGCGCTGGCCCTGGCCGTATTGCAGCGTTTCCGACAGGCCCCGCAGGCTGTCCAGCACAAAGCTGGAGAGCTCCCCCGAGCGCTGCCGGAACCGCAGGCCGTCGTCGCCGCTGAGCCGGGAAGTCACCAATGGCACCGCCACCCCCACCACAGCGTAGGCCGCCAGAGCCAGCAGCCCCAAGGCCCAGTGGAAGCTGCCAATGTACAGGCACAGCGCCACCGTGAACAGCGCCGCAATGGCAATGGGGGAGAGGGTGTGGGCGTAGAACACCTCCAGCAGCTCAATGTCCGAGGTGATAAGGGCGATAAGGTTGCCCCTGTCCTTGCCCTCCAGCTTGGCGGGGCACAGCCGCCGCAGGGCCTGGAAGACCTTCTCCCGCAGCAGCGCCAGCAGCTTAAAGGCGATGAAGTGGTTGCAGGCCTGCTCCCCATAGCGCAGGAACCCCCGGGCCACCGCGAACACCAGCACCCCGCCAAACAGCAGCCCCAGGGAGAAGGGAATCTCCAGCCCCAGCGCCCCGGCCAGGGCGTATCCTCCCAGCACGGTGAGGAAGGCGGCGCACAAATGCCCCGCCAGCCCCAGCAAAATGGCCAGCGCCATAAAGCCCGCCAGGGGCCGCACCAGGCCCACCAGCCGCAGCATCACTTGGAACCCGCTTCGCTTTTTCATTGGATCGCCTCCTCTCCATAGTGTTCCAGGGCCGCTTGGGCGTCCCACAGGCGGCGGTAGGCGCCGCCCCGCTCCAGCAGCTCCTGGTGGGTGCCGCTCTCCGCCACCTGGCCCTTGTCCAGCACGTAGATGCAATCCGCGTCCACCACGTTGGCCAACCGGTGGGAGATGAGCAGCACTGTCTTTGTCTTTGCCAAAGCGCGGATTTCCTCCATGATGTCGTTCTCGCTCTCCACGTCGATGTTGGAGGTGGCCTCGTCAAAAATATACACCGGGCTGTTGTGCAGCAGCCCCCGGGCCAGGGCCAGCCGCTGGCACTGCCCGCCCGACAAGTTGGAGGCCCGCTCCAGCAGCGGGGTTCGCAGCCCCTGCTCCTGCCGCAGGAAGCCCGCCAGCTTCACCTGCTCCAGCACCTGCCACAGCTGCTCCTCCGTGGCCTGGGGGGCGGCCATGCGCAGGTTGTCCTCCACCGTCCCCTTAAACAGGTAGCTTTGGTGGCTGATGTAGGTAAAGTTCTCCAGCAGGCTCTCCTCCTTCAGGGCAGAGAGCTCCACGCCGCCCACGGTCACCGAGCCCTGGTACCCCCGGTTGCGCCCCATCAACAGCGACGCCAAGGTGGATTTCCCGCAGCCGGATTCCCCCACCAAGGCCACAAAGCTGCCCTGGGGACATTCCAAATCCACCCCGGCCAGGACGTCCCGCCCCTCCCCATAGGAGAAGCGCACCCCCTGGCAGCGCAGGGAGCAGTCCCGGGGCACAGGCTGGTTTCCCCTTTCCTCCTCCGGCAGGTCCAGCAGCCGGAAGATTTTCTCGCTGGCCGCCATGCCGTTCATGGCGATGTGGAAGAAAGAGCCCAGCAGCCGCATGGGCAAAAAGAAATCCGCCGAAAGAATAAGCAGGAGCAGGCAGCCCGCCAGGTCCACGCGGCCCCCTTGAAACTGGGTCACCGCCAAAATCACCCCCAGGGCCGCGCCGCCATAGGCGATCAAGTCCATCATGGTGATGGAGTTCAGCTGCATGGTCAGCACCTTCATGGTGATTTTCCGAAACTTCTCCGACTGCTCCTGCATCTCCTCCTGCTTAAAGCTGTCCGCCTGGTAGATTTTCAAGGTGGTCAGCCCTTGCAGGTTCTCCAGGAAGGTGTCGCCCAAGGCGGTGTACTGCCCCCAGTATTTGGAGAGCAGCTTCTTGGCCCACCGCTGCACCGCCACAATGGCGGCGGGAATCAGCGGCACGCAGAGGAACAGCACCAGCGCCGCCGGGAAGTTCACAAAGCTGAGCACGCCAAACAGCGTCAGGGGCGCCAGCATGGCGTAAAAGAACTGGGGCAGGTAAGAGCCGAAATACGTCTCCAGCTGGTCCACGCCCTCCACAGCCACCTGCACCACCTCCGAGGTGTTCACCCGCTCTTGGTAAGAGGCCCCCAGGCCCAGCAGCTTTTTGTAGATTTTCCCCCGCAGCGTGCGCTTCACCGCCTTGGAGGAAAGGTAGCTCATGCGGCTGGAGAGCAAGGTGCATACAGCCCGCACCGCCACAGCCACCACAGCATCGAACAGGATTTCCACCGTCATCTCTGCTGTCAGCTTCCCTTGGGGAAGGGCAGCTACCAACGCAGTAAGGGCAGCCATCAGCCGAATGTTCGCCAGCAGGGAGACCCACTGGCACAGCACGTTCCCTGCGATGTATTTCCTGCTTTCGGGCACCGCCCGCACAAGCCGTTTGTTCAGCATTCCATCCATCCTCTCTCTGAAAATAGTCTTGGCTAACTGATAGCTAAGACTAACCACTGTCTCGAAAAAAAGAGGCCGCCTTTAATTAGTGACCTCTAACAGCTTGTATAAGCATACCTGGTTTTCCGGAAAAAGTCAACCGCCGCCATTTTTTTCCGCAAAAAAAGCCGCGGGAGGCAGCATCCTCTCCCACGGCTTGAGGCTGCCGGCTTACAGCCATTGGCCATACCGGCGCACGTACAGGTTTTTCACCGCCGTCACCAGCAGCATGTAGCCCGCCACAAGGATACCCAGCAGCAGGAAGTACACCGGGGGCAGGGCAGCCATCTCCAGGGGCGCCGCCAAGGGCGTGAAGGGGATGGCCGTCACCAAAGCGATCCCCGCCAAGGAGAGCAGCGCCACCGGCACGGAGGCCCGGCTCTGCACAAAGGGCAGCTTCTCCGTGCGCAGCATGTGGATGACCAGCGTCTGGGTCCACATGGATTCCACAAACCACCCCGTCTGGAACAGGGCCACATACAGCGCCTGGGCGGCGGGGTCCGTCAGCTGGGTGTACAGCTGGCCGCCGGTGGCCAGGGGGCACACCACAAAGTACAGCAGCAGATAGGCGGCAATGTCAAACACCGAGCTGGTGGGCCCCATCCACAGCATAAACCGGCCAATGCCCTTGGCCTCCCACTTCCTGGGGGCCTTCAGGTACTCTGGGTCCACGTTGTCCCAGGACATGGCGGTGCAGCAGACGTCGTAAATCAAGTTGAGCAAAATCAGGTGCAAAGAGGCCATGGGCAAGAAGGGCAAAAAGGCGCTGGCCGCCAGCACGGAGAACATGTTGCCAAAGTTGGAGGAGGCCGTCATCTTGATGTACTTCATCATGTTGGCATAGGTCCTCCGGCCCTCCAGCACGCCCTGCTCCAGCACCATCAAGTCCTTTTCCAGCAGCACCACAGAGGCCGTCTCCTTGGCGATGTCCACAGCTGTGTCCACCGAGATGCCCACGTCCGCGGCCTGCATGGCTGCCGCGTCGTTGATGCCGTCGCCCATGTAGCCCACGGTGTGGCCCTTCTCCCGCAGGACCCGCACCACCCGTGCCTTCTGCTGGGGGGAGAGCTTGGCAAACACCGTGATGTCCTCCGCCAGCCGCCCCAGCTCCTGGTCGTTCAGGCGCTCCAAATCCGTGCCCAGCAGGATGCGCTCCACAGGCAGCCCCACCTGGCGGCAGATGGCCTGGGTGACTTTCTCGTTGTCCCCGGTGAGGATTTTCACCGGCACCCCGTACGCCTGCAAAGCTTGGATAGCCGCCTTGGTGGTGGCCTTGGGCGGGTCCAGCAGCGCCAGAAAGCCCAGGAGCACCATGCCCTGCTCGTCCGCCACCGAGAACTGCCCCACCGGGGAGGGGTTGGTCTTTTGGGCCACGGCAATCACCCGCATGCCCTGGCTGTTCAGCTGGTTGGCTTTTGCCAGCACCCGCCGGCGCACCTCGTCCTCCAGGGGCAGCACCTTGCCGCCGCACTCGGCCCAGGCGCAGCATTGTAACATCTCCTCCACCGCGCCCTTGGTGACCAGCTGGGTTTTGCCCTCCTGGTCCTGGACCACCACGCTCATCCGCCGCCGCTGGAAATCAAAGGGGATTTCGTCCACCTTGGTGTACTTCTCCACCAAAGCCTGGGCGCCCAGCTTCTCCTGCTTCTGGATGACCGCCAGGTCAATGAGGTTTTTCAGCCCCGTCTGGAAATAGCTGTTGAGGAACGCGTGGCGCAGCACCCGGCCGTCCTCCTGGCCGTCCACGTTCAGGTGGTACTCCAGCACCACCTTGTCCTGGGTGAGGGTGCCGGTCTTGTCCGTGCAGAGGATGTCCATGGAGCCCAAATCCTGGATGGAGTTCAAGTTCTTGAGGATGACCTTCTGCTTGCTCATGGCCAGGGCGCCCTTGGCCAGGGAGGTGGTGACGATCATGGGCAGCATTTCCGGGGTCAGGCCCACCGCCACCGAGATGGCGAACAGCGCCGCCTGCATCCAGTCCCCCTTGGTAAAGCCGTTGACGAATAGCACCACCGGCACCATCAGCAGCATAAAGCGGATGAGCACCCAGGAAACGGAGTTGACCCCCTTCTCAAAGGTGGTCTTGGGGGGCTTGGTGTTCAGCTCCTTGGCCATCCGCCCCAGCATGGTGTCGTTGCCCACGGCCAGCACCAGAGCTTTCGCGCTGCCGCTGACCACGTTGCTCCCCAAAAAGGCCAGGTTGGCCGTGTCCGTCAAAGCCTCCCGCTGGGGGAGTGCATCCCCCAGTTTCTCCACAGCCTCGCTTTCCCCTGTCAGGGCGGACTGGCTGACGAACAAGTCCTTGGCCCCCAGGATGCGCAGGTCGGCGGGGATCATGTCCCCGGCGGAGAGGTGCACCAGGTCGCCCACCACAAGCTCCTCCAGGGGGATTTCCGCCTTCTGGCCTTCCCGCTCCACACAGGCAGTGGTGTGGAGCATCCCCAGCAGCTTGTCCGCCACGTTGCCGCTGCGTGTCTCCTGGACAAAGCGCAGCCCCCCAGAGAGCAGCACCATGGTGGCGATGATAAGGACCGTGGCGTAGTTTTCCTCCCCTGGGCTGGCCAGGGCAATGTCGGTGACGGCGGAAATCACCGCCAGCGCCAGCAGAATCACCGTAAAGGGGTTGATAAAGGCGGAGAACAGCCTCTTGGCCACGGGCTCCCGCTTGCCGTAGGTGAGGGCGTTGCGGCCCCACTCCTCCCGGGAGCGTTCCGCCTGCTCCTGGGTCAGCCCGGTGGGGGCGGCGCCGTAGTGGGCCAGCAGGGCTTCCTCCTTCTGGGCGGCGGCCCAGTACAGGCGCTGCTGGAGGGCGTCCTCCCGCACCATGTTCCCGGTGATGTGCGCGATGGAATTTCTTTTGAGAATCTTCTTCATGGTTCTGTACCTCCAATCTGTAGAATGGCGCAGCGCGCCTTTGGAAAGGGTACAGTGCAGGGAAGAAGGGTCCGCTTTCTCAGCGTCCTACAGGGAAAGGAACGGCCGGCAAGGCCCAGCTTCCCTGTGGGTGTCCCGTCTTCGTCTCTTTGTGGTTGCACTGGTACTGCTTCCCGTGTCCATTCCTTTCACCTCGCTTGTGTTAAAAAGTATCTATCGTATCGCCCGGAGGCGTTGTTTCCTAAAAAAGGGCAGAAAAAGGCCACCGCCTTTCGGTTGCCCCAAAGACGATGGCCCAAAAATCCCGCGGGAAATCCCCTACGGGCCCAGGCGCCCGCAGCTGTAAGGTGTCCATCGTTTTGGGAATGCTCTGTGACTTTGACTGTGCTCCACAGCTGGCGCCTCCTTTGCCGAAAAAATAAAACTCCCGTATGTCCGGTGAACATACGGGAGCTGCATGCCTCGTGTACATTCGTTTGAGCTTTAACTCTGCAGGGCGGTGAAACTGTGTTATGATACACCTTGCGCTCGATGTACCCTGTTCAAACCAACTGATGGTGTCTCCACCATTTCGCGGCAACAGTCCATATCCCTGTAGGAGCCTTACCTACCGAACAAGTTTACTGTAGCACGGTTTTTCCAGGTTGTCAAGGCCTTTTTTGCCCGGCTTTTCCTCTTACTGTTGCAGGCGGCCGCCGTCCATTTCGTGGACCGTGTCGCACAGCAGGGCGATGTCCTCACTGCTGTGGCTGGCCAGGAGGATGGTCTTCCCCTCCTGCCGCAGGCCCAGCAGCAGCCGGCGCATTTCCTCCACGCCGCGTTTGTCCAGGCCGTTCATGGGCTCGTCTAAAATGAGCAGGTCCGGGTCCTCCAGGATGGCCTGGGCCAGCCCCAGCCGCTGGCGCATCCCCAGGGAGTATTTCCCCACGTGCTTGGGGCTGTCCGGGTCCAGGCCCACCGTTTCCATGGCCCAGCGCACCCGCTCTTTCCCCACCTGGCGCCGGATGTCCGCCAGGAACTTCAAATTCCGGTAGCCGCTGAAGTTGGGCAGAAACCCCGGCGCCTCAATAATGGCCCCTATCCCCTGGGGGATGTCCACGTCCTTGCCCACCCGCTGGCCCCGCACCAAAATCTCCCCAGCGTCCTGGTGCATCAACCCGCACACGCACTTCATCAGCACCGTTTTCCCCGAGCCGTTGCGCCCCACAATCCCGTGGATTTTCCCGGCCTCAAAGTCCACAGTGACCTTGTCCAGGGCCACCGTCTCCCGAAACCGCTTGGTCACTTCCCGCAGCGAAATGATTGCGTTCATACCGCCGCCTCCTTCACACAGATTTTAACACGTCGATGTCCCGGCGCCCCATGGCCAGAAAGGCCAGCAGGGCCAGCAGCGCGTTCCCGCCCGCCAGCACCGCCAGGGCGTAGCCCAGGGAGGGGAACGCGGTGGTCCCCGTCAAATCCACCACCGAAAGGGACGCCCAGGAAACCGGGGAGATGTAGTGCATCCACCAGCCGGCCCGCTCCACAAACAGGGGGAAGATGGCCAGCGCCGCCGCGCAGATGGCCCCGGCGCTGCGGTTTACCGTCAGGTTCAGCACAAAGAGCACCAGCCCCAGCAGCGTCCCCAGGAGCCAGCACAGCAGCAGCTCCAGCAGGTTGGCTTCCACCGGTCCCAGGGCGTTGCTGATTTGGTGGTCAAAGAGCAGCACAATGCCGTGCTGCCCGGCCATCCTCGTCTGGCAGAAGGTGTGAATCACCTTGCCCCAGCCTGGCTCAAAGCCCACGTGGGGCAGCAGCACCAGCACGGTCAGCAGGTACACCACCGCGAAATACACCGCCGACGTCCCCGCAATGTACAGCACCTGGCCCGCCGTCCAGGTCCTGCGGCCGGAGCGCAGCAGCAGGGCGGGGTGGTCGCTTTCGATAAAGGGAGCATCGCACAGCAGGAGTATCAGCCCCAGCATCACCATCAGCCGGGAGTAGGGCTCCGCCAGGAGGAAGGGGAACACCCAAGGCCCCACGGTGTAGCCCCCCTGGGCGCAGAAGTCCCCCACCGGGGACACCATCCAGTGGACGTAGGCCAGCTCCAGCAAAAACACCACGTACACCCGAGGGTTCACCGGCCACTTTTGAAAGTTGTGGGCCGCCAGCAGCGCGGCCTTGCGCAGTTCAGCCATGCTCCAGCCTCCTTTTGGCCCCCGCCGTAAACAGCGCCCCGAACACCGCCGCCAGCCCGGTGAACAGCGCCACGGGGTACAACGCCGTCCACAGCAGGCTGTCCTGGATGGGAATATTCCCCTTGGCCACGCTGGCAAACAGCAGGGGGGCGGGCAGTTTTAAGAAGATTGCCACGTTCTCCCACAGATAGTTGAGCAGCAGCGGGCTGGCCAGGGCTACGAACACGTTGGGCAGTAAAGTGGAGACCCACAGCGCCGCCACGGAGAAGAACCCGGCGCAGCAGGCCTTTATCAGGAACCGGGCCGCGTAGAACAGCAGTATCCTCTGGGGGGTGAGCAGCGGCGCGAAGGGCGTGCTCATCCAGGAGTTGATGACAGTGCTCCCCGGGGCAAGGAGGGGATAGCGCAAACACAGCGCCCCCAAAAAGAGCCACTCCCCCACAAACACCGCCCCCGTCCCCGCGAGGTAGCAGGCCGCCGCGGTGCCCGCCCCATAGGCCGCCTTGCCCGCCCGGGCCGCCGAGAAGCGGATGTACCGGTTCTCCCAGTCGGCGCAGAACAGCGTGGCCCCGGGGATGGCCCCAAACAGCAAAAACAGCACCCAAAAGTTGGCGTAAATGCCCATCTCATACAGGTAGGAAGCGGTGGAATCCGCCCCCACCAAGGTTATCTCCTCGTAGACGCTCAGCAGGCTCAGCGCGCACTGGCCCACCGCCGCCCCCACAAAGCTGGGGGCCAGCACGGTCCGGCGCAGGCCGCTTGCCGTAAAGTGCAGAAAGTTTCTCATATGCCCCCCAAGTCCGTCACGATCTCCTGGCCTGTTGCGGCGTTGAAAAACACGTAAGAGGCCTGCTCCATGGTCACGGTTTCGCTGGCGTCCTCCTTCCCGGGGAAGGTCAGCTCCTGCTTTACCAAAAAACGCCAGGCAGGGGTCAGCGTCACGTGGATGCCGTCCCCGGTGCCAAGGGGCACGTACTCAAAGGCAATCTGCTCCACCTGGCAGGGACTCTCCAGCAGCAACGAGTTGTACTTGCTGTCCAGCGCCTCCAAAGCGCCCTCCAAGTCCAGGCAGGGGGCTTCCCCCTCAATTTCGCCCACGTCATAGGCGGGGTAGATGGAAAGCATCACCAGCCCCTCCGCCGAGTAGGCGCAGTCAATCATCGCCCCCGCTGTGTACCCGCCGCTGGCAGCCACCCCTGTGCTCTGCCGGGTGACGGGGCACGCTCCGGCCCGGGCGTACAGCTGGAAGTAGTAGCAGTCCTGGCTGGCCTGGTACTGGGGAAGGGGGTACTGGGCCAAACTCTCCTCCCGGCTCAGCGGTTCCCCTGCCTCGTCGGTCCACAGGCCCAGGCCATTTTGGACAAGCCGCTCCCGGACTTTCTCCGCCTCCGCCTGTAAGGTTTCGCGGTCCAGGGTGAAGCAGTCGTAGCTGTCCGCCACCGCTATCCCCAGCTGGGAGAGGGTCTCCTTGGCCTGGGCGAAGCACTCCTCCGCCGTGGCGAAGGCCAGCTCCTTCCCTGTTTGGAAGGCGTCCCCGTTGTAGTCCAGCGACTCCGGCCCGGGGTAGAAGTACTGGGTGGTGTCCTGGTTCCATCCGTCGTTGAAGTAGTACAGGTTCTCCTCGATGACCACCAGGTTTTGGCCGTCCTCTGTCACGTACATGTGCCACATGGCGTCCTGGAACGCGGAGCCCTTTACCGCCTGCTGCTCCTCCTGGGCCAGGGGCGCGTCCCCCAACAGGAGCTGCCGGGCCTGCTGGGGGTCAAAGCGGTGCAGGCTGGCCTGGTAGCTTGCCAGGCTGGAGAAGTCCACCGGGGGATAGCTCACTTCCGCCTGCACCACCACCCCAGAGGACAGCGTGGTCTCCACCACCTGGGAGGCTTGCGCCGCTCCCTCGCCGCTGGGGGTGGCAAGGGGACGGCTGGGGCTTTCCACCGCCACGCTGTCCGGCGGGGGAGAGGCAGCGCTTTCCGGGGCGGGCTGGGCTGTGCAGCCGGCGAGCAGCAGCGCCGCCAACAGAAAGGACAGGGCTTTTTTCATAGAGGCTCACTCCTTGTTCCGTCTTTTCCCCTTAGACGTCCCAGCCTGCCCCGTTCTTACACAGGGCAAAAAAACACCGGAGCGCCTTACCCGGCCTCCGGTGTCCTGTCCTATTTATTGGCTGGAGAGTATCTCCCGAATCTCCGCTTCCGCCGCCTTGACCTCCTCCTGGAAAGCCCGGGAGGAGACCCGCAGCGCCCCTGCCCCCAGGATAATCAGCTGCTCCGTGGCGTCCGAGGTGACCACCCGGGTGTGGTAGTGCCGGGCAATCTGGTGGGTGACTTTCTCAATATACATGTCGGCGGTTTCGGCCTCCTTGGTGTAGACCACGTTCAGGTTGTGGTACTTCTCCACCGAGCCCACGCCGCCCTTCACCTTGTAGGCGTCGAACACAAGGATGGGCACGCACCGCCGGTAGGCGGCGTAGTTGCAGAGGATGTCCATCAGCTTCCCCCGGGCGGCCTCCAGGTTTTCCGCCGCCAGGGCTTTCAGCTCATCCCAGGAGAAAATCACGTTGTAGCCGTCCACCAGCAGGTGCTCGGGGCCCTCCTTCTGGGGCTTGGCAGAGCCCTTAAAGGCGCCGCTTTTGGCCACAGGCCGCTTTTTGGCGGGCCGCACCGCCTGGAGGGGGTCCCGCTTGATGGGCCCGTAGGTGCGCTCGAAAATGGCGATGAGCTCCTTATCTTGGGCCACCGTAGAGCGGTACGCCGCCGCCCGGGATTCCCAGCTGCCCGGCGGGGGAGCGGCGGCCTCCTCCTGGGCGGCCCGGGCCATGCGCTCCCCCCGGGCCAGCACGCTGGGGATGTGCATCCGGCTGGGCACCTTGTCCCAGCGCACCACCACCCCGGCCCCGTGGCTGCAAAACACGGAGTCCGCCGTGTTCTCCAAATCGCTGTCCGCATCATACCCCGCCGCGGCGATGATTTCCTCGCTGTTGTGGCAAGGGGCGTACCCCGCTGGGATGCAGCTCAGCTGCCCGTGGCCCTTGGTGTAGGCGCTCACCTCCCTGGCGTAGCCCAGCAGGGAGGCCACCGGTGCCCGCCCCGCCAAAACCGCCTGTTCCCCCTGGATGACCGGCGGCTCAAACTCCGCGAACAGCCGGGGCATGTCCGCCAGAGCCCGGCCTACACAGTCCTGGGGCACCCGCAGGCTGAACTGGTACCAGGGCTCCAGCAGCACGCAGGCCCCTTGGGCCTGGGCCGTCCGCAGCCCCTGGCGCACCGCCCGGTAGGTGGCCTGGCGGAAGTCCCCGCCCTCGGTGTGCTTGATGTGGGCCCTGCCCGCCGCCAAAGTGATTTTGCAGTCCGTCAAAGGCGCGCCCAGCAGCGGGCCGATGTGGGCCTTCTCCGCCAGATGGGTCAGCACCAGCCGCTGCCAGCTGCCCGCCAGCTCGTCCTCCCGGCAGCTGGTGGCAATCTCCACGCCGCTGCCCGGCGCGCCGGGCTCCAGCACCAGGTGGACTTCCGCGTAGTGCCGCAGGGGCTCGTAATGGCCAACGCCCTCCACCCGAGCGTTGATGGTCTCCTTGTACAGGATGCCCCCCTCGTCAAAGGCGGCCTGCCAGCCAAACCGCCGCTCCACCAGGCTTTGGAGCACCTCCAGCTGCACCTCGCCCATCAGCTGCAAGTGCACCTGCCCCAGGCGCTCGTCCCACACCACGTGAAGGAGCGGGTCCTCCTGCTCCAGCTCCCGCAGCTGGCCCAAGGCCTTGTGCACGTCGATGCCCTGGGGCAGCAGCGCCCGGTACCGCAGCACCGGCTCCAAAGCGGGCGGGCTGGCGTCCGGCTCGCTGCCCAGCCCCTCTCCGGGGTAGGCGTCGGAGAGCCCAGCCACCGCCACCACGTCCCCGGGCAGGGCCGTGTCCACCAGCTGGAACTTGGCCCCGTTGTACAGCCGCAGCTGGTCGGCCTTGCCGCTCCAGGGGGAGCGTGCGTCCTCCCGGGCAGAGAGCTCCGCCTTCACTTTCAGCTCCCCGCCGGTGACCTTCACCCAGGTCAGCCGCACGTCCTCCTTGGTCACCTTGAACACCCGGGCCCCAAACGCTTCCCGTTGGGGCAGGGGCTGGGTCAGGCGCTCCAAATCCTCCAGCAGCTTGTCCACGCCCTCCAGTTTCAGGGCGGAGCCAAAGTAGCAGGGGAACAGCTCCCGCCGGGCGACGGCCGCCCCCAGCTGCTCCTCTGTGGGGGACTCCCCGGCCATCACCGTCTCCAGCAGTTCCTCATTGCACAGGGCCAGGTCCTCACCGCAGGCGGGGTCGCTCAAATCCAGGCAGCCCGTGCCGAACCGCCGGCGCAGCTCCTCCAGCCGGGCGGCCTTGTCGGCCCCGGCCAAGTCCATCTTGTTGACGAACAGGAACACCGGCACGTGGTAGCGCTCCAGCAGCCGCCACAGGGTTTCCGTGTGGCTCTGCACCCCGTCGGTGCCGCTGACCACCAAAATGGCGTAGTCCATCACCTGCAAAGCCCGCTCCGCCTCGGCGGAGAAGTCCACGTGGCCGGGGGTGTCCAGCAGAGTCAGCTGGGTGTCGGGGAGCTTTAGCACCGCCTGCTTGGAAAAAATGGTGATGCCCCTGGCCCGCTCCAAGGCGTCCGTGTCCAGAAAGGCGTTGCGGTGGTCCACCCGCCCCAGCTTCCGCAGCGCCCCCGCCCGGTAGAGCATGGCCTCGCTCAAGGTGGTCTTGCCCGAGTCCACGTGGGCCAATATGCCGATCACTAACCGTTTCATCCTGTCGTCCCCCTGTGTTCTTTCAGCGCGCGGCCAGGCCGCATACCTTTTTTATTATACCGTACCCCGGGGTGCTTGTACAGTGGGAAAGTTCCCCCGCCGCTGCAAACTTTCCTATTGGTAAAATAAAAACTTTCCTAAATGGAAGATTTCTCCCTGTTCAACTGCCCCAAAAGGCGGTATACTGGGGCTGTAACCAGAAAGGAGAGTACGGTATGAAAGTGTTGTTAGCCCAAAAGCTGCGGGAGCTCCGCAAGAAACAGGGCCTCACCCAGGAGCAGCTGGCAGAGGCCATGGGCGTCACCGTGGGCGCGGTGTCCAAGTGGGAGAGCGGCGCCTCCACCCCAGACGTCAGCCTCATTTTAGAGCTGGCGGATTTTTTCGAAACCAGCGTGGATGTGCTCCTGGGCTACACCCAGCAGAGCGCCAGCTTAGAGGGCAGCGTCTGCCGCCTGCGGGATTTGCGCATCCAAAAGGACTACGCCGCCGCTTTCCGGGAGGCGGAAAAGGCCCTGCAGCGCTTCCCCAACAACTTCCAGGTGGTGTACGAGTGCGCCAGAATTTACCAGCTTTCCGGCCTGGAAAACCGCGATACGGCGGCCCTGGCCCGCTGCCAGGAGCTGTACCG
>FR893820.1:0-8952 GCA_000435395.1 Firmicutes bacterium CAG:94
CCGCTCCTGCTCCCGCCGCTGCCCCTGCTGGCGCTGGTGAGCAGATTACCGCTCCCATGCCCGGCACCATCCTGGATGTGAAGGTTGCCGCTGGCCAGGCCGTGAAGTCCGGCGACGTGCTGATGATTTTGGAAGCCATGAAGATGGAGAACGAAATCATGGCCCCCCACGACGGCACCATCACCGCCGTGTCTGTTACCAAAGGCACCGCTGTGGAAAGCGGTACACTCCTGTGCACCATCGCCTAATTTTTCCGAAAAAATCAGGTGGTGCTCCTTCCCGTAAAACTAATGAATAAGGAGTGAATCCCCCTATGGACGCTATTGTTAACTTTTTGCAACAGACCGGCTTTTACATTGTGCAGCAGAACCCCCTGAGCCTGGTGATGCTGGTGGTGTCCTGCGTGCTGCTGTACCTGGCCATCGTCAAGCAGTTTGAGCCCCTGCTGCTGCTGCCTATCGCTTTTGGCATGCTGCTGACAAACCTGCCCGGCGCCGGGATGTACCACGAGGTGCTCTTCGCCAACGGGCATGTGCAGTGGGAGCTGTTTGGCGGCGCCACAGTCACCCAGGAAATCATCGATGAGATCGCCGCGGGCGGCGCCACGCAGACCATCCTTGACGAGCTTACCAGCCTGCTGGGCTCCACCATTTCCGTGGGCCTGCTGGACGTGCTGTACCTGGGCGTGAAGCTGGGCGTGTACCCCTGCCTTATCTTCGTGGGCGTGGGCGCCATGACCGACTTCGGTCCCCTGATTGCCAACCCCAAGAGCCTGCTGCTGGGCGCCGCTGCCCAGCTGGGCATCTTCGTCACTTACATTGGCGCCACCCTTCTGGGCTTTACCGGCCCTGAGGCCTCGTCCATCGGCATCATCGGCGGCGCAGACGGCCCCACTGCCATCTACACCACCAGCCACCTGGCCCCCCATCTTCTTGGGCCCATTGCCGTGGCAGCCTACTCTTACATGGCGTTGGTGCCTGTCATCCAGCCGCCCATCATGAAGGCGCTTACCACCGACAAAGAGCGCAAGATCAAGATGAAGCAGCTGCGCCCCGTCTCCAAGACGGAGAAGATTTTGTTCCCCATCATCGTCACCATCTTCGTGTCCTTCCTGGTGCCCTCCGCCGCTTCTCTGGTGGGCTGCCTGATGCTGGGCAACCTGATGCGCGAGTGCGGCGTTGTGGAGCGCCTGAGCAAGACTGTCCAGAACGAGCTGATGAACATCGTCACCATCTTCCTGGGCGTGTCTGTGGGCGCCACCGCCACCGCCGCCACCTTCCTGAGCTGGCAGACGTTGGGCATCCTGCTGCTGGGCATTGTGGCCTTTGGCTTTGGCACCGCCGGCGGCGTGCTGTTGGCCAAGCTGATGAACATCTTCTCCAAGGAAAAGGTCAACCCCCTGATTGGCTCCGCCGGTGTTTCCGCCGTGCCTATGGCGGCCCGTGTGTCCCAGGTGGTGGCCCAGAAGTACGACCCCTCCAACTTCCTGCTGATGCACGCCATGGGCCCCAACGTGTCCGGCGTCATTGGCTCCGCCGTGGCGGCCGGTGTGCTGCTGGCCCTGTTCGGCGGCTGATGGCCATCCGGCAGACTGTTTGAAATACTCACAGGGAAAGGAAATGGCTTAAGAAAATGGCAAAAAATCCCCTTAAGATTATGGATACCATCCTGCGCGACGCACACCAGTCCCAGGCTGCTACCCGCATGAAGATTGAGGATATGATTCCCATTCTGCCCGTGCTGGACAGCATTGGCTACTGGTCCCTAGAGTGCTGGGGCGGCGCCACCTTCGACGTGTGCATGCGCTTTTTGAACGAAGACCCCTGGGAGCGCCTGCGCACCCTGAAAAAGGGCCTGCCCAACACCAAGCTGCAGATGCTGCTCCGCGGCCAGAACATCCTGGGCTACCGGCACTATGCCGACGACGTGGTGGAGTCCTTCTGCAAGAAGTCCATCGAAAACGGCATCGATGTGGTGCGTATTTTCGACGCTTTGAACGACCCCCGCAACATGGAAGCTGCCATGAAGTTCGTCAAGGAGTATGGCGGTATGGTGGAGGCTGCCATCAGCTACACCAAGAGCCCCGTGCACAGCGAGGACTACTTCGTCAAGCTGGCCATGAAGCTGGAGAAGATGGGCGCCGACACCATCTGCATCAAGGACATGGCGAACCTGCTGCTGCCCTATGACGCGTACTCCCTGGTGAAGAAGCTGAAGGAGAACGTCAGCGTGCCCATCCACCTGCACACCCACAACACCACCGGCACCGGCGACATGACCAACCTGATGGCTGCCCAGGCCGGCGTGGACATTGTGGACTGCGCATTGTCCCCCTTGGCAAACGGCACCTCCCAGCCCGCCACCGAGTCCATGGTGGCTACCCTGCAGGGCACCAGCCGTGACACCGGCCTGGATATGGCCAAGCTGGTGGAGGCCGCTGCCCACTTCCGCGGCGTGGCCGAGAAGCTGGACATCAACCCCAAGGTGCTGAAGGTGGACGTGAACACCCTGCTGTACCAGGTGCCCGGCGGCATGCTGTCCAACCTGATTTCCCAGCTGAAGCAGGCCAACGCCGAGGACAAGTATTACGCTGTGCTGGAGGAAATCCCCAACGTGCGGAAGGACTTTGGCTATCCGCCCCTGGTTACCCCCACCAGCCAGATTGTGGGCTCTCAGGCCGTGCTGAACGTGCTGGCCGGCGAGCGCTACAAGATGATTACCAAGGAGTCCAAGGGCCTGCTCCGCGGCGAGTACGGCCAGCTGCCCGGCGAGGTCAACGAGGAAGTGCGCAAGAAGGCCATCGGCAGCGACGAGGTCATCACCTGCCGCCCCGCCGACCTGCTGGAGCCCGAGATGGACAAGCTCCGCGCCGAGTGCAAGGAGAAGGGCCTGGGCCACTGCGAGGAGGACGTGCTCAGCTACGCCCTGTTCCCCCAGGTTGCCGAGAAGTTCCTCAACTGGCGTGACAACCCCCACAAGGAAGAGGAGGCCCCGGCTCCCGCCGCCGCCCCCGCCAAGGCTGCCCCGGCCAACAACGGCCCCCGCACCTTGATTGTGGAGGACATGACCAACGGCGTGTTCTAAACCGAATCTTTTCAGGGAGAGTCCCGCAAGGGGCTCTCCTTTTTCGTTTTCCCGCGAAAAAAGTGGATTTGTAAGAAAGGCGAAAGGGAAGGGCTCTTGTATTTGCCCGGCGGATGGAGTACACTAAGGGCAGAGACGGGTTGCGGAAAAAGGAGGTCTTTCTCATGTTAAAAAGCATTCGCAACAGTTTGATTCTCTCCTCGCTGCTGTACATTGTGCTGGGCGTGGTGCTGCTGGTGATGCCGGAGCTGTCCTTGGGCTTTGCCTGCCTGCTCATTGGCGGGGCGGTGCTGGTTTACGGCGTGGTGCGGCTGGCGGCTTACCTGCGGGGCGGGGAGAATGCCGACAAGCTGGATTTGGTGCTGGGCGTCCTGCTGATTTTGCTGGGCCTGTGCCTGCTCATCTGGATTCGCTTCCTGCTGGCCTTGGTGCCCATGGTGCTGGGTATCTACATTTTGGTGGACAGCCTGGGCTCCATCAAGCGCTCTTTGGACATGAAGGCCCTGGGCTTTAGCCGGTGGTGGATTTCCTGCCTAGTGGCGGCGGCCCTGGCCGTGTGCGGCCTGGTGATGGTCTTGAACCCCTTCGGCACCATCGAGGGCCTGGTGATGTTCGTGGGCCTGGGCTTTTTGGTGGACGGCGTCACCACCTTGGTGAACACCATTTTGCTGGAGCGCCTCCAGCGGTAAAGGAAAAGACAAGAAAACCGGGAGCAGCTTGTTGGCTGTTCCCGGTTTTTTGCTGTGTATGTTGGTTTTTAGCCTTCCAGCACCTGGCGGGCGATGGCTTCTGTGTCCCCCACCAGGCGGTGCACCTGGGGCAGGCAGTAAAAGGTGGAGGTGTTCTCGTCCCCGCGGAAGAGGCTGTCGTCCCCGTGGCACAGGTGCACCTTCTTGCCCCATGCGAGGGCCATGCCGAACTCCGTGTGGGTGCCCTTGCCCCGGGGCGAGAGGAGGATGACCACGTCCGCATCCTTCACCCCTTGGAACTCCCGCTCCCCCAGGGTGCGGAGGGTGTCCAGGCTGAGGGGCGTGTGCAGAGAGGCCGTCCAGTCGTAGGTGTGCTCCCACCCGGCGGCCTTGAGAAGCTGGGCCAGCTGCCGCACCTGGGGGGCGTTTTGCAGGCCGGAGCCGATGTAGAATTTCATCCCGCTGCCTCCCTGTGCTTACTGGGCCGCCTGGCCGATGAGCTGGCGCAGGTACGCCAGCGAGGAGCGGATCTGGGGCAGGCCGCCCCGGGTGTCGCCCTCCAGGGAGAGGCGCCCCTCATAGCCCATGGCCGCCAAGGCCTGGAAGAAGGGGAGGTAGTCCTGGCCGTCCCAGGGCTGGGGCACCAGGCGGCTGTTCTGGGCGCTGGCGATGTGGCAGTGGCCCAGGCGTCCCCGGTAGCCCTCCAGGGCGGAGAGGGATTCGCCTTCCAAATCAAAGTGGTACAGGTCCACCAGCAGCTGGAGGTTGGGATGGTTAACCGCCTCCACCAGCCGGAAGCACTCCCCGCTGGTGGTGAGGATGTTGGTCTCCTTCTGGTTCAGGGGCTCCACGCAGCAGGTGATGCCGTGGGCCGCCGCCGCCGGGGCGATGTGCTCCCGGCACAGCTCCACCAGCTGGGCAAAGGCCTCCTCCTGGGGGAAGCCCTCGGGCACACGGCGGGCGCCGCCGCTGCCAAAGACCACCACCTTCACGCCCAGCGCCTGGGCCTTGGGCAGGTTCTCCTCCAGGTAGCTGTCCACGGCGGAGAAGTCCGCCTGGGGGCCTGTCAGCCGGAAATCCCCGGGAAAGAGCACGTTCATGCTCTCCAAGGACACCCCGGCCTTTTCCAGCTGGGCCGCCCGGGCCCGCACCTGGTCCAGGCTCTTGCCCATCAACGAGGAAAAGCCCGCTTCGGCGTAATCCGCCCCAGCGGCGGGCAGCTTGAGGATCATATCCTCCCACAGGGAGGCGCAGCAGCCAAGTTTCATACTGAACCGACCTTTCTAAAAAAGTTTTCAACAGATGTAACGCCCGGCGGGGAAAACGCGTCTAAGGAGTGGGCTGCAGTTTATAGCGGAGCAGCGCGTCCTTTTCCGCCTTGCTCACCCGGCGGGATTCCCGCACCTTCTGGATGGCCTTGTTCTGCACCCAAGGCTCCAAGGTCTGCTGGGCCAGCAGCTGTCCCACCGCCTGGGGGAACTTCACGTACCACTCCGACAGCGCCCAGGCCGCGGCCATCTTGGCGTAGTAGCCGGGGTGCTTCACCTGCTGGAGAAGGGGGAGGCCTTCCTCCAGGTGCTCGCTGTCCACAAAGTGGGAGAGCTGGACCACACAGGCCACCCGGGCGTAATACTCCCGGCTGTCTGGGTACAGGGGCCGCAGGAAATCCCACAGCGCCGCCCCGTCTTCAGGAAAGCGGGGGGCCAGGGAGTTGCAGAAGCTGTCGCACACCGCCCAGTTGCCCACCCGGGGGAGGAAGTCCTCCACCCAGGGGCGCTTTTCCTCCCAGGGCAGCTTCAGCCCGGCCACCACCAGCCCACGCACCATGGTCTCCTCGTAGGAGGCGGGGTGGGTGCCCTTCAAAAAGCTCACCGGGTCTCCCCGCAGCACCTTCTGGGCCAGAGCGCGCATATCCGGCAGGCGCACCCCATAGCTCATGGAGGCGCCGGGAATCAGCCCCTCGTGGAAGGTTTTGTAGCCGGGGTCGGCCAGCTTTTCCAGCTCTTGACGGAGCTCCGTGTCTCCGCCGGTAAAGGGGAGGCTCCTCATGGCTTTTCCTCCACCAGGTCCTCTATGAGGGCCAGCAGGTTGGGGATGGACTGGGACTTGTCAAAGTGCTGGCAGTTTTCCCGCATCTCCCGCAGCTTCTCCTTCTCGCTGAGCAGGGCGGAAATCTGCCCGGCAAAGTCCCCGTCCTTTTCCAGGCGCACGCCCATGTCGTGGACTTTGAGGAAGTTGGCGTTGTCCTCCTCCTGGCCGGGGATGGCGTCGAACACAGCCATGGGCAGGTTGCAGGCCAAGGCCTCGGAAACGGTGAGGCCGCCGGGCTTTGTCACCAGCAAGTCGCTGGCGTGCATGTACTTCTCCACCTCGTCGGTGAAGTAGATAAGCCGGGTGGGAAGGCGCTCCCCGCCGGCCAGCTCCCGCTCGAAGGCCTCATACAGCCGCTGGTTGCGGCCGGTGATGACGATGATCTGCATTTTCACGTCGGTGTCGGCCAATTCCCGGTACAGCTTGATGATGTTGGCCACCCCAAAGCTGCCCGCCATAAACAGCACCGTGGGCAGGGCGGGGTCCAGGCGCAGGTCCTCCAGCAGGGCGTCCCTGTCCTCCCGGTGGAAGAACACCCCGTGCACCGGGATGCCGAAGGGGTAGATTTTCTCCTCCTGCACCCCAAAGGTTTGCAGCTCGGGCACCATGTCCTCGCTGGCCACCACGTAGGCGTCCACATGGGGGGCGATCCAAGCCCGGTGCACGCCGTAGTCGGTGAGGATGCAAATCAGCGGCGCGGTGATGGAGTTGTCCTCTTTCAGGTCGGAGACCATTTCCGTGGCAAAGGGATGGGTGGTTATAATAACATCGGGCTGGTACTGGGCAATGGTGGGGTACAGCAGGTTGCTGAACGCGCCGCTAAGCTTGGGCACCAGGCCGGCGAACAGGCTTTCGTGGTTTGTCTGCTTATAGAGCCGCCCAAACATGGCGGGCACCCGCTTTGCCATAAAGCGGTAGCTGTCGCACACGGTCTTGTCCAAAAAACGGCCTACGGCCTTTAGGGCGTCTACCGTAACCACATCATAGCTGGTGTTGTCTTGAATGTACTTCTCCACCGCTGCGGAAGCACGCAGGTGGCCCCCGCCCGTAGCGGCGGTTAACAGCATAATTTTCATAAGTGCTCCTCGTTTCTCCTTGCAAGTTGCCAGAGGGGGATGCCCTGCTGGCGCTTCCTATGGGCCATTGTAGCACGGTTTGGGGCAAAATGCCAGTTTTTTCGTGAGATATCCCCGGGTTGGCGCTTTACTTTTTCCCCGGGGGAAGGTATAATGAAAACCACATACACAAAAGAGATGGGAAGGCCGGCGCTGCCGGCATCCTTTTGGCATAGGTAGTTTACATAAGAGAAAGGATGGGTGCGATGCGCCGTAACACATGGATGGTAAAATTGGCGGCTGGGCTTGGCTCGCTGCTGCTAATAGGGGGCCTTTGCGCCTGTTCCACCCAGGAGGAGGAGACCTCCTCGCTGGTTTCCCAGGTGGAGGATTTGAGCCTGTTCCCAGAAGGGGCCTCCATCGGCGGGAAGAACATCGCCGGCAAAACCGTGGACGAGGCCCTGGAAATCGCCCTGGCCGCCATTGACGAGGCCGTAAACGGCCTGGAGATTACCGTGAAGTTCCGGGACGACACCGTGGTGCTCTCCGGGGAGGACTTCACCACCCAGAACGTGCTGGAGCTGACGCTGCCCCAGCTGCTGGAGGAGCGCCTGGCCGAGGACTCTGCCCTGAACTATGTGGTGGACCTGTCCCAGGCCGGGGAAGACAAGCTGCTGGCCGCGGCCCAGGCCTGCGCCACCGAGGCGAAGAACGCCACTGTTTCCAGCCGGGCCGAGGACGGCTCCTTCACCTTTACCGACGAGCAGGTGGGCAGCCAGGTGGATTTGGCCAAGACCTTGGAAAGCGTGCGGCAGCTGCTCTCCCAAAAGCGGGGCGGGGACATCCAGGCCGCCTTTGTGGAGACCCAGCCCACCGTCACCAAGGCCTATTTGCAGGAGCATTTTGTCAAGCTGTCCAGCTACAGCACGGTTTCCACCAACACGGCCAACGGCAACAGCAACATGGCCTTGGCCCTGTCCAAGGTGAACGGCACCATTTTGGACCCCGGTGAGGAGTTCTCCTACAACACCACCTTGGGCGACAGCACCGACCCCAACAACGGCTGGCTGCCCGCTGGGGGCATCTCCGGCGGCGTGATTGTGCAGATGTACGGCGGCGGTATCTGCCAGGGGTCTTCCACCTTGTATATCGCCTCCCTCTACGCCGGGATGGAGATTGTGGAGCGCTGGTGCCACGCCATGCCCTCCTCCTACTGCCCCATCGGCCTGGACGCCACCGTGGACTACGGCAACCTGGACTTCCGCTTTAAGAACCCCCAGGACACCCCGGTGTACATCGCCGCCTGGATGAGCGGCACCACCCTGTATGTGGAGTTCTACGGCTGCTTCCCCCAGGAGTGGGACAGCGTGGCCGTTTCCAGCGAGCAGACCAGCGCCTGGGGCCCCCTGGACTCGGTGAGCTTCCGCACCGACAACAGCCTGGCCAGCGGCCAGTATGTGCGGCGCTCCTCCGGCAACACCGGCTACACCGCCCGGGCGTACCGCAGCTTCTACAAGGGCGACACCTTGGTAAAGAGCGAGGAGCTCTCCTCCTCGGAGTACCCCGCCACGGGCAAGGTCTACGCCGTGGGCCCTGGCACGGACACCGACAAGGTGGACACCACCAAGGAGTCCGGCAACACCTCGGAGGCTGATGCCACGCCCACCCCGGCGCCTACGGCACAGCCCACTTCCCAGCCCACGCCCAAGCCCGCCACACCGGCTCCGTCCACGCCTGTGCCGGCTACACCGACCCCGGTGCCGCCCACGCCGACGCCGGTGCCGCCCCCACCCACACCAGAGCCTGCCACGCCCACCCCGGCCCCCACAACGCCGGTTTCCTCGCCGGAGGGCTCTCAGGTCGTATAGGATGGAGAAATCCCCAGCGTTTGGTTGCAGGCGCTGGGGATTTGAAAGTACCCACTTTTTGGAAAGGATGATTGCTGTGAAAGACGGCTTTGTCCGTGTGGCCGCCGCCACCCCTCGTGTCTCGGTGGCCAACGTGGAGGAAAACGCCCGCCGGGTGGGGGAGAT
>FR893820.1:8992-13643 GCA_000435395.1 Firmicutes bacterium CAG:94
GAGGCTGGCTGCGGTGCGGTGTGCTTCCCCGAGCTGGCCCTGACTGGCTACACCTGCGGGGATTTGTTCCGGGACCGGGCTCTGCTCTCCGGGGCGGAGCGGGCCCTGGCCTCTTTGCTGGAGGAAACCGCCGGGCTGGACATTCTCTGCGCGGTGGGGGTGCCTGTCCCCTGGAACGGCGCCCTGTACAACTGTGCCGCGGTGTTCCACAAGGGCAGGCTGCTGGGCCTGCCTGCCAAAAGCTGCATTCCCAACTACTCCGAGTTTTACGAGGCCCGGCACTTCGCCCCGGCCCCGGCGCCGGTGGAGGTCTCCTACGCCGGGCAGCGGGCGCCCTTGGGAAGGGGCCTGCTGTTCTGCTGCGAGAACGTCCCCGACCTGGTGGTGGGGGTGGAAATCTGCGAGGACTTGTGGAGCCCCGCGCCCCCCAGCACCTCCTTGGCCCAAAACGGCGCCACGGTGGTGCTGAACCCCTCTTGCAGCGATGAGACCATCGGCAAGGCCGAGTACCGCCGGGAGCTGGTGCGCCAGCACTCCGGGCGGCTGCTGTGCGCCTATGTCTACACCGACAGCGGCCTGGGGGAATCCACCACGGATATGGTTTTCGCCGGCCACGATTTGATTGCCGAAAACGGCGCGTTGCTGGGGGAGAGCCAGCTGTTCACCACAGGGCTTGTCACCGCCGACGTGGACCTGGAGCGCCTTTCCCAGGAGCGCCGCCGGATGAACACCTGGCAGCCCGCCTTTGAACGGGATGTGGTGCGCGTCCCCTTCCGCTATCAGGCGTCTACCTTGGAGGCCTTCCAGCCCCAGCGGGACTTTGCCCGCACGCCCTTTGTCCCCCGGGACGCCGCCGGCCTCTCTGACCGCTGCCAGCTCATCCTCACCATGCAGAGCGTGGGCCTGGCCAGCCGCCTTTCCGCCATCTACGGGAAGGTGGCGGTGGTGGGCCTTTCCGGTGGGTTGGATTCCACCTTGGCTTTGCTGGTGACGGTGCGGGCCTTTGACCGCCTGGGCCTGGACCGCAAGGGCATCCACGCTTTGTCCATGCCCTGCTTTGGCACCACCAGCCGCACCATGTCCAACGCCCAGCGCATTGCCCAGGAGCTGGGTGTCAGCTTCCGGGAGGTGTCCATTGAAAAGGCCGTGCGCCAGCACTTTTTGGACATCGGCCAGGAGGAGACTTCCTTGGACGTCACCTTTGAGAACTCCCAGGCCCGGGAGCGCACCCAGGTGCTCATGGACACCGCCAACCGCCTGGGGGGCATCGTCATCGGCACGGGGGATTTGTCCGAGCTGGCCTTGGGCTGGGCCACTTACAACGGGGACCACATGTCCATGTACGGGGTGAACGCCTCCATCCCCAAGACCCTGGTGCGCCACCTGGTGCGCTATGTGGCCGACCACAGCGAGCCCCGGCTCCAGGGTGCCCTGCTGGATGTGCTGGATACCCCTGTCTCCCCGGAGCTGCTGCCCCCCAAGGACGGGGAAATCGCCCAAAAGACCGAGGAGCTGGTGGGGCCCTACGAGCTCCACGACTTTTTCCTGTACTATATGCTGCGGTTCGGCTTTGCCCCGGGGAAGATTTACCGCATGGCCTGCCGGGCCTTTGCCGGGGAGTACGGCGCCCCCACGGTGAAGAAGTGGCTTTCCACCTTCTACCGGCGGTTCTTCACCCAGCAGTTTAAGCGCAGCTGCCTGCCCGACGGCCCCAAAGTGGGCTCGGTGACCCTGTCCCCCCGGGGGGATTGGCGCATGCCCAGCGACGCCAGCTGGCGCCTGTGGGAGCAGGAGCTGCAATCCCTGTAAACGCCGAAAAGCCTTCCTTGTTTTCAAAACCGAGGTGTGATATGATGAACGAAAAACGCGCCCTAGTCACCATCCCCACGGGGGAACGCCACAGGAATTTGCTGCAACAGGCCGCCCCCGGCTGGGAGTTCCGCTTCCGTGGGACAGACACGCTGGTCTGCGCCCCCCAGGAGGCGCTGCCCGGCCAGCCTGTCACCCAGGAGGACGTGGACTGGGCCCAGGTCATTTTGGGCAACGTGCCCGCCGCCATGCTCCACGGCTCCCCCGCTCTGGAGTGGCTGCAAACCAACTCCGCCGGGGTGGAGGCCTACATCCAGCCCGGGGTGCTGGCAGGGGACACGCTGCTCACCAACGCCACCGGCGCCTACGGCCTGGCCATCGCCGAGCACATGCTGGGCATGCTGCTGGAGCTTTTCAAAAAGCTGGAGCTCTACCGGGACGCCCAGAAAAGCGGCGCCTGGCAGTCCCAGGGGGCGGTGAAGGCCGTGTACGGCTCCACCGTGCTGGTACTGGGCATGGGGGACATCGGCGGGGAGTTCGCCGGCCGGTGCAAGGCCCTGGGGGCCAAGGTCATCGGCGTGCGGAGAAGCCCCCGGCCCTGCCCGGAGTACGCCGACGAAGTCCACCTGCTGGAGGACTTGGACAGCCTGCTGCCCCAGGCGGACGTGGTGGCCATCACCTTGCCGGGGACAGATGCCACCCGGGGCCTGATGAGCCGGGAGCGCCTGGCCAAGATGAAGGAGGGCGCGGTGCTCCTAAACGTGGGCCGCGGCTTCATCGTGGATACGGAGGCCCTGTGCGACGCGCTGGAAAGGGGCCATCTCTCCGGCGCCGGGGTGGACGTCACTGACCCGGAGCCCCTGCCGCCCACCCACCGGCTGTGGAACATCCCCACCGCCGTGGTGACGCCCCACATCTCCGGTTTCTATCACCTGCGGGAAACCCATGAGCGCATTGTGGGCATTTTCCTGGAGAACCTCCGGCACTTCCAGGCCGGGGAGCCGTTGCGCAACCTGGTGGACTTTGCAACCGGCTACCGCAAGCTGTCCTGAAAAGAGGACAGCAATCCCTATCCGAAAAAGCGGACAAAATCAGGGAGGGACCATGGAACATTATCTGGATAACAGCGCCACCACCCAGGTGCTCCGCCCCGTGGCGGAGCGGGCCCTGGAGCTGATGGTGGAGGAATACGGCAACCCGTCCTCCCTGCACACCCGGGGCTTCCGCGCCCGGCAGCGGGTGGAGGAGGCCCGGGCCTTGGTGGCCCAGCGGCTGGGGGCCCAGGCCGAGGAAATCACCTTTACCAGCGGCGGCACCGAGGCCAACAACCTGGCCCTTTTCGGCGCGGCCCAGGCCCGCAAGCGCCTGGGGAACAAAATCGTCACCACCGCGGCGGAACACGATTCCGTGTTAAACCCCTGCCGGGAATTGGAGAAGCTGGGCTTTGAGGTAGTGTACGTAAAACCGGACAATTCCGGCCACCTGCCCCCTGAGGCGCTGGCCGCCGCCATCGACCAGAACACCATTTTGGTCAGCTGCATGCTGGTGAACAATGAGACCGGCGCCATCTTCCCGGTGGAGGAGGCCGCCCGGGCCATCCGCCGCAGCAAGGCCCCGGCCCTTCTCCACGTGGACGCTGTGCAGGCTTTTGGCAAGCTGCCCTTCACCGTGAAAAAGCTGGGCGCCGATTTGCTGACCCTCTCCGGCCACAAGCTCCACGCCCCCAAAGGGGTGGGCGCGCTGTACGTGAAAAAGGGCACCCGTCTGCTGCCCCGCACCTTGGGCGGCGGCCAGGAGCGCGGCCTGCGCTCCGGCACGGAAAGCGTGCCTCTCATCGGCGCGCTAGGGGAGGCGGTGCGCCTGCTGCCTCCCGCCGGGGAGGCCTTGGAGCATATCCAAAAGCTCAACAGCCTGCTGCGCCAAGAGCTGGCCCAGCTGCCCGGGGTGGTCCTCCACTCCCCCGAGGACGCCCTGCCCTATGTGCTGAACTTCTCCGCCGGGAAGGTCCGGGGGGAGACGATGCTCCACTTTTTGGCCCAGCGGGAGGTGTACGTCAGTTCCGGCTCGGCCTGCGGCAAGGCCAAGCCCAGCCACGTGCTGGAATCCATGGGCCTGCCCAAAGAGCAGGTGCAAAGCGCCCTGCGGGTGAGCTTCTCCCGGTTCAGCACCGAGGAGGACGTGGGCGCCTTGGTGGAGGGCCTAAAGGAGGGCCTGGCCCAGCTGGCCGTGGGGAGCTGACCCATCATAGAAAAAGAATCCTTCCGCCTGCCTGCGGCGGGTGGAAGTAGACCAGTAGGAGTGTAGTATGCCACAAGAAGTGATCCTGTTGAAATTAGGCGAGATTGCCCTAAAGGGCCTCAACCGCAGGTCCTTTGAGGACGTTCTCTTGAAAAATATCCGCCGCCGCCTGCAATCCGCCGGGGAGTTCTCCGTATCCGCCCGGCAGTCCACCGTGTACGTGGTGCCCGAAAATCCCCAGGCCGACTTGGACTTGGCCGAGGAGCGGGTGTCCAAGGTGTTTGGCGTGGTGGGCTATGCCCGGGCCGGCGTCTGCGAAAAGGAGCTGGACGCCATCTGCCGGCGGGCCGCGGAGTATCTGGCGGAAGAGCTGGACACCGCCTCCACCTTTAAAGTGGAGTGCAAGCGCAGCGACAAGAAATTCCCCTACAAGTCCCCGGAGGTCTCCGCCCAGGTGGGCGGCTACCTGCTGGAGAAGTTCCCCCACCTCCAGGTGGACGTGCACCACCCCGACCTGACCGTCCGGGTGGAGGTGCGGGAGATGTACGCCTTTGTCCATGCCGACGCCAAGCCCGGCGCCGGGGGCATCCCCGTGGGGACCGG
Organism: Firmicutes bacterium CAG:94; assembly: GCA_000435395.1. GTDB lineage: Bacteria > Bacillota > Clostridia > Oscillospirales > Acutalibacteraceae > Acutalibacter > Acutalibacter ornithocaccae. Next base: position 13,643 of record FR893820.1, read on the forward strand.
C
>FR893820.1:13723-18870 GCA_000435395.1 Firmicutes bacterium CAG:94
CCTGGATGATGGCCCGCCGTGGCGTGGAGCTGACCGCCGTCCACTTTGCCAGCCCACCCTACACCAGCGAGCTGGCCCGGGAGAAGGTGAAGCGCCTGCTGCAAAAGGTGGCAGCTTACGCCGGGCGGGTGAAGTTTATCACCGTGAACTTTACCCACCTCCAGGAGGAAATCCGCGACAAGTGCCCCGAGGAGCTCTCCACCGTGATTTTGCGGCGGTTCATGCTCCGGGCGGCGGAGCGCGTGGCCCGGGACGAAGGCTGCGCGGCCCTTGTCACCGGGGAGAGCCTGGGCCAGGTGGCCAGCCAGACCATCCAGGCCATTGCCTGCACCGACGCCGTGGCCTCCCTGCCGGTGTTCCGGCCGCTGATTGGCACGGACAAATCCGAGATTGTGGAGCTGGCCCGGCGCATCGATACCTTTGACATCTCCATCGAGCCCTTTGAGGACTGCTGCACCATCTTCACCCCCAAGCACCCCCGCACCAAGCCCATCCTCCACTTTGTGGAGAGCGGCGAGGAGGCCATCGACGGTGCCGCCCTGTTGGAGGAGGCCCTGCAAAACCTGGAGACAGAGTGGGTCTATCCCCAGTAAAGGGAGAGCTGGGAACAACGGGCCTGGCCCGTTTCCATAAAAAACCGCAAAGGAGAATGAGCTATGTATAAGAAGGGTTGTGCTCTTGTTCGCTGACCGGGAGGTCAGCGGCGCAAATATCCACGACCGCGCCTCCCATAGGATGAAACTTTTTCATCTTTAGGAGGACAAAGAACGTGAACCGAGAAAACAAACGCAAGAAATTTGAGAAAGGCTATTACAAGGACCATCCCTGCCAGGAGAGCTTCACCTGCAAATCCTGCGGCCGTCTGGTGACCCCCGGCGGCGCCGGCAGCGGCCACCGCAACCACTGCCCCAACTGCCTCTCCAGCCTCCACGTGGACATAGAGCCCGGCGACCGGGCGTCCGACTGCGGGGGCCTTATGGAGCCTGTGGCGGTGTGGGTGCGCAAAAGCGGGGAGTGGGCCATCATCCACCGGTGCCGCCGGTGCGGGGCCCTCTCCTCCAACCGGGTGGCGGCGGACGACAACCCCATGAAGCTGATGAGCATCGCCATGAAGCCCCTGGGCAGCCCGCCCTTCCCCCTGGAGTACCTTCAGGAGATGACCGACCGCATGGGCGGCCAGGGCGACCTTTCCCTGTGGGAAGCCAAAGGCGGAAAGGGGGATGGATGACATAGAACCAGGGAACGGGGAGCCCCTAGGGCTCCCTGTTTTTGGGGCTCCCCGCGGAGCTCCGCGACCAGGAGCAATCTGAAAAGGAGGAACCTAGATGAACGCTGAGATTATTTCTGTGGGCACCGAGCTGCTGCTGGGCCAGGTGGTCAATCTGGATACGGCCATTGTGGCCCAGGAGCTCTCGGGGCTGGGCATCAACCTGCTGTACTCCGCCGTGGTGGGGGACAATGTGGAGCGCCTGCGCCATGCGGTGGAGACGGCCATCTCCCGCAGCGGCCTGCTGATTATGACAGGGGGCCTGGGGCCCACCACCGACGACTTGACCAAGGAGACCACCGCCGCCTGCGCCGGGAAGAAGCTGGTGCTCCACCAGCCCAGCCTGGAGCGCATCCAGAACTACTTCAACGAGAAGCACGTCAGCGAGAACCAGGAGAAACAGGCCTGGCTGCCCGAGGGCTGCCACGTGTTCCAAAACGACAACGGCACCGCCCCGGGGTGCGCGTTCCAGGCGGAGAACGGCTGCACCATCATCATGCTGCCCGGCCCTCCCAGCGAGCTGACCCCCATGCTGAAAAACTACGTGGTGCCCTATCTCAAGGGCGGCCAGGAGTACGTCATCGTCTCCCACAACGTGCACATCTTCGGCCGGGGGGAGGCCCCTGTGGCCCAGATGCTGGACGATTTGATGGACGGCCAGAACCCCACCCTGGCCCCCTACGCCAAGGAGGGCGAGTGCTACATGCGCGTCACCGCCAAGGCCCACACCGTGGAGGAGGCCGACACCCTGTGCCAGCCCCTCATTGAGGAAATCAAGCGCCGGGTGGGGGATTTTGTCTACAGCGTGGACACCGAATCCCTGGAAGAACTGGTGGTGTCCCTGCTGAAAGCCCAGGGCAAGACTTTGGCCACCGCCGAAAGCTGCACCGGCGGCCTGCTGTCCAAGCGGCTGACCGATGTGTCCGGCGCCTCGGAGGTGTTCCACATGGGGGTAGTCACCTACGCCAACCAGGCCAAGGAGGATTTGCTCTCCGTCTCCCACGAGACGTTGGAGCAGTACGGGGCTGTCAGCCCCCAAACCGTCCGGGAGATGGCCGAGGGCATTGTGCGGCGCTCCGGCAGCAGCCTGGGCGTGGGCATCACCGGCATTGCCGGGCCCGATGGCGGCACCGCCGAAAAGCCCGTGGGGCTGATTTACATTGCCCTCTCCGACGGGGAGCACACCTGGGTGACAAAGCGCAACCCCATTGGCCGCACCAAGAGCCGGGAGTGGCACCGCCACTGCGCCGCCAGCCAGGCCCTGGACATGGTCCGGCGGTACCTGGAGGGTTTGCCCGTAGAGGCCGACTATTGAGAAACAGGGAAACAAACGCAGAAAGGGCCCACCCCATACACGGGGCGGGCCCAATTTTTATAAAGTTGTATGTTACGCTTCCTTAGGCACGCTCTGGTTGAACTTATCCAGCGCCAAGGCAGCCACCACGCCCACCACCAGGCAGACGATGTTGGCCACCGCTGTGCCCACCCCTTGGGTGAAGCTCCCAAAGGGGATGATGACCAAAGTGGCCGCGATGACAATGCCCACAATGGCGTGGAAGGCGCAGCTGTAGAAGTGGGTAAACAGCGCGTTGATGGCCTTGGCCAGGCACACAATGGTGACCACGGCCCCAATGCCCGCGGGCACCAGCACGCCAAAATCCAGGTTGCCAATGCCGTCCACCAGGGGGGTGTACAGGCCCAGGGGCATCAGCAAGGTGGAGAAGCTCATGCCCGGGGCGATGATGGACAGCGCCATGCAGAACCCGCAGAACAGATACCAGCCAAAGCTGGGGGCAATGGTGACGGATAGCACGTTCAAAGAGAGCAGCAGCGCCAGCACCACGGCAAAGGCTGCCGCCAGGCTGATCCAGCTGCCCCGGGTGCGGCCCTGCTCCCCGGCCTCCCGGAAGAGGGAGGGCAGCATGCCGGCAATCAGCCCCACAAACAGGCACACGCTCTGGTCGGGGTAGCGCTCCAGGAAGAAGGCCAGCACCTTGGCCACCCCCAAAAAGCCCAGCACCGCTCCCACAATGACCGGCAGCAGCCGGGGCACGTGGGTCTTACATTTCTTAATGGGGCTGGAGAGCAGCTCCATAATGGGCTTGTAGATGCCGAACACCACGCAGAGCACGCCGCCGGAAATCCCCGGCAGCACGGCCCCCACGCCGATGAGCATCCCTTGCAGCACCCGCAGCACCAGGCGCAACACACCTGTGTTCTTTTCTTTCATAGCAGTTCCCCTTTCTAAGCGGTGGGAAATCTATCCCTATGGATTTCTAGGTAGTATTATAAGGCACAATCCCCTGCCAGGCAACCGAAAAATAGGGCCCCGCTCCCCATTGACAGAAAAATGTAAGGTTTTTCCGGCGCGGCACGCCTATTGACAGCTACCCCGCCCCGGCCTATAATCGAAGCCAGTGAAAGGGGGAGATGCTATGGCGCGTGTGGTGGGGCGGTTTGCCCCCACGCCCAGCGGGTATCTGCATTTGGGCAATCTGTTTTGTTCCCTTATCGCCTGGCTGGCGGCCAAGTCCCAGGGCGGGGACATCATCCTGCGCAACGAGGATTTAGACCGGGAGCGCACCCGGCAGGAGTACGTTTTGCAGGCCCGGCGGGATTTGGACGCCTTGGGCCTTTTCTGGGACCAGGGCGGGGAGGTGGGTGGCCCCCACGCCCCCTACGACCAGAGCCAGCGCTTTGCCTTCTACCGCGCCCAGCTGGCCCAACTGGAGGCGCGGGGCCTGTGCTACCCCTGTTTTTGCAGCCGGGCCCAGCTTCACGCTGCCAGCGCGCCCCACGCCTCGGACGGGGAGCTGCTGTACAGCGGGGCCTGCCGGGACTTGACCCCCGCCCAGGTGGCGGAGAAAAGCCGCACCCGCTCCCCGGCGCTGCGGCTGCGGGTGCCGGAGGAAACCATCGCCTTTACCGACCTCCACTACGGCCCCCAGCAGCAGTATCTGCCCACCGGCTGCGGGGATTTCATCTTGCGGCGCAGCGACGGCGTGTACGCCTACCAGCTGGCGGTGGTGGCCGACGACGGCGCCATGGGCGTCAACCAGGTGGTGCGGGGCAGGGACCTGCTCTCCTCCACCCCCCGGCAGATTTTGCTGTACCGGCTGCTGGGCTACCCTGTGCCGGAGTTTGGCCACACGCCCCTCCTGCTGGCCAGCGATGGCAGGCGGCTCTCCAAGCGGGACGGGGACCAGAGCCTCTCCGGCATTCTCTCCAGGGGCTACTCCCCCCGGGACGTGGTGGGGGGCTTGGCCTATCTAGGGGGGCTGCTGCCGGAGCCCGCCCCCGCCTGGCCGGAGGAGCTGCTGCCCCTTTTCTCCTGGGAGAAGCTGCCCCGGGAGGACATCCCCCTGCCGGCGGGGCTGTTTGGGCTGTAATCTGCCCTGGAACGGAAAAAGGGACTGCCGCGCCTTTGGCGGCAGTCCCTTTTGTGTTGCGGGCCGGCATATCACGGCTGGGAGGCAATCTCCCACAGCTGCTGGGCGGTGGCGGCCAGGTACTGGGCGCCGTGCTCCTCCAGCTCCTGCCTCTCCCGGAAGCCCCACAGCACCCCGCAGGGGGCCATCCCGGCGTTGCGGCCTGTCTCCATGTCCACGCCGCTGTCGCCGCAATAGAGCCCCCGCCCCGGCTCCACGCCGAAGTCCGCCGCCATTTGCAGCACCGCCGCGGGGTCCGGCTTGGTGGGGAACTCCGCCCGCTGGCCGTGGGCCTGGTCCACCAGCGGCCCGAACATGGTGCGCACAATGTCCCGGGCCACGTTGTCCGGCTTGTTGGAGAGCACCCCCACCTGGAAGCCCTGCTCCTTCAGCTTTCCCAGCAGCTCCACAATGCCGGGATAGGGCTCCACCAAGGCCATGGGGTCGCTTTC
>FR893820.1:18926-34388 GCA_000435395.1 Firmicutes bacterium CAG:94
GACTGGATTTCCTCTTCGGAAAACCGCGCCCCCACGGTTTTCAGCATCCGCCGCATGAGCAAATCCGCGCCGTTGCCCACCAGCTGCTTGTACTGCTCCACGGGGATTTCCGGCAGGCCGAACTCCCCAAGGGTGGCGTTGCCAAAGTGGGCAATGGAGGTGAGGGTGTTGGCCAAGGTGCCGTCCAAATCGAAAATGCAGGCGTCAAAGCGCCGGGTGTTCTGTTCCATGTGTGGCCTCCTGGGGGAAAAATCTGACTTCTATTATACGGAGGGCCGGGGGGAAAATCAAGGCCCCGGCTTGCGCTGGTGGGGAAGCCGTGCTATAATCGTGTGTACTATGGAATGCAAATGGGAGGGACTTGCTGTGGATTACGCGCAGAAAGCTTTGGAGATGCACCGCCAGTGGAAGGGGAAAATCCGTGTGAACACCCCCTGCGTGCCGGAGAACAAGGAGGACCTGTCCGTGGCCTACACCCCCGGCGTGGCCGCCCCTTGCCTGGAGATTCAAAAGGACGTGGACAAATCCTATGAGTACACCCGCCGTGGGAATCTGGTGGCCGTTGTCACCGACGGCACCGCCGTGCTGGGCCTGGGGGACATCGGCCCCGAGGCGGGCATGCCTGTGATGGAGGGCAAGTGCGCCCTGTTCCAGGCCTTTGCCGGGATTGACGCCTTCCCGCTCTGCGTCCGCTCCAAGGACGTGGATGAGATTGTCCACACCATCGAGATGATTGCCGGCTCCTTTGGGGGCATCAACCTGGAGGACATCGGCGCGCCCCGCTGCTTTGAGGTGGAGCGCAAGCTCAAAGAGCGCCTGGACATCCCCGTGTTCCACGACGACCAGCACGGCACCGCGGTGATTACCGTCTCCGCCATGCTCAACGCCTTAAAGCTGGTGGGCAAGGACATTGGGGAGGTCAGCGCGGTGGTCAACGGCGCCGGGGCCGCCGGCACTGCCTGCACCAAGCTGCTGATGGCCCTGGGCCTGAAAAACGTGGTGGTCTGCGACAAGATGGGCGCTTTGGTCCCCGGCCTGCCCGGCATGACCCCTGCCCAGGCCCAGCTGGCGGAGGAGACGAACCCCCAGCGGAAGTCCGGCTCTTTGGTGGAGGTAATCCAGGGCGCGGACGTGTTCATGGGCTTTTCCGCCCCGGGCGTGCTCACCGGCGACATGGTGAAGACCATGGCCCAGGACGCCATCGTCTTCGCCTGCGCCAACCCCACCCCGGAGATTTTCCCCGAAGAGGCCAAGGCCGCCGGGGCCCGGGTGGTGGGCACCGGCCGCTCCGACTACCCCAACCAAATCAACAATGTGCTGGCCTTCCCGGGGATTTTCCGCGGGGCCCTGGACGTGCGCGCCCGGGAAATCAACGATGAGATGAAGCTGGCCGCCGCCAAAGCCCTGGCCGCCCTCATCCCCCAGGAGGAGCTGAGCGAGGAGAACATCATCCCCTCCGCCTTTGACAAGCGGGTGGTGCCGGCTATCGCCGCCGCCGTGGCCCAGGCCGCCCGGGACACCGGCGTGGCCCGCGCCTAAGCTGCCGGCGATTCCCCTCGGAATAGCGGGGGCCACATTCGCCCCGCTGTAGCGATATTTACGGTTTGGGGCAAGAAAAATCCCGGCTTTTTTTGAAAAAACACTGGCGTATCCCGCCGGAATCGTTTATAATAAGAGTGCGGCATGTGGGGTTTGCTTTCGCCCCCGCCGTGCTCAGAAAGAAGATGTTTTGTGATGAAGCAAGAAAGTAAATGGATTTACCGTGTCACTTTAACCGCTGTATTCGCCGCGCTGGTGTTTGTCTCCAGCATGATTAGCGTGCCTATCCCCGTTGCCATTGGGGACGTGACCCGCATCCATTTGGGCAATATCTTCTGCCTGCTCTCCGGCTTTGTGCTGGGGCCTGTGGGCGGCGGCCTGGCCGCTGGGCTCGGCTCTGCCCTCTACGACATGACAAACCCGGCGTATATCGCTTCCGCGCCCTTTACCTTTGCCTTTAAGTTTATGCTGGCCGCTGTGTGCGGCTGGATAGCCTGGGCAAAGGGCAGCCGGGCGGAAAACCACGGCCAGAACATTTTGGCGGCCATCGCGGGCAGCGCCACCTACATGGTGCTGTACCTGGGCAAGAGCTTTATCGAGGGTATGCTGCTGGGCAGCGCCTTGGGTCCTGTGCTCCTCTCCGTGGCCACAAAGGCTGTCACCTCTGGGGTGAACGCCGTCATCGCGGTGATTGTGTCCGTGCCCCTGTGCGCGGCCATCCGGCTGGCCTTGAAAAAGAGCCACCTGCTGGAAAAGCTGGGATGACAAGCGTGAATTTGGGCACCGCCCTTTCCTGCCAAAGCAGGCAAAAAACTTTTTGAAAAATCATCGAAGAATCCACAAGCCGTCACATCCTTTTCACATAGCTAGGGGATAATAAAGACACAACAAGGGGAGAAAAGGTGAGCCCCTTGGAGAGTGCTTGAAACCCCAACGCTTGGAAAGGAGCAATGGTTTATGTATAATCCCTTCGATGAAAACAACACTACCAACAACGCCAAGGACAACGAGCCCTTGGAGCAGGATACAGCCAAAGAAGAGGAACCCGTGAACGCCTCCCAGCCGGAGACGCCCGCCTCACCCGAGTACCACTACACCGGCAGCGAGGTAAAGGATAGGGCCCCCAGCGAGCAGCAGACCACGTACACCGCTTCTGGCTATGGCCAGCAGCCCGGCTCTTACAGCGGGCAGGGGCAGCAGAGCCCGTACCCCACCCAGACCGGATGGCAGTATGGCAACCAGCCCCAGGCGGCCAATACCTACACCTGGAACGGCCAGCAGAGCAATGTCCCTGCGTACACGCCGGTCCAGCCCAAGCCCAAGAAGCACCGGGACGGCAAAAAGGCCAAGAAGGTGGCTTTGCGGGTGGTGGCAGCGGTGCTGTGCTGCGCGGTGGTTTCCTTCGCCAGCGTGGGCATTTTCGCGGCCATGATTCAAACAGGCTTTATCAACATTGAGAACACCGGCTCCGGTGAAACGGCAGCCTTTACCTTGTACCGGCAGGCAGACGACAGCGGCGATACCTCCAGCAATGTGGTGACCACTGACAGCCTGTCCCGCCAGGAAGCCGCCCAGAAGGTCATCCCCTCTGTGGTGTGCATCCAGAACTACCAAATCACCAGCCAAGGCTTCTACTTTGGCGGTGGCAGCAGCGATGACGGTTCCGCTGGCTCCCTGGCTGGGGAAGGCTCCGGCATCATCATCTCCGAGGATGGCTACATCGTCACCAACCAACACGTGATTGACAGCGCCAGCAAGCTGGAAGTTGTCACCTCCGACGGCGTCTCGTACGAGGCCACCCTGGTAGGCGAGGACACCCAGACCGACCTGGCTGTTATCAAGATTGACGCCACCGGCCTGACCGCCGCGGAATTTGCGGATTCCGCCGACCTGCAGGTGGGCGACGAAGTGATGGCCGTTGGCAACCCCGGCGGCTTGCAGCTCAGCTCTAGCGTGACCTTTGGTTACGTCTCCGCCCTGAACCGTCCTGTTACCAACAGCGACACCGGCTACACCGTCAACTGCATCCAGACGGACGCGGCCATCAACCCCGGCAACTCCGGCGGCGCTCTGGTGGATATGAACGGCCGTGTGGTGGGCATCAACTCTTCCAAGATTGCCGCCACCGAATATGAGGGCCTGGGCTTCGCTATTCCGTCTGATACGGTGCAGCCTATTGTCAGCGATTTGATGGAGTACGGCTATGTGCAGGACCGTCCCATGCTGGGCATCACTGGCCAGTATTTGAACGCTCTGCAGGCGGCTTGGAACAATGTGCCTTCCGGGTTCCTGGTGGGTGAGGTCAACAGCGAGGAAGCCACCCGCTCTGGCCTGCAGGCCAATGACATCATCACTGCCATTGGCGACACCCAGGTGACCAGCGCCGGCACCATCGCCACCTATATTGCCGACATGAAGCCCGGCGACACCGTGACCTTGACGGTGTACCGTTACAGCACCGGCCAAAGCCTGCAAATCGACCTGGTTCTCTCGGAGAACACCGGCCTGAGCAGCCAGTCCAGTGCCAACTAATGTGAGTACAAGTTTCTTTTTCATAAATCTCCTTTTTCAAGCAAGGAGGGCGGGGAGCAATCCCCGCCCTTCTTGCATTCTGCGGTGCGTGGCCGCACGGGACAAGTCGCGCCCGGGGCGGCGGGCTATGGCCCGCGCTCATCAAGAGGGTTGTGCACGTGCGCGGCCCAGTGCCTGGGTTCTCAATTCGCGGTGCGTGGCCGCACGGGACAAGTCGCGCCCATGGCGACGGGCTATGGCCCGCGCTCATCGAGAGAATTGCGCACGTGCGCGGCCCAGTGCCTGGGTTCTCAATTCGCGGTGCGTGGCCGCACGGGACAAGTCGCGCCCGTGGCAGCTCGCTATCGCTCGCGCTCATCAAGAGAATTGCGCACGTGCGCGGGGTGTAGCTGGTCGGGGATTGGAAAAGCCTGGCATACTTTGTGGTGCGTGGCCGCACGGGACAAGTTGCGCCCGGGGCGGCGGGCTTATGGCTCGTGCTTATCGAGAGAGTTGTGTACGTGCGCGAGGTGTAGCTGGTCGGGGATTGGAAGGGCTTAGCCATGGGGGGAGTTTGGCCGGGCGCAATGCATCTGGGTTGGTCAAAATCCCCGCGCTGGATGGGGGCAAGGCGCTGTGCTGGGGTTCCTTGCCAGGCTGGGAGGGGCGGAAACAGGTCTGGGCCGAACTGTTTCCTCGTTAGCTTTGCCCAAAAACTGGATGCAAAAAACACAGGAATACCAGTAAAACAGAGAGAACGGCATTTTGCTGTTATTTTGGTGGGGTAAGGAAAACAATTTAGTTGCATCTACAATTTTTAGGGACTCCACTTGACAGTGCAACAAAGAAAGCGTATGCTGGGGGATGGTTGGAAATTCGAGCTGTGTTCCGGGTTTCCTCTGTTTTGAAACGCTTTTTTGTTGAGGGAAGAGGGTGAACGTTTTTGGACGGGATTCGCGACCAACTGATGGAGGAATTGAACAACCCTACCGCCTTTACCATCCCCCTTTTCGGGGGCATCCCCGTGGGGCAGTCCGTGGTGATCACCTGGGTGGTTATGGCCGTGTTGGTGCTTCTCTCCATCCTGTGCACGCGCCACTTAAAGAAGGTGCCTGGAAAGGCCCAGCTGGTGGCGGAGATGTACGTGGGCTTTATGAACAAGTTCGCCAAGAAGTATATGGGCGAGCACTGGAAAAGCTTTGCCCCCTACTTTGGCACCATTGGCCTGTACCTGGGCCTGGCCAACATGATTGGCCTGTTCGGCATCACGCCCCCCACCAAGGATTTAAACGTTACGGCGGGCCTGGCTTTGATGAGCTGCGGGCTGATTTACGGCTCCAGCTTCCGCTACAAGGGCCTGAAAGGCGGGCTGCACAAGTTTTTGGAGCCCACGCCCCTGCTGCTGCCCATCAACTTGATGGAGGTCATCATCCGGCCCCTGTCGCTGTGCATGCGGCTGTTTGGCAACGTGCTGGGCGCCTTCATCATTATGGAGCTGATTAAGCTTGCCATCCCTGTGGGCTTGCCCCTGGCGGCCAGCATGTACTTCGATGTGTTCGACGGCATCATCCAAACGGTGGTGTTCGTGTTCCTCACCGCCATGTTCACGCAGGAGACCATGGAGTAATAAGTGGGAAGCCACGGGCTTACCGCCCGTTCTTCAATACAATCCTTTTAAAAACCAGAGAGAATCAAAGGAGAAGATTACCATGAGTGTTGCACTTGGAGCCGCTATCGCAGTTTTGACCGGCATTGGCGCCGGCCTGGGCATCAGCTTTGCCACCGCCAAGGCTGTGGACGCCATTGCCCGCCAGCCCGAGGCCGCCGACAAGATTCAGAGCAGCCTGCTCATCGGCTGCGCCCTGGCCGAGGCCACCGCTGTTTACGGCCTGGTCATCGGCATCATGCTGATTCTGTTCAGCTAAAAAAGCTTCGGATTTTCAATGTTAGGGAAAGGGGCGTACCGGCATGTTAGAGCTGGATTGGGACATCGTTTGGACCATAGTCAACCTGTTAATCCTGTTCCTGCTGTTAAAGCATTTCCTCTTTAAGCCCATCACCCAGATGATGGAGAGCCGCACGGCGGAGATTGAGAACAACTTAAAAGACGCCGAGGAGCAGAAGCAGAAGGCCCAGCAGCTGAACACCCAGTATGAGGAGCAGCTTCAGGGGGCCCAGGCCCAGGCGGCCCAAATCATCTCCGATGCCAAGGCCCAGGGTCAGAAGGAGTACAGCAGCATCCTGAAAACCGCCCAGGCGGACGCCGCCAAGGAGAAAGAGCGCTCCAGGGCGGAGATGGAGCGGGAGCGGGACGAGATGCTCCGGGGCGTGCAGGAAAACGTCACCGAGCTGGTGCTGCTCACCGCCTCCAAGCTGTCCCAGAAGGAGCTGGATGAGGAATCGGACCGCAAGCTGGTGGATTCCTTCCTTTCCGAGGCCGGTGACAAGCCATGAGGACCCTGGAGACACGTTACGCCCTGGCCCTGCTGGACTTGACCCAGGATGAGGCCGGGCTGGAAACAGCCGCGGGGCTGCTCACCGGGGACGCCGCCCTGTGGCAGGCCCTGAATAACCCCTGTATCCCCGGGAAGGAGAAGGACCGGGTGCTGTGCCGCCTGCTGGAGGGCACGGTGGGCAAGGAGCTGCTCTCCTTTTTCCGGCTGCTGTGCGCCCGGGAGCGCTTGGCCCTGCTGCCCGCCATCCAGGGGCGCTATCACCAGCTGAAGCTGGAGCGGGAGGGCGGCGCCCAGGCGGTGTACTGCTGCGCCCGCCAGCCGGCCCCCGCGGATTTGGCCCGCATTGAGGAAGTGTTAAAGCGCCGCCACGGCCTTTCCAAGGTGGAGTTCCAGGTAAAGCTGGAGCCGGAGCTGCTGGGCGGCTTTGTCATCCACCTGCAGGGCACCACTTACGACAAGAGCGTGCGGGGCATGCTGCGCGGCCTGCGGCGCTCGCTGAAAGAGAGGGAATGAGCTTTGAACGGCAAACCGGAAGAAATCGTATCCATACTGAAAGAGGAAATTTCCCAGTATGAGCAAAAGACCCAGGTCAGCGAAACCGGCTCCGTCGTTCAGGTCGGGGACGGTATTGCCACCGTGTATGGCCTGGAAAACGTCATGTACGGCGAGCTTTTGGAGTTTGAAAACGGGGTGCGCGCCCTGGCCATGAACCTGGAGACAGGCAGCGTGGGCTGCGCCCTGCTGGGCCCGGAGGAGGGCATTGAGGAAGGGGACCTGGTGCGCCGCACCGGCCGCCGGGCCGATGTCCCCGCTGGGGAGGAGATGCTGGGCCGCGTCATCGACGCCCTGGGCAACCCCATCGACGGCAAGGGGCCTATCCACACCACGGCCACCATGCCCATCGAGCGGGAGGCCTCCGGCGTTGTCACCCGGAAGTCTGTCACCGTGCCGCTGCAAACGGGCATCTTGGCAGTGGACGCCATGGTGCCCATCGGCCGTGGCCAGCGGGAGCTGATTATCGGTGACCGCCAGACCGGCAAGACCTCCATCGCCATTGACACCATCTTGAACCAGAAGGGCCAGGACGTCATCTGCATCTACGTGGCAATCGGCCAGAAGAACTCCACCGTGGCCAAGATTTACAACAGCCTGGAAAAGGGCGGCGCCATGGAGTACAGCATCATCCTCAGTGCCTCCGCCAGCGAGCCCGCCCCGGTGCAGTACATCGCCCCCTATTCCGGCGTGGCCATCGCGGAGTACTTTATGGCCCAGGGCAAGGACGTGCTCATTGTCTACGACGATTTGTCCAAGCACGCCGTGGCCTACCGCACCCTGTCCTTGCTGCTGCGGCGCTCCCCCGGCCGTGAGGCCTACCCCGGCGACGTGTTCTACCTCCACTCCCGGCTGCTGGAGCGCGCCTGCCGCATGGCCCCCCAGTATGGCGGCGGCTCCATCACCGCCCTGCCCATCATCGAGACCCAGGCCGGCGACGTGTCCGCCTATATCCCCACCAACGTGATTTCCATCACCGACGGCCAGCTGTATTTGGAGTCCAACCTGTTCCTGTCCGGTGTGCGGCCCGCCGTAAACGTGGGCCTGTCCGTGTCCCGTGTGGGCGGCGCCGCCCAGACCAAGGCCGTGAAGAAAATCGCCGGTTCCCTGCGGATCGACCTGGCCCAGTTCCGGGAGCTGGAGGTGTTCACCCAGTTCAGCTCTGATTTGGACTCTGCCACCAAGGAGGCCCTGGACCACGGCAACCGCCTGGTGGAAATCCTCAAGCAGCCTTTGTACCACCCCATGAGCGTGGCCCGGCAGGTGGTCATCCTCTATGCCGCCACCCAAAAGCTGCTGGCCGACGTGCCGGTGGAGCGCACCCGGGAGTTTGCCTGGGGCCTGGCGGACGCCATGGAGGAAACCCGCCCCGAAGTGATGGAAGCCATCAACAGCACCGGCGAGCTCTCCCCCGAAGGGGAGCAGGCCATCCGGGAGTGCTGCGAAGCCTATAAGAAGCAGGTGAGCGCCACATGGCAGGCATAACCGAGATCCGCGGCCGGATGCGGAGCATCCAGCAGACGTTGAAAATCACCAACGCCATGTATCTGATCTCCTCCGCCAAGGTGAAAAAGGCCCGCAAGCAGCTGCAGGAAGTGGAGCCCTATTTTGACAGGCTGGCCAAAACCATCCTGGATATTTTCCGCCACTCCCCCCAGCTGCAGCACCGCTACATCGAGGGCCACCACAAGCCCAAGGAGGAGCGCAAGACCGGCTTTGTGGTCATCACAGGGGACAAGGGCCTGGCCGGCGCCTACAACCACAACGTGCTGAAGCTGGCGGAGAGCTACCTGGCCCGCAAGCAGGATTCCACGCTGTTCCTCATCGGCCAGATGGGCCGCCACTACTTTGAGAAGAAGAACATCCCCATTGACGCGGAGTTTATGTACACCGCCCAAGACCCCACCCTGGACCGCGCCCAGGACATCTGCGGCACGCTGATGGACCTGTACGAGCGGGGCGCCCTGGATGAGATCTACCTGGTGTTCACCCACTCCTATTCCGCCATGCGCATGGAGCCGGAGATTATCAAGCTGCTGCCTTTGGACAGGGCCATGCTCAGCGCCCGGCGGGGCCTCTCCGAGGCCGACCAGTACCGGGACGTGGTGCGCTACGAGCCCTCTCCCGAGGCGGTGCTGGATGTGCTGGTGCCCGGCGTCATCCGGGGGTATATATTCGCGGCGCTGGTGGAGTCCTTCTGCAGCGAGCAGAGCTCCCGCATGAGCGCCATGGATTCCGCGTCGGAAAGCGCCAGGGACATGCTGAAAACGCTGTCCCTAGAGTTCAACCGGGCCCGCCAAGGGGCCATCACCCAGGAAATCACCGAGATTGCCGGGGGCGCCGAGGCCCTGAACCAGCAGTAGGGCGCCGGTTTGTTTTGAGAATGCTGCCGGGGGTTGCCCCCGAGAAACCATAGAAGAAAGGGGTCCCTTTCATGGAAGGAAATCAAGGGAAGGTGCTGCAGGTCCTGGGGCCTGTGGTGGACGTTCAGTTTGAAAGCGGGAAGCTGCCCAAAATCTACGACGCCCTGACCGTGGAAAACGGCGGCGAAACCCAGGTGCTGGAGGTTTTAAAGCATCTGGGCGACGGCGCGGTGCGCTGCATCACCCTGGCCACCAGCGAGGGCCTTACCCGCGGCATGGCTGTCACCGCCACCGGCGGGCCCATCCGCGTGCCTGTGGGGGAGGGGACCCTGGGCCGGATGTTCAACGTGCTGGGCGACACCATCGACGACAAGGGCCCTGCCGATTGCAAGGAGAAGTGGCCCATCCACCGGGACCCGCCGGGCTTTGCCCAGCAGAGCGCCGCGGTGGAGATCTTGGAGACGGGCATTAAGGTCATCGACCTGCTGGCCCCCTACGCCAAGGGCGGCAAGATTGGCCTGTTCGGCGGCGCCGGCGTGGGCAAGACCGTGCTCATTCAGGAGCTTATCCGCAACATCGCCACCGAGCACGGAGGCTATTCCATCTTTACCGGCGTGGGCGAGCGCACCCGCGAGGGCAACGACTTGTGGCGGGAGATGACCGAGTCCGGCGTTATTGAGAAGACCGCCCTGGTCTTTGGCCAGATGAACGAGCCCCCCGGGGCCCGTATGCGGGTGGCCCTCACCGGCCTGACCATGGCCGAGTACTTCCGGGACCACGAGCACCAGAACGTGCTGCTGTTTATCGACAACATCTTCCGTTACGTCCAGGCCGGCTCGGAAGTCTCCGCGCTGATGGGCCGCCTGCCCTCCGCCGTGGGCTACCAGCCCACCTTGGCCAACGAGATGGGCGCCTTGCAGGAGCGCATCACCTCCACCAAGAACGGCTCCATCACCTCGGTGCAGGCGGTGTACGTCCCTGCCGACGACTTGACCGACCCGGCCCCCGCCACCACCTTCGCCCACTTGGACGCCACCACCGTGCTGTCCCGTAAGATTGTGGAGCAGGGCATCTACCCCGCCGTGGACCCCCTGGAGTCCACCTCCCGCTCCTTGGAGCCCGACGTGGTGGGCCAGCGCCATTACGACGTGGCCCGCGCCACCCAGGAGGTGCTCCAGCGCTACCGGGAGCTGCAGGACATCATCGCCATTCTGGGCATGGAGGAGCTCTCCGACGGGGACAAGCTCACCGTCAGCCGGGCCCGGAAAATCCAGCGGTTCTTCTCCCAGCCCTTCTTTGTGGCCCAGGCCTTCACCGGCAAAGAGGGCCGCTATGTGCCCGTGGCGGAGACTATCAAGGGCTTCGAGGCCATTTTGGGCGGCGAGCTGGACAACGTCTCCGAGGTGTGCTTCAACAACATGGGCACCATTGACGAGGTCTGGCAGAAGAGCAAGGAAGAAGCGTAAGGAGGGCTTTCCATGGCTTCCACATTCTATCTGGAGATGGTCTCCCCCCAGGACATCTTTTACTCGGGCAACGCCCGGCAGATTATCCTCCCCGGCCTGGACGGCGCCTATGGGGTGCTGCCCAACCACGAGCCCATGGTCACGGCCATCACCGCAGGCATTGTGCGCTATCAGGACCAGGAGGGCCGCTGGCACATGTGCGTGGCCAGCGACGGCTGCGTGGAGGTTATGCCCGAGCGCGTCATCGTCCTGGCGGCCACCATCGAGCGCGCCGAGGACATCGACCGCAACCGCGCCTTGGCTGCCAAGCACCGTGCCGAGGAGCGCCTGCGCCAAAAGCAGAGCCAGCACGAGTACATCCAAACCCAGGCCGCCTTGGCCCGGGCCCTGGCCCGCTTGAAGGCAAAGCCCGGCAAATGAGAGACAAGGAGAAGCGGAAACGCTTCTCCTCTTTTTTTGCCCGCCGGGCAGCGAAAAAGGAGGACGCCCCAGGCGCCCTCCCTTTTGTTTTGGGGATGGATTTATTTTTTCAGCAGCTCCTGCAAGCCCATGATGTCGTCCACAGGCAAGGAGAAGAGCACGCCCTGGCAGTCGGTCTTCAGGCCGGCCTCCCGGTTGATGGCCTGCATCACAGGGAGCTTCTGCTCCTGGGGCAGCAAGATGGCCACGATTTCTTTCTCGGGCTGCAGGGTAAAGCCCAGCATGTTCTGGACGTCCTCATAGCCCACCCGGCGCGCCAGGATGACAGTGCCGCCTCTGGCGCCGGCGGGGCGGGCGGCCTCCATCACCTGCTCGGAGCAGCCCCGGTTGACAATGGCCAGCACCAGGTGGTAGGGATGGCCCTTGGGGGTGGTTTTGGCTTCTTCCATGGTCGGTTCCTCCTTTTCATATTCCGGCTTAATCAGTACAGGCGGGATTTGGGCGCTGACCCCCGACAGGGGCACCGTAAACAAAATGCCCTTGCCCGGGGTGTCCAGGTCCAGCACACGGCGGGCCTCCGGCAGAATGCGGGGGATGCGGCTGGCGGGGGAAAGGGTCCACACCAGCTCTTTGGCGGTTTCGTCCAAGCCGAAATAGTTGAGGATTTTCGAGCTGGCTGTGCCCGCGCCCAGGCAGGCAAAGTCAAAGTGCAGGTGGTGCTTGCGGTAGAGGTCTACCGCCTTACCGCCCTTGCCCCGGTCTACAATGGTGATAATCAGCTTAAAATGTTCCACAGGTATCCTCCCTTACACGTCGTCAAACTCGATGATGTCCTCCGAGGACATGGTGGAAATCTCCGCCGCGGTGACCTCCACCGTGCGGCGCAGCTTCCGCTGGTAGAAAGCGCCCAGGCACTGGATGGTGACCAGGGGCGTCATGGCCACCATGGCCACAATGCCAAAGGCATCGGTGAGCACGTTGCCCCCCAGGGCGCTGCAGGCGCCCATGGCAAAGGGCAGCAGGAAAGTGGCGGTCATGGGGCCGCTGGCAACGCCGCCGGAGTCAAAGGCAATGGCGGTGAAGATTTTGGGCACCTTCCGGGAGAGGATAAGGGCAATGGCATAGCCGGGCACCAAAAACCACAAAATGGAAATGCCCGTTAGGACACGGGTCATGGCCAGGCCCACGGAAACCGCCACGCCAATGGAGAGGCTCAGGTTCATGGCCCGCTGGGGGATGGCGCCGCCGGTGACTTCCTCCACCTGCTTGTTCAGCACGTGGACAGCGGGCTCGGCCGCCACAATAAAGTAGCCCACCACCATGCCGATGGGGATTAAAATCCAGTTGTAGGGCAGCTGGGCGATGGTGCTGCCCAGGTAGGTGCCGGCGGGCATAAAGCCCACATTCACGCCGGTGAGGAACAGCACCAGCCCCACATAAGTGTAGGCGATGCCCACCAGCAGGCGGATGAGGGCGTCTTTTTTCAAATGCAGGGAAAAGATTTGGAACAGCGCGAAGAACACCACCACGGGCAGCAGGCCCACGGCCACCTCCTGCATATACTCGGGGAAGCCGTGCAAAAACTGGGCGCCGGCCTCCCGGGAGGTGTAGGTGTCGGTGATGGTGAAGGGGGTGTAGGAGATTTCCGTGCCCCGCAGGCAGATGCCCATAATCAGCACCGCCAAAATGGGCCCAATGCTGCACAGGGCCACCATGCCAAAGCTGTTGTCCTCGGCCTTTTGGCCGTCGCTGTGGGTGGAGGCCACGCCAATGCCCAGGGCCATGATAAAGGGCACGGTGATGGGGCCGGTGGTCACGCCGCCGGAGTCAAAGGCCACGGCCAAAAACTCGCCGGGCACAATAAAGGCCAAAAGGAACACCAAAATGTAAAAGAACAGCAGCAGGCTGTTGAGGGAGAATTTCTCCTTCAAGGTGTTCACCACGGAAATCACCAGGAACACGCCAACGCCTGCCGCCACCGTCAGGATGATGACCATATCCGGCACGGCGGGCACCTGGTTTGCCAGCACCTGCAAATCTGGCTCGGCCATGGTGATAAAGGCGCCAATGAGGAACACAATGGGGAGGATGGGCCACACAGAGCGCTTGCCCAGGCGCACCACTTCGCCGCCTACGCTGTCGCCCATGGGCATCATGGCCATATCGGCGCCCAGGGAAAAGAGCCCCATCCCCACAACCAGGAGGATGGCCCCCAGCAGGAACATCATCAGGGTTCCCACGGGCATGTCGGGGGCCAGGGTAAAGCTTAGCAGCAGCACAAGGGCCGTGATAGGCAGTACCGAGGAGAGGGATTCAAGAGTTTTCGCTTTTAGATTTTTTCGCATCCATACACTTCGCTTTCGTATTTAGATTTACCCGCTGACCCGGGGCTGGCAACACAGTTGCGAAAAGAAACAATACTCTTCTCTAAGTATACCAGAAAAACCTTCACAAGACCAGTAGAAATTCGCCGGAAAGCTGGAAAAACTGTGCTTTGCCAGGAAAGATGTGTTGCATTGCGGCTAAAACTCCGCTAAGATAGAGGGAGAATGGGGCGGCTTCCCACGGGGCGGCCGCCAGAGAGGAGTAACCATACCATGGAACGCAAACAGAATTTCCAGTGGGGCAAGCTGGAGCTTGGCACCTGCTACTATCCCGAGCACTGGGACAAGTCCCTGTGGGAAAGCGATTTGGACAGGATGCTGGCCCACGGCATAACCACCATCCGCATCGCGGAGTTCGCCTGGAGTTTGGTAGAGCCCCAAGAGGGCCAGTTCACCTTCGCCTTTTGGGACGAGTTTTTAGACCTGGCGGAGGCCAAGGGGATGAAGGTCATCTTCGGCACCCCCACCGCCACGCCCCCCGCCTGGCTGACGGACAAGTACCCCGAGGTGCTCAACGCCCGCCGGGACGGCGTCCTGTACCGCCACGGCATGCGGCGGCACTACAACTACAACTCCAAAAAGTACCAGGAGCTGGCTGCCCGGGTGGTGGAGCAGCTGGGCCAGCACTACGGCAAGCGGCCCTGCATTGTGGGCTGGCAGATTGACAACGAGTTCAACTGCGAGACCCAGCAGTTCTACTCCGAGAGCGACACCGTGGCCTTCCGGCAGTTCCTCCAGGAGAAGTACGGCACCTTGGAGGCCTTAAACCAGGCCTGGGGCGCGGTGTTCTGGGACCAGACCTACACCAGCTGGGAGCAGGTCTACGTGCCCCGCACTACCTATGGCGACGGGGTTAACCCCAACCAGCAGCTGGATTACATCCGCTTTGTGTCCCAAAGCGCCACCCGCTTCTGCCAGATGCAGTGCGACATCCTGCGCAAGTACAGAAAGCCCGGGGACTTTATCACCACCAACGGCATGTTCGGCAGCCTGGACAACCACCGCCTGGTGGAGGACTGCCTGGACGTCTACACCTACGACAGCTATCCCAACTTCGCCTTTGCCATGGGCGCCGACCCCCGGCACAACACCACCCTAAACGACAGGAAGTGGGGCAAGAACCTGATGGAAGTGCGCTCGGTGTGCCCCCACTTCGGCATTATGGAGCAGCAGGCCGGCGCGGGGGGCAGCTCCACCCGGTCGGCCCCGGCGCCCAAGCCCGGCCAGATGATGCTGTGGGCCATGCAGAGCATCGCCCACGGCGCGGACTATGTCAGCTTCTTCCGGTGGCGCACCGTCACCTACGGCCCGGAGATGTACTGGCACGGCCTGCTGGACTATGACAACCGGCCCAACCGGAAGCTGGCGGAGCTCCAGCGGCTCCACGCCCGGGTGGAGGCTATCCAGGAGATGGCCGGGGCGGAGTACATCGCCCTGCTGGGCCTGGTGAAGGACTACGACAACGTGTTCGACGCCCAGCTGGACGCCTGGCACGGCGACTTGGCCAACGCCAGCGAGATGGAGCTGTTTGTGGCCAGCCAGCTGGCCCACACCCCCATGGACGCCCTCTACCTGGACCACGCCGCCCTGGAGGACTTGCAGCGCTACCCCGTGCTGTTCTGCCCCCACCAGGAAATCCTCACCCCCCAGCGGGCCCAGCTGCTGGAGGAGTATGTCCGCTCCGGCGGCACGCTGGTGCTGGGGGCCCGCACCGGCCAGAAGGACGCCCAGGGCCACTGCGTCATGGCGCCCATGCCCGGGCTGCTCTCCG
>FR893821.1:0-3613 GCA_000435395.1 Firmicutes bacterium CAG:94
CGGCGGTTTCCCAAATCCAGCGAGAACTGGTGGAAATATACGAAAACGACTTTTCCAAGCATAACGGAAAGGTGAACAGCGGGCGCATCCTGATGGTGTTCCGCAGCATTGTCTCCCAGCTTGCCAAATCCAATGAAAAGTTTATCTACGGCGCTGTCCGGCAGGGCGGCCGGGCGCGGGACTTTGAAGAAGCCATCGAATGGCTTGTCTCAGCCGGTATGCTCAACCGCATCTACAATGTCTCCAAGATGGAACATCCCCTTTCCGCCTTTGACAAGCTCGATCAATTCAAGTTGTTCCTGTTTGATACAGGGCTGCTCAAGCACATGGCTGGTATCGACAACAGCGCCATCCTGCTGAAAGCGGACTATCAGTTCAAAGGGCCGCTAACCGAGAACT
The DNA here is from genome assembly GCA_000435395.1 of Firmicutes bacterium CAG:94. Lineage (GTDB taxonomy): Bacteria > Bacillota > Clostridia > Oscillospirales > Acutalibacteraceae > Acutalibacter > Acutalibacter ornithocaccae. Next base: position 400 of record FR893821.1, read on the forward strand.
ATGTCTTGCAGCAGCTTCGCGGGCAGTTTGAGGTAGAACCTCGCTATTACTCGGACAAAACCGGAGAAATTGACTTTCTGCTGCAAAACGGTACGGAAATCATCCCCGTGGAAGCAAAGGGCGGCGAAGACAAGTCCGCGCCATCTTTCAAACGGTACATTGCAAACCGTCATCCTGAACACGCACTTCGCTTTTCCAAGCGGGGGTATCGCAAGGATGGCGCCATCACGAACATCCCGCTTTATCTCGCCAGAAAAACAAGAGAGCTGCTGTGACGCAAATCCCCTCTCACACTGTGAGGGGGGATTGCTTGTCAGCCTTGATGGGCCGGCCCCACGGCCCTCAGCATCCACAGCCACGGGGGCGGACCATACATCTACGCATCACCCAGAACAGAAAGATTCCTGCCAATAGCTCCGACCTCCCCGCCGCACAAGGAGACTGTCCCGCTAAAACACCCCCCAAATCCGCACTGCCAGCGTGTGGGTTTTGGGGGCGCTTTTTTCTGGATTTCTACGGGTTTTCTACGGGGCGTTTCTTAGAAATCCGTTAGAACTTTCCCCTCCCTGCGGGGACTTCCCGACCTAGGAATTTCCTCTCTTTTTTCTTTTCTGTCTTCTCAAAACCCGCGAAAACTCTGGCTTTTTGGAGTTCCCACAGCTTCCCTCAGCTTCCGTCAAATTCCGCCAGGTTCGGAAATTCCGGACACACTCGAAATGCGGTAGGTCGGTTCAAACCGGCGCAAGAGTTCAAATTTCTTCATCTCCGCCAAAAAACCGCACGCAGAATGATCTGGGTGCGGTTTTTCATGTTATAAGCTTCTATAATATTCTTCCATCTTGGCCGCCATCAAATATCTGCGCTGAGAAAGAAACTCCTCATAATTTGTAAAGTCCATTTGATGAATTGCTTGAGGAATACAGTTTTCGTCCAAATTTCTTTTCAATAGTTCCGTATCCACGACATTTCCTAAAACAGGAGCTTTTGTTTCGCACTGCTGAATCACTTTTCCAAAGTATTCACAAGGAGCCTGATCCCCAATCGCCTTATTCACCTGCGTGTCCAGATAGATATAATTTGCAACCTGGTTGTACCTGGCTCGATTATCGATCCCCTGCTTCTTCAAATAAGCCCGTGGGAAGATGTGATGAATATCTCCAGCAATCAATAAGAGATCCCTCACTTCCATTCCATTCATGAACAAAGAATCACTGTGACAGTACACCTGGGCAGCCAAAAACGCCCGGAACCCAGGGCTATTCACAGAGGAGGTTTCCAGATTCTGAGGCAATGTCACTCGCCAAAAACTCTCTGAAAGCGCAGAGGCTTCTATTTCTGCGAAGAAATTGAGAAATCCCTTTTCTTCAATGCTCTGCATATCCCGATGCATTTGAGATTCTGGGGAAGCCGTGTAGCGAGACGTCAGTGTAGAAAGCACAAACCATTTCTGAACAAACCGTTTTATTTGGTCTTTGGGGATTTCCGGTGTGCTTGCCAAAATCAGATAGAGGGTATAGGCAAAGTCCAAGGTCATATTGGAATTCAGTAGCTTGTTGGAAATAAAACCAGCGCCTTTGATAGCCAAGAGAATGCCGCGCCTATACTTTCGCACCCCCATTGCGCCAATCAAGGGATCGTGATATGATTCTCTCAAAGGGGGCGGCGCTATGGAAGGGACACAGCAAGCCAAAGAACAGGCCTATCTGCGTCGGGCCAGGGAGCTGGGCCGGGCTTTGGGGGACTCCCCAGAGTTTTCCCAGCTGTGCCGGGAGGCCTATCAAAAGTACCGTCGGGGCGGCATCTCCAGTGCGGCCTACAACGCCATCTACACGGTTTGCCTGGAGTACGCCCAGCCCCGGTAAGGAGGAAACCATGTCCAACGAAAAAGTCTTTCAGATGAAGCTGCAAAAGGTCTACCCACTGCTGGTGGCCAAGGCGGAGAAAAAGGGCCGTTCCCGGGGAGAGGTGGACGCGGCCGCCTGCTGGCTCACCGGGTACAGCCAGGAGCAGCTGGCCGCCTTGCTGGAAAGTGACATCGCCTACGGGGATTTCTTCCGCCAGGCGCCAGCGCCCCATCCCAACCGGGGCCTTATCACAGGCTCGGTGTGCGGGGTGAAGGTGGAGGCCATCCAGGACCCGCTGCTGCGGGAAATCCGGTACCTGGACAAGCTGGTAGACGAGCTGGCCAAGGGCAAGCCCTTGGAGAAGGTGCTGCGGCAGGGGTGAGCTAGCAAAGCCCGCCGTGCCAATACAGAAAGAAACACTCCCACCTGTTTTGGGTGGGAGCTTTTTTGTCAAAAAGAAAGAGAGCCACTGCCCAAGGCAGCGGCCCTCTTTGGAGGGACACGCAAATATTAACCCTTTAAAATCTGTTTGTACAGGCGGATGTACTCATTGGCGGACCGGCCCCAGCTGTTGTCGCAGCCCATGGCCCTGTCTACCAGCACGCCCCAGCCCTCCTTATCGGAGTTGTAGGCATAGATGGCGCGGTGCAGGGAGTGGAGCATGTCGCCGGTGTTGTAGGTCTTGAAGGTGAAGCCGTTGCCCTTGCCATCGCCGCTGTCGGTGATGGAATCCTTCAGGCCGCCGGTCTCCCGTACCACGGGGATGGTGCCGTAGCGCAGGGCAATCATCTGGGACAGGCCGCAGGGCTCGCTCTTGCTGGGCATGAGGAAGATGTCCGCGCCGGCGTAGATCTTCCGGGAGAGCTCCGGCACAAAGCCCAGGCACATGACGAACCGGCCAGGGTACTTCTCCTGCATCCACTTGAAGTAGTTCTCATACTCCAGGTCGCCGCTGCCCAACACCACAAACTGGGCGTTGGAGTACTCCATCACGTTGTCCACGCCCTCCTTCACCAGGTCCAGGCCCTTGTGGGACACCAGCCGGGTGACCATGCCCACAAGGGGCAGGTCGGGGTTCTGCTCAATGCAAAGCCGCTCTTGCAGCTTCTGCTTGTTCACGGCCTTATTGGCCCTGTCTTCCCGGGAGTAGTGGGCATAGATGTTGGGGTCGGTGGCGGGATTGTAGTTCTCGGTGTCAATGCCGTTTAAAATGCCGGAGAGCTTCCAGCTGCGCTCCCGCAGGATGGGGTCCAGCTTGTGGGCAAACCAGGGGTCCAAAATCTCCTGGGCGTAGGTGGGGCTGACGGTGGAAACCCAGTTGGCACACTCAATGGCGCCCTTCATCAGGTTCACGTCCCGGTTGAACTCCA
>FR893821.1:3665-15617 GCA_000435395.1 Firmicutes bacterium CAG:94
TGGGGATGCCGAACACGTCCTCCAGGATTTCCTTGCCATACTGGCCCTGGTACTGGATGTTGTGGATGGTAAACAGCGTCTTTATACCAGAGTACCACTCATTGTTGGCGTAGAACAGCCGGTAGTACACGGGCACCAAGGCGGTCTGCCAGTCGTTGGCGTGGATGATATCGGGCTTAAAGTCGATATAGGGCAGCATCTCCAAAATGGCCCGGGAGAAGAAGGCAAAGCGCTCGGCGTCGTCAAAATGGCCGTAAATGCCGCTGCGCTTAAAGTAGTACTGGTTATCGATGAGGTAGTAGATGACGTTGTTCACCTTGGCCTCAAAGATGCCGCAATACTGCCGCCGCCATGCCACCGGCACGCTGATGCTGGTGACAAAGTGCATCTGGTCCCGCAGCTCTTGGGGGATGCCGTCGTACAGGGGCACCACCACCCGGCAGCCAATCAGCCGGGCCCGCAGCGCCTGGGGCAAAGAGCCGGCTACGTCTGCCAACCCGCCGGTGGCGGAGAAGGGCAGCGCCTCGCTGGCGCAAAACAGAACTTTCATACTGGTACCTCAATGTCTTTCCGCTCACAGGGTCCTCCCCCCGTTCCCCGTGCTGCCGGGGCCTCCCCGCAGTGAGCCAGGCGGGGCCGGAGGCGGGCCGGGCGCTTTGGTTACACCTTGCTGCCCTTGGCCACAAACACGGGATAGGTCTGGTAGCCCATCAGCGTGCGGTTGGGGTCGAACACGGTGTCCTTATCGGCCACCACAAAGTCCAAACGGCTGTTCTCGCCGATGATGGAATCCTGCATAATCACGCAGTTGCGCAGCTTGGCGCCATTGTGCACCTGCACGCCTCTAAAGAGCACGCAGTTCTCCACCTCGCCCTCAATCAGGCAGCCGTCGGCCACAATGGAGTTGGACACCACAGAGCCCAGGCCGTAGCGGGTGGGCATGTCGTCGCGGACCTTGGTGTACACAGGCCGGCCGGGCTCGAACAGCTGGGTGCGCACCTTGGGCTCCATCAAAGCCATGTTGGCCTTGAAGTAGCTGCCCAAGGAGGAGATGCAGTAGGCCGCGCCGGTAAACTCGTAGCCCACCACCCGCAGCTCGGGCAGGTTGCGCTGGAGCAGATCCCGGTCAAAGTCGTAGAGGTTGCGGCCCATGCACTCTTCAATCATGGCCATCAGCCGCTTGCGGCCGATGAGGCACATGCCCATGCCAAAGTTGCAGTCGGTATCGCTGCCGCGCTTGACCACCATATCCCGGATAAAGCCCTCGGGGTCCACGGTGTAGACCACGTTCTTGTCCGTATCGGGAGAGGTGCCGTGGCGGTAGATGATGGTGATGTCCGCCTCTTTGGCGGTGTGCAAAGCGAACACCTCTTTGTAATCGATGTTGGCCACGGTGTCGCAGTCAGAGAGGAGCACGTACTCCTCGTGGGAATTCTTCAAAAACCGCATGATGGAGGCCAAAGAGCTGATTTTGCCCTCGGTGCGCATGGTCTCCGCGCCAAAGGGAGGCAGCAGGTACAGGCCTTCCCGCTTGCGGGAGAGGTCCCAGGCCTTGCCGGAGCCCAGATGGTCCATCAAAGATTGGTAGTTCTGCTCGGTGATAACGCCCACCTTGTTGATACCGGAATTCACCATGTTGGACAAGGGGAAGTCCACCAGGCGGTAGCGCCCGCCATAGGGCACGGAAGCCATCACCCGGTTCTGGGTCAGTTCACGCACCCGCTCTTCATGTACATAGGCAAACAAAATGCCGATAACGTCGTTGCCGCGCATTACTTCTCCACCTCCTCAGCGTCGATCATAGCCTTGGGGGGCACCACAGTGCCGGGGGCCAGCTTGCAGCCCGGGCCAATGACGGCCACGCCCCAGTCTTCTTTGTTTTCCACATCCTCGGGGCGCTGGCCCACAACGGAGTTGGCGCCCACCACGGAATCCTCCGCCACAATGGCGTACTGCACCGTGGCGCCCTCCTCAATGCGGGCGCCGGGCATGATGATGGAATCCCGCACCGTGGCGCCGGGGGCTACGTACACGCCCGCGAACAGCACGGAGAAATCCACTGTGCCGTAAACATTGCAGCCCTCTGCCGCCAGGGAGTTCTGGATGGTAGCGCCCTTGGCCACATAGTGGGGGGGCATAACCGGGTTGCGGGAGTAGATGCGCCACTCGGGGTCGTTGAGCTCCAGGGGCACGTTGGGGTCCAGCAAATCCATGTTGGATTCCCACAGGCTGTCGATGGTGCCCACGTCCTTCCAGTAGCCCTCAAACCGGTAGGCGTACATGGCCTCGCCGGCATTCAGCATGGCGGGCAGCACGTTCTTGCCAAAGTCGTTCTGGCTCTTGGGGTCTTCCTCGTCCTGCTCCAGGTACTTGCGCAGCTTTTCCCAGGTGAAGACGTAGATGCCCATGGAGGCTTTATTGCTCTTGGGCTTCTTGGGCTTCTCGTCGAACTCGTAGATAGAGCCGTCCTCGTTGGTGTTCAAAATGCCAAAGCGGGAGGCCTCTGCCATGGGCACCTCGTACACGGCGATGGTGCAGGCAGCGCCCTTTTCCTTGTGGTAGGCCAGCATCTTGGAGTAATCCATCTTGTAGATGTGGTCGCCGGAGAGCACCACCACGTAATCGGGGTTATAGCGCTCGATAAAGGGGATATTCTGATAAATGGCATTGGCCGTGCCCTTGTACCAGTCGGTCTTTTTCTGCTTCTGGTAAGGGGGCAGCACGTGGACACCGGCGTTGTTGCTGTCCAGGTCCCAGGGCTGCCCGTTGCCGATGTAGTCATTCAGCTCCAGGGGCTGGTACTGGGTGAGCACACCCACCGTCTCGATGCCGGAGTTTACGCAGTTGGAAAGGGGAAAATCGATAATGCGGTATTTCCCACCGAAAGGCACCGCGGGCTTGGCGAGGTTCCTCGTCAACACGCCCAGACGGCTGCCCTGGCCGCCGGCAAGCAGCATGGCCACAACCTCTTGTTTGGGTAACATTTTAGCGTCCTCCTAATCTTTCAATGTTTATGTGTGAAAAAGCGGCCCACCCCTGGGGATGCCCCGCCGGGAAGGCGGGCCGCTTCTTTACCCCAGTGTCAGGGGGCTTTCGCCCCGGTCTTTTTCTTGCCGCCCCGGGCAGGCTTTTTCTCTGCCTTGGGCTTGGCTTCCGCGGCGGGTTTCGCCTTGGCCGCGGTTTTGGATGCCGTCTTTTTGGCGGGCGCGCGCCGGACCCGCTTGGGGGTCTTTTTCACGCACTCCAGGAAGAACACCGAGCAGCCCGGCAAGGTCAGCGAGACGCTTTGCTCGCAGCCATGCATGGGCACGTCCTGGGTCTTGATGGCGCTGCCGTTGGTCACGCCGCCGCCGCCGAACGCCGTGGCGTCTGAGGTGAACACCTCAGCCCAGGTGCCCCGGATGGGCACGCCGATGCAGTAGTTCTCCCGCTGGACGGGCACAAAGTTGCACACCGCCACCAGCTCCCGGCCGTCCTTGGCCTTGCGGCGGAAGGCGATGACGCTTTGCTGGTAGTCGTCGTTGGAAATCCACTCAAAGCCCTCCCAGGAGAAATCAATCTCCCACAGCTCGGGGCGGGAGAGGTAGAAGTGGTTCACCGCCTTGAAGAAGGCCTGGGCCTGCTGGTGCTCGGGGTACTGGAGCAGGCCCCACTCCAGCTCCTTTTCAAAGTTCCACTCGTTCTTCTGGGCAAATTCCGTGCCCATAAATTGGAGCTTCTTGCCCGGGTGGGCCATCATATAGCTGACGAAAGCCCGCATCTGGTCGGCCTTCATCTTGTCGTCGCCGGGCATCTTATTGATGAGAGACCCCTTCCCGTAGACCACCTCGTCGTGGGAGATGGGCAGGATGAAGTTCTCGGAGAAAGCGTAGAAGAAGGAGAAGGTCAGGGCGTCGTGGTTGCCGCTGCGGAACAGCGGGTCCATGGACATGTAGCGGAGCATGTCGTTCATCCAGCCCATATTCCACTTGTAGTTAAAGCCCAGGCCGCCCATGTAGGTGGGCCGGCTCACCAGAGGCCAAGAGGTGGACTCCTCCGCAATCATCATGCAGTGGGGCGCCTCGGCAAAGGCCGCCTCGTTGAGCGCCTGGAGGAAGGCCACGGCTTCCAGGTTTTCCTTGCCGCCGTCCTTGTTGGGAATCCACTCCCCGTCCCGGCGGTTGTAGTCCAGGTAGAGCATGGAGGCCACGGCGTCCACCCGCAGGCCGTCGATGTGGTACTCCTTCAGCCAATACACCGCGCTGGACATGAGGAAGCTTTGCACCTCGGGCTTGCCGTAGTCAAAGACCAGGGTGCCCCACTCCTTGTGCTCGCCCTTGCGGGGGTCCTCGTACTCGTAGCAGGGGGTGCCGTCAAAGGAGGCCAGGCCCGCGGCGTCCCGGGGGAAGTGGGCGGGCACCCAGTCCATGATGACGCCGATGCCGGCCTGGTGGCACCTGTCCACAAAGCGCATAAAGTCCTGGGGCTCCCCATAGCGGGAGGTGGGGGCGAAGTAGCCCATCACCTGGTAGCCCCAAGAGCCGTCGTAGGGGTACTCGGTCAGGGGCATAAACTCGATGTGGGTAAAGCCCATGTCTTTCACATAGGGGATGAGCTCATCCCCCAGCTTGTCGTAGGAGAACACGCTGCCGTCGGCGTATTTTCGCCAAGAGCCCGCGTGAACCTCGTAAATGTTCACCGGCCGCTCGTAGTGGGGGTTCTCCTCCTTATAGCGCAGCCAGTCCCCATCGTGCCACTGGTAGCCCTCCAGCTCCACCCAGCGGGAGGCCGTGCCGGGCCGCGTCTCTGTGTGGCGGGCAAAGGGGTCTGCCTTGTAGGTGTCCTTGCCCTGGGCGGTTTTGATGTAGAACTTATACAGCTCGTAGGGCTCAAAGACAAAGTCCGTGTAGCCCTCCCACACCGCGTCGTCAATTTTTTGCAGGGGATACTTGGCTTTATCCCAGTTGCAGAAATTCCCCACCAGGGAGACTTCCCTGGCGTGGGGCGCCCACACCCGGGCCACCATGCACGCTTTGCCCTGGCGGGTGGCCTTGTGCAGGCCCAGATATTCGTAAGAACGGCGGTTTTTGCCGCTGCGGAACAGGTAAAGCGGCGGGTTATCCGGCTGCTTGCCGGGCCCGGTTTTGGGTAGATTCTTCTCACGTTCCATAGTTTGAACGCTCCTTTGTCACCGGTTTCACAGGTTCTTTACTGTTATAATAACATAAACTAAAAAAATTTCAAGTACTTTTTAGTGATTCCTTTTAAATCCTGGGTAAATACTTTGCAAACTTTGTAATTCCTGAACAAATTAGACCTGCGTTTTCTGTATAAGACCACTTGACGTACCTATTAGGGTACCATATTCGCCCCGCGAAGGCCGTCGGAAACAGGCGCAAAAAAGCGGGGCGCCCACTGGGGACGTCCCGCCAAAGGGTTTATTCTTTTGCCTCTATCCCCCGTACCGTTAGGATATTGCCCTCCACGGTAAAGCGCACCTCCAGCCCGGCAAAGGCCATGCCGTACACACGCTGGGGGTCGTGCTGGTAAGAGGGCCTGGGGTCCTGGGCAAGCACGCCCAACAGGGCCGCCCGCTTTTCCTCCGGCACCTGCTCCAGCAGCGCCGGCGGGAAGTCCACAGAAAGGCCGTCCTCCCGGTGCTGGTCCGAAAAGCCCCCCACCGCCTGGGGACGGCAGTCCGCCAGGGGGACGTAGGGCTTCACGTCGAAGATGGGCGTGCCGTCCAGCAGGTCGGCGCCCCGCACCAGCAGCACAGGGCCGCCCGGCGCGGTGTAGTCCACCTTCTCCAGCTTTACGCAGGAAAGGCCGATGGGGTTGGGCCGGAAGGGCGCCCGGGTGGCGAACACCCCCACCCGCTGGTTGCCCCCCAGCCGGGGCGGCCGCACCGTGGGGGACCACCCCTGGCTCTGGGTAAAGTGCCACAGCAGCCACAGGTGAGAGAACCCCTCCAGGCCCCGGAAGGCCTCGGGGGCGCGGAACTCCCGCTCAAACTCCACCACGGCCCGCAGCTCCTCCACCAGGCCGCTTTGCCGGGGGATGCCGAATTTCTCCGGGAACTCCGTGCGGATGCGGCCAATGGGGCGCAGGGTCAGGTTTTCGCTCAAAACAGGGTTTCCTGGAGCTCTTCCGCGGACTCAAAGGGCCCGGGCATGGGGTTGATGGCCCGGTGGCGGCCAAAGTAGTCCTGGTTGAACACAATGGGGGTGCCGTCGGGGTTCTCAAACTTCTCTTCGGGCTCAAAGGCGGCGCCCAGCAGCTCGGTGGAAACAGCGGGGGCCTTCACTTCAGGCAGCAGCTCGTAGAGGTTGGTCTCCAAGGTGTACTTGCCATCCTCTTCGCGCAGGTTCAGGGTGACCTTCTCGGGCACCACCTTGGCGTCCTTTTCCTTGTCCCAGGGCTGGGCGCCGCCAAAGTAGACGTTGCCCTCGCTCCACACGGGCAGGTGGCTGTAGTAGCGGTCGCTGGGCTCGGAACCCATACCGCAGTAGCCCTCAAACTGCTTGTCCCACTCCTCGAAGGTTGGGTAGCCGTTGTACTTAAAGGTGCCCACTTCCACGTTGTTGTCATCCCACTCGTTGTAGTGCTCCTTGGCAAACTCGCACATCTTCACCAAAGCGGGGTGCACGTCCTGCTGGACGAAGATGTTGTTGTAGAAGCGCATGTCGCCGTGGAGGAAGGTCATAAAGCCCATCACCTCGGTGCGGTGTGCCACATGGTAGGGGGTGTAGCGGGAGGAGGACAGGGTCTTGGCGCCGTTGTCCGTGCCGCGGCCCACGCAGGTGAGGGCGCCGCCGATGAGGTTGTGCACCACGGCAATGCCCTGGGCAGCCAGCTTCAAAGAGCGGGTGGACAGCAGGATGTTGTTGTCAATCAGCGTGGGGCCGTGGGAGACCTCCACAAAGATGTCGTCGCCAATGCCCAGGAACTCCTCCTTGTCGGGGTCCTCGCTGAGGGTGGGCAGGGTGTTGTGGTGGAACAGGTTCTGGGTGACGCGGGTGCCCTGGGCCTGCCAATCCAGCCAGATGCCGCGGGTGCAGTGGTGGATGTGGTTGCGGCGGAAAATCACGTCGATGGCGGCGTGCATCTTAATGCCGCCAATCTCCGCGCCGGAGAGGTTCTGCTTGTTGTTGATGTGGTGGATGTGGTTGTCCTCGATGATGGAGAACACGCCGCCCAAATGGCCCACAATGCCGGTCTGGCCGCAGTCGTGGATGTTGCAGCGGCGGATGATGTGGTGGCCGATGTTCTCCTTGGTCCAGCCCTGAATCTGGGCCAGGCAGATGCACTCGCGCTCGGTCTGGGTGCCGTCCTTGTACTTGGTCTTCAGCCACTTGTTGTCGTTTTCCGGCTGAAGGAACTTGCCCAGGGAGATGCCGGAGCACTTGGAGTCGGAGACTTCGCAGTCCTCAATAATCCAGCCCTTGGACCAGTGGGGGCCAATCATGCCTTCCTGGTAAGCGGTGGGAGGGGCCCACTGGGTGGCGGCCTGGCGCACCACAAAGCCGGAGAGGGTGATGTAGTTCACGCCGGTCTTGCTGGGGTAGAAGCAGTTGCGGCGCACGTTGATTTCCACGTTCTCCTCGTTGGGGTTGGCGCCGTGGAAGTTGGCGTACAGCACGGTGTTGCCATCCTCCTGGCAGGTGTACCAGCGGTAGATGGTGAAAGCCCTATCCCAAGAGGACTTGTACTCCTGGGGCTGGAGCACGCCTTCCAGGTCCTCGGCCTCGTACATGGACTTGCCGTTGAGGTAGACCTCGCCGGTGTGGAAGGGCTTGGAGGGGATGTACCAGTCGCCCTCAATCAGCGTGGTGTAGGGGTTGTAGTTGCCAAACAGGCCGTTGGGGATACGGGCCACCCACACGTCGCCCTGGTAGGGCTCCCAAGTCTTCACAACCTCCGAGCCGGTGATGACGGCGCCGCCGGGCACCTGGGAACGGTAGGTGATGCGGCAGTCGTCGGCCGTGCCGCCGTTTTTGGGGTCGACCCACTCCCGGTAATAGCCGGGCAGGACGATGACTTCATCGCCGGCAACGGCCACCTGGGCCGCCTCGTTTATAGTCTGGAAAGGCGCCGCCTGGGAGCCATCGCCGCTGCGCTTTACGCTGGCGGATACATAAATCTGCAATGCAATTCCTCCTTATAAAACAGTCTTTGATTTTTCTGGCCCTCCCTTTTGGGCGGACCATACTATAAAAATTGTAGCATCCTGTGATTTTCTTGTCAACTGGCCACGGCATGAAAAAAAGCGCCCCAGCCGCTGGGAGGCGCCTTTGGAGTTTCTCCATACATGTTTGGGGCCGGCTTACCACTCGTTGACCAGCGGCCGGGGCCGGTACCACCACTGCTCAAAGTCCTGGGTGTAGCGGGCCTGGGGCAGGCTGTAGTCCTCTGGGAAATGCCAGGTGGTCCAGCCGAAATAGGCCTGGGAGAAGGCGTCCACGTCCTCGTCCCGCTGGGTGGCCACGGCCCGCCGGCCCAGCTCCACAATGCCCTCTGGCTTGCGGGGGGCGGCCTCCACGGTCTCCTCTAAGCGGCGGTTGCAGGGGAAAAGCATCTCGTTCTCCTGGAGAATCATCCGGTACACGCTGTACACCACCTGGCCCACAGAGAGCAGCCGCAGATACCCCTCCGCCTTGCAGCCCTTGAGGAAATAGCCGCTGTTCAGGCGGTAGTTGCCGTAAAAGGAAAGCATCTTGTCCTCCCGCTCCCACAGGGGGAACACGCCGATTTTTGGGAGAATCTCCGCCACCTCCGGGTCGCTGGAGAAGAGCACCCGGGCCCCCACAAAGGAGTTCCGTGTGGGCTCGCTGCCGTGCTGGGCCGCGGCTTGGATGTAGTCCTTTGTCATGTACTTCACGTCGAAGTAGCCGCCCTCATAGGTGCAGTGGCCAAACACGCACTCCGCCGTGCGGCCCTCTGCCAGCTTTTTGGCGTAGGCCTCTGGGGTGAGGATGACCAGGGCGTCCAAGTCGGAGTCGGGCCGCTCGTTGCCCTTGGCCACCGAGCCGCCCAGTACCAAGGCGATGATGCCCTCTGTGGGGCGGAAGTACTCCTTCATTTTTTCAATGGAATCCAAATGGTGCTGATACATAACTGCTCCCCGCTTTCATGCCGCCGGGCGTTTCCCGGCTGTGGTTTTACCGGGATTGTAGCACGGCGTCGCGAAGATGTCAACGGCCTGGGGCGAACAGCGCCGCCATGTCGTACCAAGTCTGCCTCGCCAAGGCCGAGGGGGACACCCCGCGGTTTTGAAAGCCGAATTTCTCGTAGTACGAGACCAGCCCCGCCTTGCAGGTGAGCACGCAGCCTCGCCTCCTCTGGGCCCGGCCGTCGGCCAGCACCTGGCGCAGCAGCAAAAACTCCTTGGAAATTCAAGGAAATTCCAAGGAGTTTTACAGAACATAAGAAAAACGCAGACCAAAACTAGAGAAAAAAGGGGCTGCATCTTACTGACCGCCCGAGGTGCGGCAACAAAAAACATCTGAAATAACGCATGAAAGCTATCTTTGCGCTTGAATCATAGTTTCAAGCAGTTTTCCCTTTTCACATGTATAGGATAAAAAGTCAGTCAATTCATACCGTCTATACTGAGCGCTCACATTATATTCGCTCTCAATCGTAATGCTTCCAGTATAGGAAGAGTCGGCAATTTGTTTCGATTTTTGGCGCCAATCAATTTCCCCATCAAAAGGCACCAGATGTGAATCTTTCTCCCCGCAATTATCATGCAAATGGATCGCAAATACCCTAGAGCCGTATTCCTTCAACCAATCAAAATTCGGTGTCCAAAAGTGTTCGTGCCCACTATCGTAACATAGGCCAACAAAACGGGAAGAATAATGGTTCAGCACATATTGAACATGCTCGGGTGTCCGCAGATTTTCAAATGCAATCCGCACCCCGTTTTTCTCAGCGCTATAAATCAAACGCTCTATTCTGGAAATGCCAATTTTTGAAACAGGGGGCGGAACACTTCCATTCGTCAAATGCACTACCAGGGTACCAATGCCAAAATAGGAGCACTCCTCAAGTTCCTGCTCAAGTTCTGCCAGCGTTTGATTTCCTGCTGAATCATTTAGCCAAATCGCATTTAAATTATCTGTAGTGGCATGAACATTCTCAATCCTCAAGCCATACCTTTTAGCCAGGGCAACACGTTCCCCGCGACTTTCTTTTTCACCGGGGCCCCACCAAAGTAACACAGATTCAAAGCCCGCAGCTTTAAATAAAGAAAATCGTTCACTCATTAAGGAAGGAAATCCATTTACTGTGGTAATGCCAACCATATTCGTTCACCTTCTTTTTATAAAAAGAAAAAAGGATTCTGTCTGATTATATCAAAATCAGAATCCTTTTTGGTCGAGGTGACAGGATTTGAACCTGCGACTTCTACGTCCCGAACGTAGCGCTCTACCAAACTGAGCCACACCTCGTAAAAAAGCCTCGGATTTTAACAACCGAGGCTTTTGGCAGCGGTACCAGGATTTGAACCCAGACAAACAGAGTCAGAGTCTGCTGTGCTACCCTTACACAATACCGCTTTATTTTGCCGCCCTGTCCGAACGGCAGTATTTATTATAACAGGTTTTTAGAGAAAGTCAATCCCTTTTTTCAAATTTTTTCAAAGGGATTTTCCTCACGCCAGGCGCACCGGCACACCCCGGCCCGCCAGGTACTGTTTCAAGTGGGGAATAGCTATCTCCCGGAAGTGGAACAGGCTGGCCGCCAGCACCGCGTCCGCCTTGCCCTGGGTGAAGGCGTCGTAGAAATGCTCCAGCTTCCCCGCCCCGCCAGAGGCTATCACCGGGATGCTCACCGCCTCGGAGATGGCCCGGGTCAGCTCCAAATCGTAGCCGGCCTTGGTGCCATCGCAGTCCATGCTGGTGAGGAGTATCTCCCCCGCCCCCAGGCGCTCCACCTCGCGGGCCCAGGCCACGGCGTCCTTGCCGGTGTCCACCCGGCCGCCGTTGAGGTACAGGGTCCAGCCCCCCTCGGGACGGCGCTTGGCGTCCATGGCCACCACCACGCACTGGCTGCCGAATTTATAGGCCGCCTCCTGGATGATGGCGGGGTTTTTCAGCGCGGCAGAGTTGACGGAGACCTTGTCCGCCCCGGCCCGGAGGATGCGGGTGAAGTCCTCCACGGTGCGGATGCCGCCCCCCACGGTGAAGGGGATGAAGATGCTCTCCGCCACCCGGGTGACAATGTCCACCATGATGTCCCGGGCATCGGAGGAGGCGGTGATGTCCAGCAGCACCAGCTCGTCGGCGCCCTGGCTGTCGTACTCGATGGCACACTCCACCGGGTCCCCGGCGTCCCGCAGGCCCACAAAGTTGGTCCCCTTTACCACCCGGCCGTTTTTCAGGTCAAGGCAGGGGATGATCCGTTTGGCGTACATGCTCACGCCCCCTTTCCCAGCATTGCCGCGAAGTTCTCCAGGATTTGCAGCCCCACCCGGCCGCTTTTCTCCGGGTGGAACTGGCAGGCCATCAAATTGCCCTTGCGCACCGCCGCGTGGATGGTGGCCCCATATTCCGCCGTGGCCGTGACTACGTCCTCCTGGGCCTGCAAATAGTAGGAGTGGACAAAGTACACATAGGGCTCTTGGGGCAGCCCGGCAAACAGGGGTTCCCCCTCTTTCAGCGCCAGGGAGTTCCACCCGATGTGGGGGATTTTCAGGCCGCTCTCCCTGGGCAGGCGGACAATGCGGCCCTTCAGCAGGCCCAGGCCCTGGGCGCCCGGGGACTCCTCGCTGGTTTCAAAGAGGATCTGCAGCCCCAGGCAAATGCCCAAAAAGGGCCGGCCGGAGTCCACAAAATCGTGGATGGGCTGCTCCAAGCCCCGGGCCCGGAGCTGGTCCATGGCATCGCCAAAGGAACCCACCCCTGGCAGCACCGCGGCGTCGGCGGCCAGCAGGGCGGCGGGGTCAGCGGTGACTTGGCAGTCGCAGCC
>FR893821.1:15670-15782 GCA_000435395.1 Firmicutes bacterium CAG:94
GGAGATTGCCCGCGCCGTAGTCGATGATGGAAATCAAGGGAATCACCTCGCAGAAAAGTAATGGAAAGAAAACGCCGAAGGCGCGTAAAAGTTTCGCCAGCCTTTTCAAAGG
>FR893822.1:0-4442 GCA_000435395.1 Firmicutes bacterium CAG:94
GTGGTTACAAGTTGAAACCGTCTGTGATGCAATGTAGACGAGAGGTGTCTTTTTTAACGTAGTACAGTTCTGTGATTTGGCTGGTGCTGTGGCCTAGTAGGTCGGCTACTTGCCGTGGCGTTAGAGATTTGATGCTGCCGTCCTCTTGTTTGATACCGTTCACCAAGCTGGATGCGAATGTATGACGCAAACTGTGCAGGCCCTTTTTCTCTATTTCTGCTGCTGCTAGGATGCGGTAGTACCTCTTGCGAAAGTTTACCGGCCTAGTGAAATTTCCATGCTCATCTGGCACCAGGGGCGTGTCCTCCCCGAAGTATGCCTCCTGCCGTAAATCTTTTATCATGGCGATGGCGGTGTCGTTCAGCGGCACCGTGCGTTTGCTGGTAGCGGATTTCAACTTTCCAACTTTCACGTCCCGGCCTGGTTCAGCTTGCAGTCCATCCCTGCGCCAGACCTCTTTCACGCCACGCTCCAGGTGGAGGACTCGGTGCTCTAAGTCGATGTCGCTGTGCCAGTTTTTTTCTCCATCTCCCCGCCAGGCGGTTTTGCATAGATTTAACCGGAACACAGCAAAAACCAAACCAATCCACCTGTATACTGGGGCAGTATGGAACTATGCGCACAGGAGGATTTTTGCCATGGGAAAGCGTATTCTGGCCATTTGCTGCACGCCCTACCAGCTTTTGGTGGCGGCCCAGGTGCTGGCCTGCTACTACCCCGGAGAGGAGGCTGACCTTATCCTCTCGGACCAGATGAGCGGCGCCCGGAAGCTTTGGGAGCAGGCCAAGGACATCTGGCCCTACGGGCAGGTGTACTATCTGGAGGAGCGGCGCCTAAACCGCCTGGCCCACAAGGAAAACGCCAAGAACATCCTGCTGGGGGCGGTGGCGCCGGAAAAGCTGCTGGAGCGTTTCCTCCACCTGGAGGGCAGCTACGGCGTGTTCCTGTTTTCCAACATCTCGCTGATGAACCAATACCTGATTTTGGCCTTGAAGCGCCGCAACCCCCGGCTGCAATGGCTGCTCTTTGAGGACGGCGCCACCACCTACTCCCAGCAGGTGGGCGGGCTGGTGCAGAGCACGTCACCCAAGGTGCGGGTGCAGCTCCACCAGGTGCAGAAGCTCCAGGGGATGTACCTTTTCCATCCCGAAACCCTGGACTGGAAGCCCGGCTGCCCTGTGCACAAGCTGCCTCAAGCCTACGCCCCGGCCACGTTGGAGCTGCTGAACCGCCTCTTCCGCTACGACAAGCTGGGGGACCGGTACGACTTCCCGGTGGTGTTCTTTGAGGAATCCTACCCCTGCGACGGGGTGGACATTGGGGACGTGGCACTGCTGGACCGGGTGGCGAAGCTGGTGGGAAAGGAAAACGTGCTGGTGAAAACCCACCCCCGCAACCAGGTGAACCGCTTTGCCCTGGCGGGCTACCGCACCAACCAGGACACCTCCGTGCCCTGGGAGCTGGTGGCGCTGAACCACTCCTTCGCGGGCACGGTGTTTTTGACGGTGGGCTCCTCGGCGGCCACCAACCCCTGGTGCGTGCTGGGCATCCCCGCCAAGGCGGTGTTTTTGTGGGAGCTGGTGGAGGAGCCCTCCAAGCTGCGGTGGGACGTGCTGGAGCAGACAAAGCGCCTATGCCAGGCAAACCCGGAGCTTTTCTTCTGCCCCAAGACCTGGGAGGAATGCGAAAGGCTTCTTTCCCGGCTGGTGGTAGAACAGGCAGCGCCCGGCGCCGCTATGGCATATTGAGAAGGAGGGAACCCTGATGAAAGTCGCAGCTGTTGTGCCTATGAAGCTGAACAACCGCCGCCTGCCCCAGAAGAACACAAAGCCCTTTACCAACGGCAGGCCGCTGTGCTGGTACATCCTCTCCACCCTGCTGGAGGTGGAGGCCATTGAGAAGGTGTACGTCTATTGCAGCAACCCCAGCATCCAGGAGTACCTGCCCCAGGGGGTGGAGTACTTGTGCCGGGGGGAGGATTTGGACCAGGACTCCACCAAGATGAACGAAGTGCTGGCCCGCTTCGCCGGGGAAGTCCCCGCGGACGTGTACGTGATGACCCACACCACCGCGCCCTTTGTGCGGAAGGAATCCATAGAGAAGGGGCTGGAGGCGGTGCTCTCTGGGGCGTATGACTCCGCCTTTGCGGTGAAGGAGCTGCGGGACTTCCTATGGAAGGACGGCAAGCCCTTTAACTACGCCCTGGACGCCATCCCCCGCACCCAGGATTTGGAGCCCCTCTACCAGGAGACCAGCGGGTTTTACATCTACCGCCAGGAGGTCATCACCCAGCTGGGGCGGCGCATTGGGGAGAAGCCCAAGCTTGTCACCGTCAGCGAGGTGGAGAGCGTGGACATCGACGAGGCGGAGGACTTCCTCATCGCCGACGCCCTGTATAACTACGGGCTCCAGCTGGGAAAGGGGGCCTGCCTGTGAGCCGGGTGCGCGTGCTGGACTGCACACTGCGGGACGGGGGCTACTGCAACGACTGCCACTTTGGCCTGGCCAACAGCCGCTATCTGGTGGACTGCCTGGTCCAGGCGGGGGTGGACATCATCGAGTGCGGCTTTTTGACCCAGAAAAAGCCCTATGAGGAGGACTACACCCGGTTCAACACCCTGGAGCAGGCGGCGCGGCTGCTGCCCGAGGATAGGGCGGGCAAGCTCTTTGTGGCGCTGCTGGACTACGGCACCTACGACGTGGAGGACCTGCCCACCTGGGACGGCAGCTCTTTGGACGGCATCCGGGTGACGTTCCACAAGGAGGACAGGGGCCCGGCGCTGGAGGCGGCGCGGCGCATCCAGGAGAAGGGCTACAAGGTGTTTTTGCAGCCCATGGTGGCTTTGAGCTACACGGACCAGGAGTACCTGGAGCTCATTGAAAAGGCCAACCAGCTGCGGCCCTACGCCTTTTACCTGGTGGACAGCTTTGGCACCATGAAGCGCAAGGACATGCTGCGGTTTTTCTACCTGATTGAGCACAACCTGGCCGAGGGCATCCAGGTGGGGTTCCACTCTCACAACAACTTGCAGCTGGCCTACGCCAACGCCCAGACCCTGGTGGAGCTGGGCTCCAGCCGGCCGCTGCTCATCGACGCCAGCATCCAAGGCATGGGCCGGGGCGCCGGCAACCTGAACACCGAGCTGTTTTTAGAGCACCTCAACGACAACGCCGGGGGCCGCTACCAGGTGAAGCCCCTGCTGCGGGCCATCGACCGGGTGGTGGGCGGCTTTTACCAGCAAAACCCCTGGGGGTACTCCTTGCCCAACTACCTTTCGGCCAGCCACAACGCCCACCCCAACTACGCCCTGTTCCTCACGGAGAAGAACACTTTGACGGTGGAGGACATCGACCGCATCTTCGACGCCATGGCACCCCAGAAGCGGGCGAGCTTTGACAGGGCCTACATTGAGAAGCTCTACCTGGAGTACATGGAGCGCAACGCCGGGGACAGTTCCCTGGAGGAGCTGCGCCAGGCGCTGGCGGGCAAGCGGGCCCTGGTGGTGGCCCCGGGGAAAAGCGCCAAGGAGGAGCGGGAGAAAATCGCGGCCTTTGCAGGCAAAGGGGACGTGGCCTCCATTGGGGTGAACTTTGACGACCCCTACCTGGCCACGGACTACATCTTCCTCAGCAACCTGCGGCGCCAGGAGGAGCTGGGTCCGGGCCGGGAGCACCGGCTGATTGCCACCTCCAACCTGCCGGACCGAGGTGCCAAGTACCGGGTGGACTACCGGCGGCTGCTCAACCACCTGGAGCCTGTGTGGGACAACGCCGGGCTGATGCTGGTCAAGCTGCTGATTCAGCTTGGGGTGAAAGAGCTGTACTTGGCCGGGGTGGACGGCTACTCCCACGACCCGGGGGAAAATTACGCCCAGGACGCCCTGCGCCTGGCGGCCAAGTCCCAGACGCTGGACGCCATGAACCAGGGCATGTGCCAGGTACTGGGGCAGTTCGCCCAGCAGGCTACCATCCGCTTTTTGACAAAACCCCGGTACGTGCGTCTGCCCGGCGCGTGAGGGGATTTGTAAAAAAAGCATCTTTCAGGCCTGGGACGGCAATGCCTCCGGCCTGTTTTTCTGGCGCCGCGAAAGGGAGGAATGGCGGGGCGTTTTCGCAAAATAGACAAGGGACGCGCTTTTTTCTTGGGAAGAAAGAACAGCCCACTCCGGGAAAACTTGTACAGTCCAATCTCGGAAAAGCGACAGTTCCCAGTCGGATTTTCTACAGCGCCACAAACACGCTGGGAGAGAAGTCGGATTCCCAACATTTTTCGTAGGATATTTAACAGACAATTTTTATCTGGGTATTGTACAATTTATCCGCAAATTGTTGTTTGCATCTGCGCTTGACCGACTCCTTATACAAGCGTGTAGAAGGGAAGCCTCCCCGGCGGACGTTGGGGAGGCTTCCCTGTTTTTACCGCCGCTTCTGGCGGCTGGGGC
>FR893822.1:4450-9711 GCA_000435395.1 Firmicutes bacterium CAG:94
CCGCCGCTTCTGGCGGCTGGGGCTGGCGCCGAACTGGCGCTTGTACTGGCGGGAGAAGTTGGACAAATCGGAGAAGCCCGCCAAGGTGGCGGCCTCTGTGACGCCATAGCCCTGGCCCAGGAACTCCCGGGCCTGCTCCAGGCGCAGGCGCATCAGATAGGCCTGGGGCGGCTCCCCGTAGGCCTCCCGGAACAGGACGGTGAGGTACCGGCGGTCGATGTGAAGGGTATCGGCCAGCTTTTGGATGCTGACCGGCTGCATGTAAGAGGTCTCCAGGTAGGCCTTGGCGTAGGCGGCGTAGGGCTCCTGACGGCTGGCGGGCGGGGGCGCGTCTTGGGACAGGCGCCACAGCACGTCGTAGAGCAGCGCGAAGACCCGGCCGTCCTGGTGCTCGTACCGGCACTGCTCCCGGAGGCTTTCAAAGAGCTTGCGCACCGGGGGCTGGCGGATGACAGGGGCCTGCAAAAAAGGGGGCGTCTCCCCTGCCTGGAAGCCCAGCCACACGTACTGCCAGGGGCGGGCGGCGCTGGCCCGGTAGGTGGTGACTTCCTCGGGGCGGATGACGAACAAGTCCCCGGCATCCACCCGGTATGTGGCGCCCCCTTTGAGGAAGGTGCCCTCCCCCTCCAGCACGTAGTGGAGCAGGTGATAGTGCCGCACCGCCGGGCCGAACTGGTGGCCGGGGGCGCAGGCCTCCCAGCCAAAATTCAAAGGCGCCAGGCCGTGCCACCAGCCCGGGGCCACGGCGTACTCCAGCTTCTCCATGATAGCGGCCTCCCTGTTGCGATGTTTGTTTCCATTTTACCAAATCTGCCCTCCATTTTGCAATGGCTTTTTCCGGCGGCTTCTGGTACACTGGAAGCGCAACCAATCTTTGCCGAGGAGGCTGTAAAGAAAATGTTGAAAATTACTTTTATGGGCGCCGGCAGCACGGTGTTTGCCCGCAACGTGCTGGGCGACGTGATGTGCACCCCCGCCCTGCGGGAATGCGAGATTGCCCTGTATGACATTGACGGCCAGCGGCTGGACGAGAGCTACCGCATTTTGTCCAC
This sequence comes from Firmicutes bacterium CAG:94, assembly GCA_000435395.1. GTDB lineage: Bacteria > Bacillota > Clostridia > Oscillospirales > Acutalibacteraceae > Acutalibacter > Acutalibacter ornithocaccae. The sequence goes on from FR893822.1 coordinate 5,503, forward strand.
CATCAACCAGAATATCAACGAGGGCCGGGCTGTGCTGAAAACCTATCTGGGCGTGGAGAACCGCAAGGAGGCCCTGCGGGGCGCCAAGTTTGTGGTGAACGCCATCCAGGTGGGCTTCTACGAGCCCTGCACCGTCATCGACTTTGAAATCCCCAAGAAGTACGGCCTGCGCCAGACCATCGCCGACACCTTGGGCATTGGCGGCATTATGCGGGCCCTGCGGACCATCCCCGTGCTGGAGGACTTTGCCCGGGATATGGAAGAGGTCTGTCCCGACGCGTTGTTCCTCAACTACACCAACCCCATGGCCATGCTCTCCGGCTACATGCAGCGCTACACCGGCGTGCAGACTGTGGGCCTGTGCCACAGCGTGCAGACCTGCTCCCAGCACCTGCTGGAAAGCCTGGGCATGGAGGACAAGCTGGAGGGCCGCAAGGAGCTTATCGCCGGCATCAACCACATGGCGTGGCTGCTGTCCATCCAGGACAAGGACGGCAACGACCTGTATCCCGAAATCAAAAAGCGGGCCAAGGAGAAGAACGCCGCCGAAAAGCACGGCGACATGGTGCGCTTTGACTACATCGACAAGCTGGGCTACTACTGCACCGAGTCCAGCGAGCACAACGCCGAGTACAACTGCTTCTACATCAAGAAGAACTACCCCGAGCTCATCGAGCGGTTCAACATCCCCCTGGACGAGTACCCCCGCCGCTGCGTGAACCAGATTAAGGGCTGGAAGGAAATGAGTGAGAAGCTGCTCTCCGACACGGAGCTCTCCCACGAGCGCTCCAAGGAGTACGCCTCTTACATCATGGAGTCCGTCATCACCGGCGCGCCTTTGCAGATTGGCGGCAACGTGCTGAACACCGGCCATCTGATCGAAGACTTCCCCGAGCAGGCCTGCGTGGAGGTGCCCTGCCTTGTCAACGGCACCGGCGTCCATCCCACCTATGTGGGCCACCTGCCCCCTGTGCTGGCCGCCATGAACATGACCAACATCAACACCCAGCTGCTGACCATCGAGGCCGCCCGCACCAGGAAGAAGGAGGACATCCTCCGGGCTGTGATGCTGGAGCCCCACACCGCCGCCGAGCTTTCCATCGACGACATGGCGAAGATGATTGACGAGCTCATTGAGGCCCACGGCGAGTACATGGCCATGTACCACTAAACCCCAAAGGAGGCTGCTATGGAGACTATCCGCATTGGCACCTGCGTGCCGGGACAAGCCACGGAAAAGCTTCTCCCCCACTTTGTGCGGGCGGGGTTTGAGTGCGTGGCGCTGAACTTCCACATGGAGTTCCCCGAAAAGGACCTGCCCACCTATTGGGAGAAAGTGCGCCCGCTGCTGGAGGGCTCGCCGGTGAAGGTGTCCTCCATCGGCTTTTACTGCAACGCCCTGGAAAACGAGGGCCAGCGCAAGACCTTGGAGCACTTTATCGACAACGCCCACCTGTTCGGCACGGATGTGGTGACCACCTTCGCCGGCGCCCTGGAGGGCCAGCCGGTGGAAACGGCCATCCCCCGGTACAAGGAGGTCTTTGGGGAGCTGGCCCGCCGGGCCGAGGCCAAGGGCGTGCGCCTGGCCATTGAGAACTGCCCCATGGACGGCACCTGGCACAAGGCCACCTGCAACATCGGCTTTAACCCCAAGGCCTGGGAGATGATGTTCGACGCGGTGCCCAGCCGGGCCATTGGCCTGGAGTGGGAGCCGGCCCACCAGATGGTGCAGCTCATCGACCCGCTGCCCCAGCTGGAGGAATGGGCGGACCGCGTGTACCACATCCACGGCAAGGACGCCACCCTCCACTGGGACAGGGTGCGCAAGTGGGGCGTCTTTGGCGCTGGGGAGTTCGCGGAATCCCGGACGCCGGGCTACGGCGACACCGACTGGCGGGACGTGTTCCACATCCTCTATTCCCGGGGCTATGTGGGCGACCTGGTGGTGGAGGGCTTCCACGACCCCATCTTTAAGGAAGAGCGGGAATGGGCGGGGCAGCTGCACGCCCTGCAATACTTGAAATGGTGCCGGGGCGGCACCGAGGAATCCCCTTGGTGATGCCCCGCAAAGGAGACCCCCGGAAGCCTTTTCAGGCCTCTGGGGATTTCCCATACCTGGAAGGCTGCAAGCGCTTTGATTTTTTATAGACTGAAAGGAGCAATGCCACGATGAAATCACCAAAAGAGCGGGCCAAGGAATTGGTGGCCCAGATGACCCTGGCGGAAAAATGCGCCCAGATGAAGTACGACGCCCCTGCCATTGAGCGGCTGGGAGTGCCTGCCTACAACTGGTGGAACGAGGCCCTCCACGGGGTGGCGCGCTCTGGGGCGGCCACGGTGTTCCCCCAGGCCATTGGCATGGCGGCCAGCTTTGACAAGGACTTGATGTTCCAGACGGCCACCGCCATCTCCGACGAGCTGCGGGCCAAGTATAACGACTACAGAAAGTTTGGCGGCACGGAGATTTACCAGGGGCTGACAGCCTGGTCCCCCAACATCAACATCTTCCGGGACCCCCGCTGGGGCCGCGGCCACGAGACCTACGGCGAGGACCCCTACCTCACCGGCGAGATGGGTGTGGCCTTTGTAAAGGGCCTGCAGGGGGACGATCCCAACTGCCGCAAGGTGGACGCCACCTTGAAGCACTACGCCGTGCACAGCGGCCCGGAGAGCCTGCGCCACAGCTTCGACGTCCACGTGGAGGACGGCGACCTGTATGAGACATACCTGTGGGCCTTTAAGTACTGCATCGACCACGCGGACCCCTCCGCGGTGATGGGCGCCTACAACCGGGTAAACGGGGAGCCCGCCTGCGCCAGCGAGACGCTGCTGCAGAAAATCCTCTTTGGGGAGTTTGGCTTTGAGGGCTATGTGGTGTCCGACTGCGGCGCCATCTGCGACATCAACCGCAACCACCAGGTGACGGCCAACGAGGCCGAGAGCGCTGCCCTGGCTGTGAACAACGGGTGCATCCTCAACTGCGGCGACGCCTACAAGTGGCTGAAGACCGCCGTGCTGCTGGGGATGATTTCCGAGGAGACCATCACCGCCAGCGTGGAGAAGCTGTTTGAGGCGCGGTTCCGCCTGGGCATGTTCGACAAGGACGGCCCCTACGACCAGCTGACCGATGAGGTGGTGGAATCCCCCGAGCACCTGGCCCTGAGCCGGAAGATGGCCCAGGAGAGCGTGGTGCTGCTGAAGAACAACGGCATCCTGCCCCTGGACCCCAAGGCCAACGTGGCGGTGATTGGCCCCAACGCCGACGACAAGTCCGTGCTGCTGGGCAACTACAACGGCACGCCCTCCCAGTACACCACACTGCTGCGGGGCATCCAAGAGGCCGCCCAGGGCAAGGTGCGCTACGCCAGGGGCTGCCACATTCACCGGGCCACTGTGGGCCAGTGGGAGGAGCACCCCCTGCGTGAGGCCATCCTGGCGGCCCAGAAGAGCGACGTGGTCATTTTGTGCATGGGCCTGAACCCCACCATCGAGGGCGAGGAGGGCGACGCCTACAACGGCGACATGAGCGGCGACAAGACCAGCTTGGATTTGCCCGCTTCCCAGGAGGCTTTGATTGAGGAGATCCTCAAGGTGGGCAAGCCCACGGTCTTTTTGAACGTGACAGGCAGCTGCGTCAACCTGACCCGGGAGGACCAGGCCTGCGACGCGGTGCTCCAGGTGTTCTACCCCGGCGCCGAGGGCGGCAAGGCTGTGGCGGACATCCTCTACGGCAAGGTTTCCCCCAGCGGCAGGCTGCCGGTGACGTTCTACCACAACGACAGCGAGCTGCCCCGGTTTACGGACTACTCCATGAAGGGCCGCACCTACAAGTACTTCCAGGGCAAGCCCCTCTACCCCTTTGCCCACGGCCTCTCTTACACGGAGTTTGCCTACGAAAACCTGGCCTTTGACGGTGCCAACGTGACCGGCACGGTGAAGAACACCGGCGCCATGGCCAGCGGCCACGCCATCCCCGTGTTTGTGAAGGACCCGGAGGAGGAAGGCGTCAACTGCCGCCTGGCTGGCTTTGCCCGGGTGGAGCTGGAGCCCGGCCAGGAGGCTGGCTTCCAGGTGGAGCTGTGCCCGGAAATCCTCAGCCTGTTCCAGGAGCCCCAGCGCCTTGTGGCCTTGGTGGGAGGCGTGGACGGCTTCCAAGTCAACCAGTAACACAAGCAAAACAGCAAAAAGGAAGGGCTGCCGCGGATGGCG
>FR893822.1:9728-17223 GCA_000435395.1 Firmicutes bacterium CAG:94
CGGATGGCGGCGGCCCTTCCTCTTTTTTTGTGTTTAGTGGTACACAGCGGCGATGTCCAGGTTTTCATCCAGCACCACCAGGTCGGCGCGCTTGCCCGGGGCAATGCTGCCGATTTCCCCATCCAGGCCAATGGCCCGGGCGGGAACCAAAGTGGCCGCCTTGACGGCCTGCTCAAAGGGCACGCCGAAGGAAACCAGGTTTTTGATTTCCTGGTGCAGGTTGGTGACGGAGCCCGCGATGGTGCCGTCGGGCAGCAGCGCCTTGCCCTGGTGGACGGTGACCATCTGGCCGCCCAGGTCGAAGGCCTCGCCCTCCGGCATGCCGTTGGCCCGCATGGAGTCGCTGACGATAAGCGCCCTGTCCCCCAGCAGCCGGAAGGCGGCCCGCAGCACCGCAGGGTGGATGTGGAAGCCGTCGCAAATCAGTTCGCCCCGGACACGGCTGTCGTCGAACACGGCGCCCACCACGCCGGGCTTCCGGTGGTGGAGGCCGCTCATGGCGTTGAACAGGTGGGTGGCGTGGGTGACGCCCTTGTCAAAGGCGGCCTTGGCCTGGTCGTAGTCCGCGGTGGTGTGGGCGATGGACACGGTGCACAGTTGGCTGGCCTTTTCCACAAACTCCAGGCCGCCGGGCTGCTCGGGGGCTACGTCCACCAGACGGACAATGCCGCCGCTTTCCTCATAGAACCGCTGGAACAGCGGAAAGTCCGGCGGCAGGATGTCCTCCTCCTTCTGGGCGCCTTTGCGCTCCTTGGCGATGAAGGGACCTTCCATGTTCACGCCCACCACCCGGGCGCCCCCCTCCATGGGGTGGTCCATCATATCCTTGGCGGCCAGCAGCGCCGCCTGGATGGTCTCCCGGCTGGTGGTCATGGTAGTGGGGCAGAAGGAAGTCACCCCGTGGGCCAGCAGGAAAGCCGCCATGGCCTCCAGGGCCTCCCGCGTGGCGTCGCAGGTGTCCGCCCCGGCGCAGCCGTGGATGTGCACATCCACAAAGCCCGGCACCACGGTGTAGCTGCCCGCGCAGTCCACCGCCAAGTCCTCCTCCTTGCGGGGCAGGTCTTTGCCCACCCGCAGGATTTTCCCATCCTCAATCTCAATGTCCCCCTGGACCAGGCGGAAGTCCTCGTCCAGGTAGTTTGCGTGAATCAGCAGCATTTGCAACATCCTTCCTTTTCCCCGCAAGCGGGGCTACAGCATGGCGTTCAGCAAGATGAGAAGGGTGACACCGGGCACGCCCAACAGCCCCGCCGCCCCCAGGCTGAGGCGGTTTACAGGCACCAGCACCCCGGTGTACGCCCCGCAGAGATTGACCAGCGCCAGGGCCACAAAGCCCAGCGCCGCCGAAAGCAAAAAGCCCTTCATCGGTTTCGCAAGCCCCCTGTTTGTCCAGATGGTACACTAGTATGTGGGGGCCGGGCCGGTTATGCCATCAGGGCTCCTGGGGGACAAAGTCCACGCGGCCGGTGGCCACGTCGGCGGCGGCCACGATGATGCCGATTTCCTCGCCCATCATCAGCACCCGGCCGGAGCGCAAATCCCGGTGGGACACTTCTCCGTCGTACTCGAACTCGCGGTTTTCAAACTCGTTGAGGCTGACAAAGCCCTCGGCGTTGTTCTCCAGCTTGACGAAAATCCCCTTGGGTGTCACGCCGCTGATGATGCCGGTGTGGCGCTCCCCCAGGTGGGCCTTCATATACTCGGCGATATAGCAATCCTCGGCGGAGCGCTCCCCGGTGACGGCCCGCACCTCTGTCTGGGAGGACTGGGCCGCGGCCAAGGACGTGAACTCGCCGTAGCGGCGCTTGAGGGTGGTCTGGTCCGCCCCGGCCACCAGGTCGCTTAGAATGCGGTGGATGGAGGTATCGGGGTAGCGGCGGATGGGCGAGGTGAAGTGGCTGTACTCCCCCAGGGCCAGGCCAAAGTGGCCAATCTCCCGGTCGGCGTAGTGGGCCTTCTCCATGGTGCGCAGCACCCGCTGGTTGACCAGGGATTCCCGGGGCGTGCCCTTGACCCTATCCAAAATGGCGCCGAAATCCTTGGTGGAGGGCTTGCCCTTCCGCAGCTCCCGGCAGGGGATGCCCAGGCGCTCCAGCAGCTCGGCCAGCTCGTCCACACGGTCGGGCTGGGGGCGCTCGTGGACCCGGTACAGGAAGGGGATTTCCGCCTTCAACGCCGCCCGGGCCGAGGCGATGTTGGCGGCAATCATCATCTGCTCGATGAGCTGCTCGGCCTCGCCGGTGGTGCGGGGCAGCAGCTGGACGCACACGCCGTTCTCGTCCAGGACAAACTTTGTCTCATCGCTGGAGAGGTCCATGTTGCCGCGGGCCTCGGCGGCCTTTTGGAACACGTGGAACAGCTCGTAGGCGGCCATCAGGCTGTCCATGACAGGGGCGTACTTGTCCAGCAGCTGCTGGGAGGCGGTGCCCGCCAGAATCTCGTTGACCTCAGAGTAGACGCCCCGGACCTTGGAGTTGATGACGGCCTTGCGGAACTCGTAGTGGGTCATGTTGCCCTGGGTGTCGAACTCCATCAGCGCGGAGAAGGTGAGCTTCTCCGTGCCGGCGTTCAAGGAGCACACGCCGTTGGACAGGGCCTCGGGCAGCATGGGGATGACGCGGTCCGCGAAGTACACCGAGGTGCCCCGGCGGTAGGCCTCGTTGTCAATGGCGCTTTTGGCCTTGACGTAGTGGGACACGTCGGCGATGTGCACACCAAGCTTGTAGCCGTTCTCCGTCTTGTGGACGCAGATGGCGTCGTCCAAGTCCTTGGCGTCGGCGCTATCGATGGTAAAGATGGGCTCATCCCGCAAATCCAGGCGCTGGGCGATGTCCTCGGGGGTGACGGTCATTTTGGAAATCTCCTCCGCTTCCGCCAGGACCTCCGGGGGGAACTCAGTGGGGATGCCGCACCGGACAATGATGGCGTCAGCGCAGACGCGGGCACTCTCCCCTGTGCCGAAGACGGACTGAATCTCCGCCTGGGTCCAGTCGCCCCGGCTGTCCTGCTTGGGGGCGATGAGCACCTTGTCCATGTCCTTGGCGCCGTTGAGGCTGCCCGCCACGTGCAAGTCGTAGCGCAGGGAGCCGTCGGGGGTGACGCGGGCGCCGGTTTCGTCCACGTGGACAGTGCCGGTCATGGGCGCCTCGGAGCGGGCCACAATGCGCTTGACCCGGCCGCTGGGGCCCTTATCCCGCTTCTGCAAATCGGTGAGGATGACCTGGTCCCCCACAAAGGCGCCCTTTAAGGCGCTGCCGGGGACGAAGATGTCCTCGCCGCCCAGCTTGGGCCGGGCAAAGCCGAAGCGCTCGGACAGGGAGACGATTTGGGCCTCGATGTCCCCGCCGCGGGGCACCAGCTTGACCCAGTGGTCCTTATCCACGGTGATTTCGCCCTTGTCCTTTAAGGAGTGGAGGGCATCGTAAAAGGCGTCCTTATCGCGGATGCCCGCCTCCCGCTGCAGAGAGCGGGAAGGCACGCCGTCCCCGCCGCAGCGCTTGAGGGCCGCCACAATGACTTTTTCCTCCAAAGTGCTGGCGGCGCTGGGCAGCTCGTAGGCATCGGTAGGGCCAAAGGTGCGCTTGCCAAAATTGCCCCGGCTTCCATTCCTGTTCCCGTTTCTGTTTCCGTTAAAAGTACCTTTTCTTCTCTCCATACACACTCTCTTTCTTCATCACTGCAATCCGTTTACGATGTCCTTGTAATGCCTTCCCCGCACCTCGAAGTTGGGGTACAGGTCAAAGGCGGCGCAGGCCGGGGACAGGGAAACAATGTCCCCCGGCTGGGCGTGGGCCGCCGCCGCGGCCACCGCCTGCTCCATATTGTCCACCCGGAGGATTTCCGGGCAGCCCTCTTGATACTGGGGCGCGGCCTGTACCGCGTCCTGGATTTTCTGGGCCGTGTCGCCCAGAAGAATCAGCGTTTTTACTTTTTCGCACACCGCCGGGCCCAGGGGCTCGAAGGGGATGTGCTTATCATAGCCGCCGGCAATCAGCAGGATTTTCTGGGGGAACAGGGACAGCATCCCAGAAATGACCCGGGTGGGGCTGGTGGCGATGGAATCGTTGTAATACTTTACGCCGCGCAGCTCCCGGACGAATTCCGCCCGGTGCTCCACGCCGGCAAAGGTCTCCGCCACGCGGCGGATGGTCTCGGGCTCCACATCCCCCCACACGGCGGCGATGGCGGCCATGTAGTTTTCCACGTTGTGCCAGCCGGGGATGCGGATTTGGGAGATGGGCAGCAAGGCCTGGCCGTGGACGTAGATAGTCTCCCCGTCGCACCAGACGCCGCGCTCCACCGGGGCGCCCCGGCGGAACATCCAGCAATCCCCCCGCACCTGGGGGGCGAAGGAGGCGGCAATCTCGTTGCCGGCGTTTAACACCGTGCGGGAGAAGGCCCCCTGGTGCAGCAGGATGTTCTTTTTGGCGTCGATATACTCCTGCATATCCTTGTGGACATCCAGGTGGTTGGGGGAAAGGTTCGTCACCACGGCCACGTCGGGGCTCTCCCGCATGGAGATGAGCTGGAAGCTGGAAAGCTCCACCACGGCGCAGTCCTCCGGCTGGATGGACTCAATCTCCGGCAGCAGGGGCTTGCCGATGTTGCCCCCCAGATGGACAGTCTTGCCCTGGGCTTTCAGCAGCTCTGCGATGATGGAGGTGGTGGTGGTTTTCCCGTCGCTGCCGGTGACAGCGTATATCTTGCAGGGGCACAGCTGGAAGAACACCTCCATCTCGCTGGTGACGGCGGCGCCCCGCTTGCGGGCGGCCTCCAGCTGGGGCAGGTGGTACTTCATCCCCGGGGTGCGGAAGATGATGTCCTCCCGCAAATCCTCCAGGTAGTTTTCCCCCAGGATGAGCTGGACGCCCCGCTCCTGAAGGGCCTTGCCGTTGTCCCCCAGCTCCTCCAGGGAACGCTTATCCCGGGCGGAAACCAGGGCGCCCTTCTCCTGGAACAGGCGGATGAGGGGCATGTGGCTGCGGCCAATGCCGCAGAAGGTGACGGTCTTGCCTTGGATGCTGGTAAAAAATTGCTCTTTATTCATAGGTTCCCCTTCTCAAATTTTCAAGCTTCGCTTTCCGGCGGCAAGGTCTTGTCATCGGCGTAGCTGCTGTACAGGTGGTAGTAGATGCCCCGCTTCTCCATCAGCTCCTGGTGGGTGCCCTTTTCCTCGATGCCGTTGTGGGTGAGGACCAGGATCACCGAGGCGTTTTTGATGGTGGTCAGGCGGTGGGCAATGGTAAAGGTGGTGCGGCCCTTGGCTAGCTTCTCCAGCGAAGCCTGGACAATCTTCTCGCTTTCGTTGTCCAGGGCGGAGGTGGCCTCGTCCAAAATCATAATGGGCGGGTTCTTCAAAAAGGCCCGGGCAATACTGATGCGCTGCTTCTGCCCGCCGGAGAGCTTGACGCCCCGCTCGCCCACAAAGGTATCGTAGCCGTTGAAGAGCTCCTGGATGAAATCGTGGGCGCCGGCCTGCTTGGCCGCCTGGATGACCTCCTCCCGGCTGGCCCCGGGCTTGCCGTACTGGATGTTCTCAAAGACGGTGCCGGAGAACAGGTACACGTCCTGCTGGACAAAGCCAATCTGGTCCCGCAGGGATTTCAAGGTGACATCGTGGATATTCTGGCCGTCGATGAGGATGCGGCCCTCGTCCACGTCGTAGAAGCGGGGAATCAAGTTGCACAGCGTGGTCTTGCCGCCGCCGGAGGGGCCCACCAAGGCCACGTTCTGGCCGGGCTTCACATCCAGGTTGATGTGGGAGAGCACCTGCTTGCCGTCGTCGGCGTAGGAGAAGCTGACGTTCTCAAAGGTGACGGCGCCTTCTTTCACCTGGAGGGGTTTGGCGCCGGGTTCGTCGAAGATGTCCACGTCGGCGTCCATCACCTGGAAGAAGCGCTCCACGCCGGTCATGCCCTGCTGGAACTGCTCGGCGAACTGCACCAGCCGCCGGATGGAGGTAATCAGCGTGCCCACATAGAGCATGTAGGCCACCAAGTCCGCGGGCTCGATTTGGCCGTTTATCATGAACAGGGCGCCCGCCACCAGCACCAGCAGGTTCATCAGGCCGTCGAACAGCCGGTTGGATGCCTCAAAGCCGCCCATGTAGAAGTACCGGTGGCGCTTGACGTTGTAGAAAATCTGGTTGCCCTTTTCGAACTTCTCCTTCTCCAGCTCCTCGTTGGCAAAGGACTTGACCACCCGCACGCCCAAAAGGCTGTCCTCCACCTGGGCGTTGATTTCGCCCAGCTGGACGCGCTGGATGCGGAACTGCTCTTTCATCTTGCGGTTGAAATACACTGCCGCGAGGACGATGAAGGGCACGATGGTGAACATGATCAAGGTAAGCCACACGTTGACCCCGCACAGGATGATGAAGGAGCCGATAATCTTGATGCCCGCGATGAAGAATTCCTCGGGGCAGTGGTGGGCGAACTCCGTCACATCGAACAGGTCGGTGGTGATGCGGGTCATAATCTGGGCCACCTTGGTGTTGTCGAAGTAGTTAAAGGACAGCTTTTGCAGGTGGTCGAACATAGCGGTGCGCATATCTGTCTCTATTTTCGTGCCCATGATGTGGCCCACGGAGGCCATGAAGAAGTTGGCCGCGGCGTCCACCAGGCGCAGGAACAAGTACAGCGCGCCAATCTTGAGGACCACCCCCACCGTGAGGGAGGCCAAATCGTTGATGCCGGCGTTGGTGACATACCGCACCAGCATGGGCAGCACCAGCTCGCACACCGTGGTGAGGGCCGCGCAGAACAAATCAAAGAACAGCACGGCCTTGTACTTGGCAAAGTACGGGATGAACCTCCGGATAAGCCCTTTGGGGCGCCTTGTTTTTTTCGTTTGCAAAATCCCACCTCAAATCATTTCATAACATACCATGATGCATTATGCCACAAAACGCGGCCAGAATCAAGCCCCTGGGCCGGTGGGAAGCCGAGGCGGGAAAGATTGAAAGTACTTTTCCTCTTACAGTTGTTATAGCAGCGGCAAAAGGGCCAGCAGGCCGGCCCCGTGGAGCAGGGCCATGAGGAAGGGCCCCGCCGCCCGGGGCAGGCTTTTCTCCCAGAGGCCCACACAGCCGTCCACAGCCTGCACCAGGAGCATGGCCCCGGTAACAGCGGCCAGGAATCCCACCGAGCCCGCGAAAAAGGCGCCAGCCGCCAAAGCCGCCAAGGCCAGGCTGCGGGCAAAGGTGTATAGAGCCGCTGTTTTGGCGGTGGCAGGGCCGCGCGCAACGGCCCGCAGGGAGTAGCAGGGTGATGGCGGCGGTGACGGTAGTGGCCATGGGGATGCCTCCTTGCTCGCTTGGGTTCAGTTATATTGTACCACGGGGCGGGCTGGGGGACAAGGCGGTTTCCCGGTTGCAAAGGGCGGCGCTGGGATGTATAATCGGAGGGAAGGAGGGATTGCCGTGAACATTGTTGTCTTGGACGGCGGCACCACCAATCCGGGGGACCTTTCGTGGGCGCCCTTGGAGCGGCTGGGG
>FR893823.1 GCA_000435395.1 Firmicutes bacterium CAG:94
ACGCTGGTAGGACTCCCCGTCCCGGTTGAAAACCTTCACCACCTCCATGCCGTTGATGTACTCCACGATGGTGTTGTTCATCCTCTGGGCCGAGGCGTAGTAGGCCCCCATCTTGCTGGTGCCGGCGCGGTACATGGCCATCATGGCCACCAGCCCCAGGGGCAGCGCGCACAGGGAGAGCAGCGCCAGCTTCCAGTCCACGAAGAACATGGCGAGAAAGACGAAGGCGGGCACCGCCAGATTGGCCAGCCCCTCCGGCAGGGCATGGGCCAGCAGCAGCTCGATGGAGTCGATGTCGTCAATGAACATCTTCTTCAGGGCGCCCACGCCCTTCTCCTGAATCACGCCCAGGGGCTGCCGCTCCAGTTTTCCTTGCAGAGAGATCCGCAGATTTTTCAGCGTGTTGTAGGCTGCCCGGTGGGAGAGGGACAGGCCCTTCACATACAAAACGGCATACAGGATCCCACAGGCGGCAATGGCCCGTACAGGATCCCACAGACGGCGATGGCCGCCACCCGCCACGCCGCGTATCCAAGCTCCAGCGATCCCCCCAGAAGCAGGGGGCGGATCAGTTGGTAGATGAACAGGAAGGGGAGCACGTTCATCACAATGCCGATCAGCATCACCACCATGGAGAGATAGGTGGTCTTTCGGTACTCGCCCGCATACTCCAAGACTTTTTGAAACACAGCTGAACCTCCTTTTTTGATGATTAGTTATTGCTAACTTATAGCCGGTGAAAA
>FR893824.1:0-1371 GCA_000435395.1 Firmicutes bacterium CAG:94
AGGGCCGCGGCGGAGCCTATGCCCCCCGAGGCCCCCGTCACCAGCACGGTTTTCATGTGGCCTCCCCCCTTCGCTCCATGTCGCCCTTTTCATAGAAGATGGCGGACAAAGCCGCCAGGGGCGCTGTCTCCGTGCGCAGGATGCGGGGCCCCAAGGTCAGCAGCCTGGCCCCCAAAGACTGGGCCAGCGCCGCCTCCTCAGGGGCGAAGCCGCCCTCCGGCCCCACAAACACAAAGAGCCTCTCCCCGGCGGCCCGCAAGGCCTGGCGCAGGCTCTCCTCCCCCCGCTCGTAGAAAAAGAGGATTTCCCCCTGCCGGGCGGCCTCCTCCAGCGCCTGCTTGAGGGAGGCGGGCGCCAGCACCTGGGGGATGACGCCCCGGCCGCTTTGCATGGCGGCTTCCCGGGCGATTTTTTGCAGCCGGGCCACCTTTTTCGGGGCGGATTTCCCATCCACCTTCACCACGCAGCGGGCGCTCTCCAGGGGCCAAATCTCCACGGCGCCCAGCTCCACGGCCTTTTGGGTGACGGTCTCCAGCTTGTCCCCCTTGCACAGACACTGGCACACGGTGACTTTCGTCTGGGGCTCCCCCTGGCTGGGGCTGGTTTTTTCCACCTGCAGCAGCGCCCCCTCCCCCTGGATGGACAGCACCTTGCACAGCGCATCGGCGCCCCGGCCGTCGCACAGTGTCACTTCCTCCCCAGGCCGCACCCGCAGGGACTTGGCCAGGTGCCGGCCGTCCTCCCCGCCCAGGAACACCTGGCCCTCCAGCGGCTGGTCCACAAAAAATCTGGGCATAGCAGCGCCCCCTTTCTCCCCTGATTCTATCCTCTCGCCCCCCTGTTTGTCAACGCCCCAGAGGGTTCACAGTTTTATGATGATTTTTTTCTGGGAATGTGCTATACTGGGGTACAAGTATATCGACGCCTGGAAAGGAGGAGCCCATGAAAGCCTTTGACGGAAAGCGCCTGGCCGCTTTGGCCCTGGGGGCGCTGCTGTGCCTGTGCCAGGCCGGGTGCTCCTTTACCGGGCTGGACGCCCAGAACCTCATGTCCCCGCCCCGGGCCAACCTGGAGCAGCAGGGCATTTACGAGCTCCTCCAGGAGGGGGACAGCCAAGAGCTGACCTTCGTCTACCCCAAGCGGGGGGAGAACCGCTCGGCCATCATCATGAAGGACTGGACCGGCGACGGCGTCTCCGACGCGGTGGGCTTTGTCTCCACAGAGGGCGGCGGCGTGCGGGTCTCCTTTTTGGAAAAATACCAGGAGCGCTGGCGCACGGCGGCCTCCTTTGTCAACGCCGCCACCCAGGTGGACCTGGTCACCTTTGGGGACGTAAACGGCGACGGCGCCCAGGACGTGCTCATCGGCTGG
>FR893824.1:1538-12225 GCA_000435395.1 Firmicutes bacterium CAG:94
CGAGGTGTTCACCGTGGACAAGTACGTGGCCGCCGAGGAGGAGGGCGCCGAGGCCCTGCCCGCCCAGGCCCACATCTACGCCTGGCAGGACGGCGCCCTGCAGGAGCTGCACACCGCCAGCGCGGACAACTCCATCACCAGCTACACGGCCATCCACTTCGGCAAGCTGGGCCGGGACCTCTCCGCCGTGGTGGTGGACGGCGCCAAGGCCGACGGCAGCATGACCACCCAGGTGTTCACCCTGGAGGACGGCCTGCTGCTCAACTCCCCCGCGGGGGTGAACTCGGAGAGCTACCAGAACCCCTTCTCCCGGCCCTCGGCGGCGGTGTTCACCTCCCAGGACGTAAACGGCGACGGGCTGCTGGAAATTCCCGTGGCCAGCCAGCTGCCTGCCATCCCCGAGGACGTCTCCTTGGATTCCACCAGCTTTTTGGTGGAGTGGGTCAACGCCGACACCTCCGGGAACTACGAGACAGCCCTCACCGCCTTGATGAACCTGGGGGAGAATTACTGGTTCCGGCTGCCCGCCTCGCTGGTGGGGAAGATTTCCGCCTCCAACAACACCGCCGCCCGCTCGGTGACGTACACCGAGGTGGTCACCGGGGAGGACGGCTCCCAGCTGCTGGGCTCGCCGCTGTTCACCATCCGGGTGTTCACCCGCTCCGCCTGGGACAGCCGGGGGGAGACCAGCGGCTATGAGCAGCTGGCCGCCCAGGGGGACTTGGTCTTTGGCATCCAAACCCTCACCCAGGATGCCGAGCACCTGCGGGCCATTGCCCAAATACGCAGCCAGTTCCACGTCACGTTGGAATAAAAGGCCCGGCAAAGGGGCCATTCAGCCAGAAAGGGGAAGCGAAAGTTATGCGAAAAATCCTTGTTGCGGAAGACGAGCAGAACATCCGGGAGTTTGTGGTCATCAACCTGGAGCGGGCCGGCTACAAGACTTACGAGGCCGAAACCGGCGACCAGGCCCTGGCCCTTTACGCCCAGGAGGACGGCGACTTTGACGTGGCGGTGCTGGACATCATGATGCCCGGCGAGCACGACGGCCTGGCTGTCTGCAAGGAGCTGCGCCGCCGCAACCCCTCCATTGGGATCATCCTCCTCTCCGCCCGCACCCAGGAGATGGACAAGGTGTCCGGCCTGATGATGGGCGCCGACGACTATGTGACAAAGCCCTTCTCCCCCTCGGAGCTGGTGGCCCGGGTGGACGCCGTTTACCGCCGGGTGGCCCTGGCCGCGGGCCGGCGGGAGGGCGGCGCCCGGGACGAGCGCCGGCGGGAGGCGGGCGCCCGGGACGAGCTCACCTCGGGGGAGTTCACCCTGAACCTGCGCAACCGCTCCTTCTTAAAGGGCAAGCGGCCCATCGAGCTGACCCAGGTGGAGTTTCAGATCATGGAATACTTCTTCTCCCACCCCGGGGTGGCCCTGGCCCGGGGGGATATTTTAAAGCACGTCTGGGGCGCCGGGTACACCGGCGAGGAGAAAATCGTGGACGTGAACATCCGCCGCCTGCGCATGAAGGTGGAGGAGGAGCCCTCCAACCCCCGGCACATCGTCACCGTGTGGGGCCTGGGCTACCGGTGGGACGAGTGACCTTTGGGGCCGCTCGCCCCTAAAGGGAGGCTTGCCGGGAGTTCAACCCCCGCGGACGTGCGCTAGTCTCTTGATGAGCACGAGCGAAGCGAGCTGCCATAGGCGCGAATTGCCAGGGGTGCAACCCCCGCGCACGTGCGCTAGCCTTTTGATGAGCACGAGCGGAGCGAGCTGCAAAGGCGCGAATTGTCCTGCGCTGCCATGCGGCATGTTTGCCTGGGAGATAACCCCCGCCGCGCACGTGCGCCAGCGGTTCGTACAGGCGTGAGCGCAGCTCACCGCCCCCAGGCGCGAATTGCCCGGGGTGCAACCCCCGCGAATTGCCTGGGGCGCAACCCCCAGCCCCAGTGACATATATTGGTTCTTTCTTGCAAGTAAAGAAAAGAAAGGAGGAAAGCCCCGATGTTCGCGAAAGGCGTTTCCCGGCGATGGCTGGTGAACACCATCGGCGTGGTGTTTTTGATTTTGGTCATCTCCATCACCACCATCTCCGTGATGGTGCAAAGCTCCACCTACAACGGCATCGAGCTGGCCTTGACCGGCCGCTCGGACGAACTGCTCAACTGGCTCTCCTCCAGCGCCACCTTGACCAGCACCTCCTCTGGCTTTACCGCCGTGGTGCGGGACTATATCGAGAAGTTCCCCGACAAGAACAACATGGAAATTATGGCCCTGGACCAGAGCGGCAAGGTGTTTATCACCTCCACCGGCTTTGAGCCGGAGCAGGACCAGGAAATGCCCGACTACGAGCAGGCCCTGCGCAGCGAGTACGGCTCCGGCAAGTGGGTGGGCCACCTGAACACCGGGGAGAAGGCCATGGCCATCACCCGGGTGGTGCGGGACGACAACGGCGGGCTTATCGGCTCGGTGCGGTACCTGGTGTCTATGGAGCGGGCCGACCGGCAAATCTCCTTGGTGATTTTCATCTTGATTGCCGCGGGGCTGTTCATCATGCTGCTGCTTACCCTTTCGGGGGCCTACTTCATCCGCTCCATCTTGGTGCCGGTGCGCCAGCTGAGCCAAAGCGCCCGGCAGATTGCCCAGGGCGACTTCGCCGTGCGCATCGACAAGGCCAAGGACGACGAAATCGGCCAGCTGGTGGACGCCATCAACGACATGGCCGGGGAGCTGGGCGCCGCCGAGCAGATGAAAAACGACTTTATCTCCTCTGTCTCCCACGAGCTGCGCACGCCCCTGACCGCCATCAAGGGCTGGGCCGAAACCCTCCACGAGGGCGCCGACCCGGACACCACCGAAAAGGGCATGAACGTCATCATCCGGGAATCGGAGCGGCTTTCCGGCCTGGTGGAGGAGCTGCTGGACTTCTCCCGCCTGCAAAACAACCGCATGCGTCTGATGGTCTCCCGGCTGGACATTTTGGCCGAGCTGGACGAGGCGGTGTATATGTTCACCGACCGGGCCCGCACCGAGGAGAAGCAGCTGAATTACGAGGAAACCACCGCCCTGCCCCCTGTGTACGGCGACGTGGACAGGCTGCGGCAGGTGTTTGTCAACATCATTGACAACGCGTTGAAATACACAAGCCCCGGGGGGACCATCACCGTCTCCTCCCGGGAGGACAGCGGCTGGGTGCGGGTGGTCATCAGCGACACCGGCTGCGGCATCCCCGCCGAGCACCTGCCCAACGTGAAAAAGAAATTCTACAAGGCCAACCAGCTGGTGCGGGGCTCGGGCATTGGGCTGGCGGTGGCCGATGAGATCGTCCGCCTCCACGGGGGCGCGCTGGACATCCAAAGCCAGGAGGACGTGGGCACCACCGTGACCATCTCTTTGCCCACCTGCTCCCACCTGGAGGCCGACCCCCAGCTGACCGAAACACCCGAGCTGCTAAAATTCATCCAAGAAAGGAACCTGTAATGGAGAATCCCAAGAAAATTACCACCATTGGCGGCCAGGCCCTGATGGAGGGCATCATGATGGTGGGGCCCAAGCGCACCGTAGCCGCCTTTTGCGACGAGGAGGGCAACATCTCCACCGAGGAAATCAGCGTGCCCCGGCTGACCAAGCAATTCCCCCTTTTGGGCAAGCCCTTTATCCGGGGCATCTTCGCCCTGGCGGACTCCTTCCGCATGGGCTACAAGGCGCTGTCCCTCTCCGCGGACAAGCTCACCGAAGGGGACGAGGAGGAGGAGCTCACCGGCCTGGACAAGTGGCTGAACGACCACCTGGGCGAGAAAATCACCGGGGTGATTATGGCCGCCGCCTCTGTGCTGGGCATCGCCTTGGCGGTGGTGCTGTTCTTCATGCTGCCCACGGTGCTGTTCAACCTGCTGGAGAACGCCGTCCCCGCCGACATCGCCGGGTGGCGCTCCATCTTCGAGGGCGTCCTCCGCATCGGGCTGTTTGTGGGCTATGTGGCCCTCATCGCCCTGGTGCCGGACATCAAGCGCACCTTCCAGTACCACGGCGCCGAACATAAGACCATCTTCTGCTACGAGGCCGACCTGCCCCTGACGGTGGAAAACGTGCGCAAGCAGCGGCGGTTCCACCCCCGGTGCGGCACCAGCTTTATGATTTTGATGCTGGTCATCGGCATCATTGTGGGGTTCTTCATCCCCTTCTCCAACCCCTTTTTGCGCACCTTTACCAAGCTGCTGTGCATCCCGGTGATTATGAACATCGGCTACGAGGTGCAAAAGGCCTGCGCCCGCCACGACAACTGGTTCACCCGGGCCGTGGTGGCCCCCGGCCTGTGGATGCAGCGCCTGACCGTGAAGGAGCCCGATGACAAGATGATGGAAGCCGCCATCACCGCCATGGAGGCTGTCATCCCCGAAAACGGCGAGGACTTGCTGCGGTGACCTGCCGGCAGCTGTACCTGGAAGCCCGGCGGCGCCTGTCCCAGGCGGGGATCGACTCCCCCGGGGTGGACGCCGTCTTGCTTTCCCAGCGGTTTTTGGGGCTGGACCGCCCGGGCTTGGCCCTCCACGGGGAGGAGGAGCCCGCCCCGGAACAGGCGGCCGCGTTTCTCCAGGCGGTGGAGGAGCGGGCTGCCCGGCGGCCGCTGCAATACATTTTAGGGGAGTGGGAGTTTTTGGGCCTGCCCCTCGCGGTGGGGGAGGGCGTCCTCTGCCCCCGGGAGGACACCGCCGTGCTGGTGGAATCTTTGGCCCAGGGCTTACAGGGCCGCCCCGCCCCCCGGGGCCTGGACCTGTGCGCCGGCACAGGGGCGGTGTCCTTGGGGCTGCTCACCTTCCTGCCGGGGGCCGCTGTCCAGTGTGTGGAGCTCTCGGACAAGGCCTTCCCCTACCTGGAGGAAAACCTCCGCCGCCACGGAAAAGGACAGGTCACCGCCCGGAAAGGGGACGTCCTCTCCCCGGCGCTGGCAGGGGAGTTCGCCCCCGGCAGCCTGGACTTTGTGGCCTCCAACCCGCCCTACATCGAAACGGGGGAGCTGGCCACCCTTCAGCCGGAGGTGCGGCAGGAGCCCGCCCTGGCTTTGGACGGCGGCGGGGACGGCCTGGTGTTCTACCGGGCCATCGCCCAGCTGTGGGCGCCCCTGGTAAAGCCCGGGGGCCTGGTGGCCGTGGAGATTGGCGAAACCCAAGGCCCGGCCGTGGCGGAACTTTTTCAACAGCGCGGCCTGGTGGATGTGGAAATCCTGCAGGACTGGGCCGGGCTGGACCGGGTCGTCCGCGGCAAACAGCCCTAACGCCACGTAAATTCTGCGGACAGCCGGGACTTTTTCCCCAGCCTGAAAATCCCTCTCACCCAAAAAGCAGGAGGTGCCCCATGGACAACCAGCGCCTTTCCACTTTGCTGGCCGGCACGGCCCAGCGGGATGCCAGCGCCTTCTCCCAGCTTTACCAGGAGTTCTCCCCCACTGTCTACGGCATTGCCCTGTCGGTGGTGAAGGAGCCCCACACCGCCGCCGACGCCACCCAGGAGGTGTTCCTGCGGCTGTGGACGCTGCCCCCCGCGCGCTTCCCCCGGGAGAACCCCGGCGCCTGGCTGTACACCGTCACCCGCCGCCAGGCCTTGGAGCACCTCCAGCGCCAGCGGCCCCTGTCCTTGGAGGAGGCCCCTCCCCTGCCGGAGCTTTCCTCCCCCTTGGAGAACGCCTTGGACTGGCAGTCCTTCCAAGAGCTGCTGGCGCCCCTGGACGAGCTGTCCCGGCAAATCGTCACCTTGAAGCTGGCGGCGGGCTACACCCACCGGGAGATTGCCGCCCTGCTCCACCAGAACCCCGCCACCGTCCGCTGGAAGTACGCCAAGGCCATCCACGGGCTGCGGCTGTTCTGGGCGGACTTGCTGGGGGCTTTGCTGCTGGGCTTTTTGGGACTGCGGGCGCTGCTGCCCCAAGCCCCCACCGCGGGGGCCCCCAGCGAGGGCGGCCCCGGCGGTTTCACCCCGCCAGCCCCTCCGCCGTGGCTGCCCGGGGCGCTGCTTTTGGCAGCGGCGGCCGTCCTCTTGGCAGGGGCAGTTTATTTCGGCTGGCAGCGCTGGAAGCGTCCCCGGCAAAAAAAGTGAATACGCGCCAACAAAACAGGCCTCCCGCTCCCTCTCTTAGACAGAGAAGGAAAGGAGGTCCTTTCTTAATGAAAAAATGGTTTTTGGTTCTTTTGGCGTTGTGCCTGACCCTGTCCGGCTGTCAAGCCTCTCGGGTCCCCGGCCTGGACTGGGACGCGGAGGAGATGGTGGAGCTGCGCCTAGAACGGGTCATGTACCTGGTGGGGGAGAAAACCACCACCGATCCCCAGGAAATCCAGGCCGTAGCGGAGGGTCTGCGCTCGGTGGCAGTACTCCGGGAATGGCGGCCGGACGACCCCTGCTCCGAGGGGAGCGGCAGTATCACCTTTACCTTTGTGCGAGAGGACGGTTCCCAGGAGGTGGTGTGCTACAACGGGTGCCGCTCCAGCCTCTCCACCTCGGAAGGAGAGTTCCTGCTGCCGAAGGATGCCTCCCCCACTCAGGACGAGCTGTGGGCCTTGGTGGACGTCCCGGTGGAGTTCCCCCCGGAGCACAACCACACCCAGCCCGATGAGGAAACTGCGGAATTTTTCGGCTTTTAAGAAAGGAGGCAGCTCTATGAAAAAAATACTTTGTCTGTGTTTCATCCTGTGCCTGTCCCTGTCCGGCTGTCAAGCCTCTCGGGTCCCCGGCCTGGACTGGGACGCGGAGGAGATGGTGGAGCTGCAGGTGTTCACCGGCGGCGTGCCCGCTGCCGCACAGCGGAAAATCACCCGGGATACAGAGGACATCTGCCGGGTGGCCCAGGCGCTGTTTTCCCTGGAGGCAGCGCGCGACGCCGTCAACGAGGACGTGCCTTGCGGGGGCATCGGCACCTATTTTGTCTTCCGCCGGGCGGATGGCTCTCAAGAGGTGGTGCTCCTGGGCAGCGGCAGGGATTTGCTCACCACCGGGGAGGGCTTTTACAAGCTGCGGCAAAAGTTTCCCCTTGACCCGGACGCCCTGTGGAACTCACTGGAAGGGGAGGCGGAATGGGTGGGAGAGGACGGCTTGCCGGAAATCGGCAGCTTCCCGCCGCCCGACCAGCCCTGAAAACGCGAAAGGACAGCCAGGCGATTTGCTTGGCTGTCCTTTTTTAGCGTATGGGTATGGCAGGGCAGAGAATGGCGGTTCCGCTTTTGCACAGGCGTGAGCGCTGCGCCCATTCCCGGCCGGCGCGGCAGCGGCCCCCTCAGGAGACCGCACACGGGTGCGGCAGTTTCCCAAGAAACCCGCTGGGAGATTTTGGAAGCCTAACGCAACACCCCGTCCTCTGCCCTCTCACCCTGACCTTTCCGCCCTTGCCGCAGGCAAGAGGGCGGCTTGTCCCGTACGGTCACGCACCGCAGGCGGTTTTGAACTCGGTGTACACCCGGCTGTGGGTTTCCAGGGCCTCGGCGCTGACGTTCTCAATCATCTCCATGGAGCTGGCGTCGATGTCCGCGGGCAAGGTGAGGAAGTCCCGGTATTCCTCGGAGATGTACTCCTCGGCGTCCAGGTTGGTGCAGTAGTAGCCGATGTACTCAAAGCACTGGGCGGCCACCTCCGGCTGGAGGATGTAATCGATGAACTTGTAGGCGTTCTCCGCGTTGGGGGCGTTGGCAGGGATGAACTGGGCCATAATGCCAAAGCCAATGCCCTCTTCGGGGAAGACCACCTCCAGGTCGGGGTTGGCCATCTTGGCCATGGTGGCCTGGGAGGTGTACAGCACCGCCGCGCCCACCTCGCCGGAGAGCAGGTCGTCCTGGGTGTTCTGGTCCTTAATCAGGCGGATGTTGGGGGCCAGCTCCAGCAGCTTGTCCCCGGCGGCCTCGATGGCGGCGGTGTCCTCGGTGTTGTAGCTCTCGCCCAGCACCTTCAGCGCCATGCCGTTGACCACCCGGAAGTTATCGATGATGCCCAGGTTGTCCTCCAGGGAGGCGTCCCACAGGTCGGCGTAGCCTTTGATTTCCACATCCACGGCGCTGGGGTCGTAGACGATGGTCTGCACGCCGGCGCCATAGGGCACGGTGTACTTGTTCTCGGGGTCGTAGAACTGCCCCTGGTACACGGGGTTGATGCTGCCGTAGTTCTCCAGCTTGGAGGTGTCCAGCTCTTGGACCAGCCCCTCCTGGATGGCAGTTTCGATGATGTAGTCGTCGGCGATGACCAGGTCGTAGTCGCCGCCCTCGGCTGCCTCCAGCCGGGCCAGCATGGTCTCGTCGGTGTCAAAGTTGGAGTAGGTCACGCTGATGCCTGTCTCCTGAGTAAAGCCGTCCAGCACCTCTTGGGGGAACATGTTCTCCCAGGTGTACAGCACCAGCTTGCCGTTCTCCCCGCCGGAAGTGGAGCACCCTCCCAAGGTGCCCACCAGCAGCAAAGCGGCCAGGGCCATGGATAGAATCTTTTTCATCGCTCGGTCACGTCCTTTCCAGAATCTTGTTTTTTTGGCGTCCTGCCCACCAGGGCGGCCAGCCCGCACAGCAGCAAAGTGGCCAGGAAAAGCAAGGTGCACAGGGCGTTTATCTCCGGGGTGACCCCGGTTTTCAGTTGGCTGTAGATTTTCACCGGCAAGGTGTTGGTGTCCACGCCGGTGACGAACACGCTGATAATCACGTCGTCCATGCTCATGGCAAAGGCCAGCAGCATGCCCGAGGCAATGGCCGGCGCCACCAGGGGCAAAGTGACGTCGAAGAACACCCGCACCGGCGAGGCGCCCAAGTCCTGGGCGGCCTCCGGCAGGCTCTTGTCCATGCCCACCAGCCGGGCCTTCACCAGCATGAACACATAGGGGATGCAGAAGGCCGTGTGGGCTATGACCAACGTCCCCATGCCAAAGGGGATGCCAATGAGGGAGAAGAACACCATGGACACCATGCCCATAATAATCTCGGGTATCATCATGGGCAGGGTGGAGACATACTCCACCACGCCCTTTAAGGGGAAGTTCACCTTGCTCATGCCATAGGCGCCCAAGGTGCCTATGACGGCGGCGCTGCAACTGGAGATGACCCCCAGCACAATGGAGTTCCACAGGGCCTGGAACAAGTCCCTGTCCCGAAACAGCTCCGCGTACCACTTCAGGGAAAACCCGCCCCACACCGAGCTGAGCTTGCTCTCGTTAAAGGAGTAGATGATAACCAGCAGGATGGGCACATACATCAGGGCCAAAAGGAAGCCCAGATAGACATTGGGCAGTTTTGTGCGGTTTTTCATGGGCACCTCCATATCACAAAATAAGCGGGGCAAGCCGCCTGCCGCAGGCGCAAAAAAGTTTCGTCCACCTTTTCAAAAGTGGCAGGGGGGCAGAGTCCCCACGGTCTTACCCTTACGGGGCCGAAGGGCCCGCCATAAAAAGCGTCAGCAAATCTTGGGGACATACGTCCCCAAAAAAGCTTACGCCTGTTACGGCGGGGCTAAGCCTCGCACCCCCGCTAAGACCGTGGGGCGCAGCCCCACACCCTGCCAGCTTTCTTTCGCAGAAAGCTGGGCAAAGAACCTTCCTTCGCGCCTTGGACCGCTCGCTGCCGCTCGGGTTGATCCGAGCGTAAGCTCGCGTGCGCGAGACAAGCCGATGGACAAGGTTTTTGCGTACCGCAAAGCCTGCGGCGGACACGCAGCCTTGCGGGGGACTATACAATGCCCTCCAAGTCCTTCACGCCGGAGAGCTTTCTGTACAGCCAGATAATCACCGTGGTGAGCACCAGCAGCACCACCGAAAGCGCCGCCGCGAAGGGCCAGTTGTGGGCGTTCATCAGCTGGGTCTGGATGAGGTTGCCCACCAGCACCACCTTGTTGCCGCCCAGCAAATCCGCGATGAAGAACAGCCCCATGCTGGGCACAAAGGTGAGCACCACCCCAGAGAGCAGCCCCGGCAGCGTCAGCTTGAGGGACACGGTGAGGAAGGCCTTCATGGGCGAGGCCCCCAGGTCCCGGGCGGCCTCCACCAAGGAGAAGTCCAGCTTCTCCGCGCTGGAGTACACCGCGAAAATCATAAAGGGCAGCAGCGCGTACACCATGCCCACCACCACCGCCGGGTAGGTGTACAGCACCTTCAGGGGCTCGCTGGTGATGTGCAGGGCCATCAGCACGGAGTCCAGCACGCCCCCGGCCCGGAAGATGATGATCCACCCGTACAGCCGTATCAGGGAGCTGGTCCAGAAGGGAATCATCAACAGCAGCATGGTGCGCTTTTTCCACTTGGGCCCCAACTTGGCCATGAAGTAGCCAAAGGGATAGCCCAGGGCGATAATCAGCACGGTGCTGATGACCGCCAGCTTTAAGGACTCCCCAAAGGTGCGCAGGTACACTGGCTGGCCGATGTCCCCATAGTTCTTCAGGGTGAACTCCGGGACCACGCCCCAGGTGTCCGCCCGCGTCATAAAGCTGAGGGCCACCATGTACACCATGGGCCCCACAATGAACAGCACCGTAAACAGGATGAGGGGCACTGCCATGAGGAACTCCCGGCGCTTCTGCTTTTTCCGCAGTTGGGATATTTCCTTGGCCACGGTCATTCCCCCTTCCCAGCGGGCACGTCCACGGGGCAGGCCTTGTCCGGCTCCCACAGGACCCGCACGGCGTCCCCGGGGGCCAGCTCGGAGTCAATGCCGTGGCGGCTGCAGATAAACTCCCCGCCGCC
>FR893825.1:0-928 GCA_000435395.1 Firmicutes bacterium CAG:94
TCAACCTGCACCGCCATCCCCTGGGCGGCCGGAACTTCGAGTACTACTCCGAGGACCCGGTGCTGGCCGGCGCCATGGCGGCGGCGGTGCTCCAGGGCCTGCAGGAAAACCACAACGTGCTGGGCTGCGCCAAGCACTTCGCCGCCAACGAGCAGGAGACCTACCGCCGCGGCAGCGCCAAGGTGAAAAACGGCCTGCCCGCCTTTGACGCGGTGGACTCCATCCTCAGCCAGCGGGCGCTGCGGGAGCTGTACCTCAAGCCCTTCCAGGTGGCCGTGGAAGAGGGCGGCCTCCACTGCCTGATGACCTCCTTCAACAAGATGAACGGCACCTTCGCCGGGGGCAGCAAGGACTTGTGCACCCACATCCTCCGGGAGGAGTGGGGCTTCGACGGGGCCGTGGTCACCGACTGGGGCGACATGGACATTGTAGTGGACGGCGCCGACGCCGTGGCCGCTGGCAACGACGTGGTCATGCCCGGCGGGCCTCCCGTCATCCAGCAGATTTTGAAGGGCCTGGAGGAGGGCCGCCTCACCCGCCAGGAGATGGAAGCCGCTGTGGGGCATCTGCTCTCCATGGTCAAACGCCTGGGCCGCCTGGACTAAACGCGGCACAGCTGCATAAATAAAAAGCCCGCGCTCACCTTGGCAGTGAGTGCGGGCTTTCTGTTTTACCGGGCGGCAAGCAGCGCCTCCACCTCATCCCGGGCGGGGATGGAGGCCTGGGCCCCTGGCCGGGAGGCGGTGAGTGCCGCGGCGGTGTTGGCAAATTCCAGGGCGGCTTCCAGGCTTGTCTCCCCCTCCACCAGGCGCAGGGCAAAGGCGGCGGTGAAGCAGTCCCCGGCGGAGGTGGTATCCACCGCCTTGACCTGGGGCGGGGCCACCAGCAAAGCTTCCTGGGGGGTTACGGCCAAGGCCCCTTTGGCCCC
>FR893825.1:1027-9936 GCA_000435395.1 Firmicutes bacterium CAG:94
ACTGTTCCACGGTGGCGGTGGGCAGCCCGGTGAGCAGGGCCAGCTCTGTCTCGTTGGGCTTGAGGTAATCGCACAGGGCCAGCAGCTCCCCGGGCAGGGGGCCAGGGGCGGGGGCCGGGTCCAAGATGACCACCTTCCCCAAGGAGCGCGCCAGCTTGGCCGCGGCCGCCACGGTCTCCAGGGGGATTTCCAGCTGGAGCACCAAACAATCCGCCTGCTCCAGCTGGGGGCGGAGCTTTTCCACATCCGCCGGGGAAACGGTGGAATTGGCCCCCGCCAAAATGATGATGGCGTTCTCCCCGGCGCTGTCCACGGTGATGAAGGCCTGGCCGGTGGGCACCTCCCGGCGGGCCACGCAGGAGCAGTCCACCCCCGCCGCCTGGAGGCTTTCCAGCAAGGTGTCCCCGGCGGCGTCCTGGCCCACTGCGCCCACCATGGCAACAGGGCAGCCCAGCCGCCCCAGGGCAAAGGCCTGGTTGGCGCCCTTTCCCCCTGGATTGAGGGAAATCCCCTGGGCGGCGATGGTCTCCCCGGGCTGGGGCATCCGCTCCAAGGTGATGGACGTATCCAGATTTAAGCTTCCCACAACAACAGCCTTGCACATACGGACACACTCCTATCCCGCCGGGAAACCGTCGCCGGCGTTTATTTCAGTATAGCGCACCACGGCCCTAGGCGCAAGACAAAAAACAGCCCGCCGGCGCGCCGGAGGGCTGTTTTGCTGTTGAGGCGGTTAGGCCTGCTTGGGCTTGTCAAGCACCTGCTTGCCGGCAAACTGCACCAGCAGGAAGCCCACCACGCAGGTGAGGATGATTTCAGGAATCATGTACACGCCGTTGTACACCAGGGAGTACACCACAGCCAAGGTGGTGCCCGTCAAGTTGGACAGGGCGGGGATGTAGGCGGCGATGACCTCCTGCATATAGGGGGCGTCGTTTACCACGTCTGCCCACAGAATCCAGCCGGACAAGAACGAGCAGAAGTACCGCAGCATCATGGCGACGAAGCCGCCCAGCGTAAAGGCCACGGCGTCGTTTTTGATTTTGCCCCGGAACATGCCGCCCAGGCCCAGCACGGTAAAGGCCAGGATGTAATCCAGGAAAATGGAGCCCACCAGCGTGCCCACAGACAGGCCGCGCAGGGCGCTCATGCCCAGCAGCAGCTGGAGCACGCTGTGCACCAGCCCGGCGCCCAGGCCCCACTTTAGGCCGCAGCGGTAGCTGTAAAACAAGATGGGCAGCATGGAGCACACGGTGATAGCGCCGCCATAGGGGGCCTCGTACACCTTGATAAAGCCCAGCACCGTGGCCATGGCCACCATAATGCCGCCCAGCACCAGGTTAAAAGTGCGCTTCGAAACGGAATTCATGTTCAACCTTCCTCTCAAGTTGTAAAATCTGGGAAAAGGCCCAGGGCAAGAAAACAGCCGCCCAAAAGCCGGGCGGCCAGGAAGATTCCCCGCAAAGCAAGCGCTGCGCTGGTATGATGAAAACTTCCTACGCCGGTATTACCCGTATCAGGTTCCTGCCCAAAGGCAAAGGGTTTAAGCTCTAGGCTCCTCTCAGCCGCCCGGGGGCAGCTCCCCTTTTTTCATTTTCCGTCCCATATTGTAGCGCGGGATGGCCGTTTTGTCAAATCCCCGCGAAAAAGGGCCGCCGCGAACCTGCGGCAGCCCTTGGCTCTCCCCTCTCGCCGTTTCCTGGGTAGGGGTGGTTGGTTGTTTACTTTTCCTTGCCGCGCTGCCGCCGCTGGATGACGGTCAAATAGCACAGGTACGCCGCGGCGATGGCGAAGTAGGCGGTCACGTTGGGCCGGCGCAGCACGTTGCCGGAAATCTGCGCCGCGATGGCCGCCAGCAGGAAGGTCATGCCCACGGCGCCCATCTCCACCGTGAGGAACCGCTGCACCCCGCCCCCAAAGGCGCACAGGGCCCGCACCGGCTTGGGGCAGCCCTTGTCCTTCTGGGCGCGCCAGGCGGCGGCCACATCTTGGCCAAAGGCCCAGAAAATCATCACCACGAACAAAGCCAGGAACACCATGTAAAGCCCAAAACCAATGTACCCGCAGAAGTAGAACACCGCGGGGAAGTCGTTCTCCAGGTCGTAGATGGTGTCGCCGTAAATCATGTCGCTGTACTCGAAACCCAGCAGCCGGGTGAGGAAGTCCTTCTCCTCCCACATCAGCTTGGCGTACATGGACTTCCGCACACGGGAATCCGACAGGACAGAGGGCTCGGAGGTGTAGTTGTAGGCATCCATTACGTTGTACACGCCAAAACGGTCGTACATATTTCCAAACACTGGGCCGTAGACCTCCGGGTCCGTATAGACGCCCATCAGGCTGTCCCGCAGGCGCTTAAGCCGCACGTCCTCCCCTTCGGTGGGACCCTCTTGGGAGGAGCCGCCCTCCTTCCCGCTCTCCTCCAGCTCCTGGCGGATTTGGTCCAGCTCTTCCTGGTCGGTGCCGCTGTTTTTCAGGCTTTCCTCCACCAGGTTCTGGTAGTTGTTCAAGGCGTATTGGGACTGGCTCTCCCGCTGCATCATGGGGGCATAGCTGCGGAATGCCACCACCAGCACCACTACCCCCAGCAGGGGCACCACATAGCGCAAGCACTGCTTTTTATAGTGGAGGACAAAGAGGAACACATACGCCCCTGCGATGATGAAGATGGAGTAGAAGGTAAACTTGGTGCCGGTGATGAACATCAACCCAAAGCTGAGCAACAAGGACAGCAGGAAAACCAGGTACTTGCCGGTTTTCCAGGCGAAGAAGATGGCCAGGGGCATCACCAGCACGATAATAGCGCTTTGGGCGTTGGCCACACCAAACCAGCCCATCACCCCCAGGCCCAGGCTGGCATAGGTGTACACCGGGTTCCCCGTGGCCCAGGGCAGCGCGGTGAACAGCACAATCTCCGCCAGGTTGATGGCAAAGCCGGTGTAAATCCACTTGCGGATGTTCTTCCCCTTTTGAAAAAAGGTGATAAAGGAAAGGGTGTACATGGGGAAGCTCATAATGCGCAGGAAGTTGGCTGTGTCCGCCACCATGGACTGGTACCCGATGCGGTAGCAGTTTGCCATGTGGGCCACCCAGAAGGCGCCCATTATCCCGTAGAAAATCACATACACCCGCTTTTTATCGCTGACCACAAAGCCCAGCAGGGCCACGGCCATCAGCAGCAGGAAGCGCAGCGCCGTGGAGAAGGAGTTGTTCCCCAGCTCCCCCAAAAAGTAGGAGAGCACGTCCAGCGCGGGCTGTATGACGATGACAGCCCCTACAATCCAGTGGAGCTTCCCATCGATGGCCTTTTTTAGTGTTTGAAATTTCTGCTTCATACCGTTCCCCCTTGGCGATTTCCCCATGTCCCGGGGCGGTGCCCCCGGCGTTCCACCAGCAGCCTCCCCTTCTCCAGCGCCCGGCCTGTACCCGGGGCGGGGTGAAGGTACACATACAACAGCGCCGCCGCCACCGAGCCGTACACCGTCACGCTGGGCTTGCGCAGCACCTGGCCGGAAAACTGGGCCCCGCCCAGCATCAAGGCCAGCATCATGGCGGGCACGCCGAACTCAATACACAGCACCCGCCGCCAATCCCCCACCAGGCCTTTCAGGGAGATGAGCACAAAGTACAGGCAGAAGGCCCCGTACAGGCCCACGCCCAAATAGCCGTAGTAGTACAGCAGCGCCGGGAAGTCGTTCTCCGGGTCGTAGATGTGGCTGCCCACGTGGCACTGGGCGTACTCAAAGCCCAGGATTCTCGTCAGGAAATCCTGCTTTTGCCACACCATTTCCATGGCCGTGAGCTTCTTCACCCGGGTGTTGTACAAGGTCTGGGGGTCGGTGGCGTAGTTGTACTGCTCCATCACCGCCTCCAGGCCAAACTCATCGATGAGGTCCGAGAGCAGCGTCACCCCGTAGATGCCCGGCTGGTCGTACACCTCGGTGTACACCCGGGTGATTTTCTCCAAAAGCTCCGGGGGGACCTCCTCCCCTGGCTGGTGGGTGTAGCCCGCGTCCTCCCCCAAGATGGCGTCGGCCTTCTCCTGGTAGATGGCGTAGGAATCCCCGGTGAGGGCCTGGCGCTCGGCCATGGGGGAAATCCCCCGGCAGGCCACCAGCACCACCAGCGCCACCGCCAGGGGGACGCAGAACAGCAGCTGCTGCCGCCGCAACAGCAGCAGCGCCAGAAAAGCGCAGCCAATGAGGATAGCCCCGTAATAGGTCAGCCGGGTGCCGGTAAAGTACAGCAGCCCAAAGCCCCCCAAGCAGCACAGGCAGAACTGCCACAGCCGCTGGCTGCGCAGGCCCCACAGCAGCAGGGGCGGCACCAGCAGCGTCAAAATGGAGCTCTGGGAGTTGGCCACCCCAAACCAGCCCAAAATGCCGATGGCCACCCCCCGCTCGGGGTAATCGTAGGTGTACACCGGCTGGCCCACGGCGTAGGACAAAGCTATCACCAGCAAAATCAGGCCCACGTTCACCGCCAAGAGGCCCGCCACCCGGTAGTCCAGGTTGCGGCGCCGGCGGAAGAAGGTGACAAAGGAAAGGGTCCACAAGGGGAACTGCACCAGCTTGAGGTACTCCGCCGCGTCCCCCACCGGGTCCTGGTAGCCCAGGCGCAGGCAGCTGAGCATGTGCAGCACCCAAAAGCCCCCCACCACACCGTACATCACATAGTAGGCCCGGCGGTTTTCCGTGATGGAAAACCCGTACACCCCCACAGCAAACAGCAGCACCGTGCGCAGGGCGGTGGTCAGCCAGGTGGCGTCCGCCTGGCCCATAAAATAGGAAAGCACATCCAGCAGGGGCTGGGCCACCAGCAAAGCGGCCATCACCTCCCCCACTGGGAAGGAAAGCTTCTTTTGCAAAGAAGAAACGTTCATAGCAAAGGGTTCCTTTAGATTTATGTCAAGTGTTTTCCAGTATTATAACACGAAATCCCCCCGGGCACAACCGGGGCAAACGGGCCCCGATGGGCTTTTTTCCCGCAGCGGCGGGCTTTGGGCCATTTCTTACAAGTTTCTTTGTTTTTCCCCAGGGGGGAACGGGGCAAAAAAAGCCGGCAGAGGATTTCCCCTGCCAGCGTTTTTTACAGCTGCTCCAAGATTTCCGCCGCATTGGTATCGGGCTTTACCTTGGGCATGATTCTCTCGATGTTGCCCTGCTCGTCAATGACAAAGGTGGTGCGTACCACGCCCATACTCACCTTGCCGTAGAGCTTCTTCTCCTGCCACACGCCATAGGCCTGGATGGCCTGGAGCTCCGGGTCGGAGAGGAGGAGGAAGGGCAGGCTGTGCTTTTGGGCGAACTTCCCATGGGAGGCCACGCTGTCCCGGCTGATGCCGATGACCTCCACGCCTTTTTTCTGAAACTCCCCATACAGCCCGGCAAAGGCGCAGGCCTGCCTGGTGCAGCCGGGGGTGTTATCCTTGGGGTAGAAATAGACGACCACCTTTTTCCCCGCGAAATCGGAGAGGGAAACGATGTTGCCGTCCTTGTCCTGCAAGGTGAACTCTGGGGCTTTTTCTCCTACAGTCAGCATGTGATGTCCTCCTATTCTGTTATCATTCCAATGCCTTTTACCAAGGTGTCGTAGTCCAGCATCCCGCGGCTGCGGGTGACCAGGTTCCCCTGGGCGTCGATAAAGTAAGTGGCGGGAAAGCCTGTCACATAGTAGGCGTTTACCGCCTCCAGCTGGGTGTCGTAGAACACGTCGAACTGGAACCCCTCCTGCTGGATGTACTCCTGGGCGGATTCCATGGTCTCCTGGACGCCGTCGGTGGCGTTCACCATGAGGAACTGCACCTCTGGGTAGGCCTCATAGGCCTTGTCAAAGTCCGGCATTTCCTCCTTGCAGTAATAGCACCAGGTGGCCCAGAAGTTGAGCACAATGGGCTTGCCCACGTAATCGGAGAGCTGCACCTCGTTGCCCTCGCTGTCCAGCACGGTGAAATCCGGGGCGGCCAGCTGGGCCTCCTCGGTGGAGCCCAGGTTTTCCCCGGCGTACTCCCCGCTGAACTTCTGGTACAGCACCGCCGCCACCGCCAAAACAGCCACCAGCAGGACGGCTATCCCGGCAAGGGCCAGGTTTTTCTTTTTTGCGTTCATCTCTTCCCCTCCTTATGACAGCAGCGCCAGGAACTTGCCAAAGAGCCCCGTAGCCATCAGCACGCCAATGGCCACCAAAAAGCCGCCGCTGACCAGGTTGATAACCCGGTAATGGCGCTTGATAAAGGAAAAGGCCCCCTTCAGCCTGTCAATGAGCACGGCGCTGATGAAAAACGGCACCCCCAGGCCCAAAGAGTACAGCAGCAGCATGGCCACGCCCTGGAGGACGTTCCCTTGGCTGGTGGCCAGCAGCAGCGCCGAGCCCAGGAAGGCCCCCACGCAGGGCGTCCACCCCACGGAAAAGACCACCCCAAAGAGCAGCGAGGAGAAAAAGCCCAGGTGCTCCACGTTGCCCAGCTTTGTGCCGCGGAACAGGTTGACCCGGAACACGCCCAAAAAGTTCAGGCCAAAGAAGATGACAATGAGCCCTGTCACCAGGTTGACCACCGCGCTGTACTCCTGCAGCAGCGTGCCCAAGGAGCCCGCCAAGGCCCCCAGCAGCACGAACACCAGTGTAAAGCCCAGAATAAAGCCCAGGGCGTTTTTCACCACCCGCTTTGTATCCCTTTCGCTGTCCCCGGCAAAATAGGAAATGTAAATGGGCAGCATGGGCAAAAGGCAGGGGGACACAAAGGTGATAATCCCCTCTAAAAACGAGATAAAATACTGCATCTATCTTTCTCCCCCCGGGCGCGGCTGTGCCCGCCGTTTTATTAGAATTTGCCGCTGCCGTCCAGTATATCCCTCTTTGGCGGCGCCGTCAAGGGAAATCCGGCCCTGTGCATGGGCAAGGCAGCCCTTTGCGGTTCTTGCCACCCAGTATACCAGGGGCCGGCGGGGATTACCGTGATTCAGTCACAAAGGGGCGGCCTGCCGCGATTG
Source organism: Firmicutes bacterium CAG:94 (assembly GCA_000435395.1). GTDB lineage: Bacteria > Bacillota > Clostridia > Oscillospirales > Acutalibacteraceae > Acutalibacter > Acutalibacter ornithocaccae. The sequence goes on from FR893825.1 coordinate 8,017, forward strand.
CGCTTCCCGGAGGCCCATGCTATAATGTCCCCAGAGAACAAAAGCGCGGGATAGTTTCCCCGTGCGCGCGATAGGTAGAGAAAGGAGTGTCTGCGCCATGGCGCCATCCATGTTTGAACCGGTTTACAAAGAGATTTTTCCCTTTTGGAATGAAATCTCCCCCGAAACCCGGGACACCATCTGCCAAAATTCCGTGGCCATGACCTATTTAAAGGGCACCACCATCCACGACGGCACAGAGTGCTCGGGGGTGTTCTTCATCCGCTCGGGGTGTTTGCGGGTCTACCTGCTGTCGGAGAAGGGGAAGGACATCACCCTATACCGCCTGTATGCCGGGGACATGTGCATGCTTTCCGCCTCCTGCGTGCTGCAGTCCATCACCTTCGACGTGATGATCGACGCGGAGGAGGACAGCGAGTGCTACGTCATCAGCGGGCCCGCCTTTGTGTCTGTCAGCGAGGCAAACCCCAAAATCAAAATCTTTTCCCTGGAAACGGCCATCAGCCGCTTTTCCGACGTGATGTGGGTGATGCAGCAAATCCTCTTTATGAGCATGGACCAGCGGCTGGCCATCTTCCTGACAGACGAGTCGAAGCGGCTGGGTTCCGACACCATCCCCTTCACCCACGAGCAGATCGCCAAGTATATGGGCTCCGCCCGGGAGGTTGTGACGCGGATGCTGAAATACTTCGCCAGCGAGGGCCTTGTGGAGGTCTCCCGGGGCGGGGTGAAAATCCTGGATAAAAAACGGCTGTGGGAGCTGGCGCTCTAGGCGGGGGATATGGAAAAACCAGGCGGCTTGCGGGCTGGCTGGTTTTTTCTATGTACAAGGAATCGCGCCCCACAAGATATAGTTCGCAACTTGGAAGCGCAGTCTACGGAAAGAATCCCTTGAAAGTGTCTCCGGCTTTCAAGGAATTCTCTTCTATTAGGAAAAAGACACCACACGATGTGTGATATAATCGATGCCGGCTGAAAGCGCGGGCAAGAAAACCGCGAACCTCATCAACATGAAGTTCGCGACTTGGACGCGGCAGCCCGCCGCTGGGAAGCGTTGGCGAAAAAGATACCCGCTATAAGCGCGGGCACAAAACTTCAGAATAAAGAATAAAAAAACCTGCGGTGCGCGAAATGCGCACCGCAGGTTTGGGTTAGGGTGATAAAATAGATGTCAATGCAAAACGCGGGCAAAAAAATCGCGAACCCCACAAAGTGAGATTCGCGACTTGCCTGGGGTGCAACCCCTGGCTGGGCTGGCGGGATTCGAACCCACGGGATGACGGAGTCAAAGTCCGTTGCCTTACCGCTTGGCGACAGCCCAGTATGGAGAACACGGAGCCTAATTCTCTCAAATTAAACTCCGTGTTCCTTGTAAGGTGGGGTGGAAGATGGGACTCGAACCCACGGTCTCCAGAGCCACAATCTGGCGCTTTAACCAACTAAGCTACATCCACCATATTGGCGCGCCAAAAGGGACTCGAACCCCTGGCCTACTGCTTAGAAGGCAGTTGCTCTATCCAGCTGAGCTATTGGCGCATCTTTGGGGGCATCCTTTGGCCCGCAGTTTATCAAACATCCCGATGGGATGCGCATCCCCCGCAAAAGCGGGTCTGTCAAAAACAAACTACAGAGAATCGCTGTACATGCCGGGCTTGTAAACGCGGATAACCCAAGCAGGGCCCACCACGCACTTCTCCGCGACATGCCCGGGGTGCAACCCCTGGAGCGGGTGATGGGAATCGAACCCACACGACCAGCTTGGAAGGCTGGGGTTCTACCATTGAACTACACCCGCGCATTTTGCGACGGGATTTATTATAGCACATGACACCCCTTCCGTCAAGGGATTTTTTGCGTTCTTTTCCGCAAATATAAAAAGGAGCGCCCAAAGGCGCTCCCCAGTCTGTCGAAAAAGTCCCA
>FR893825.1:9951-16908 GCA_000435395.1 Firmicutes bacterium CAG:94
CCCCAGTCTGTCGAAAAAGTCCCATAAGAGGGTAGCCGGCCGCAGAAGCGGGGCCTTCGGCCCCTGTCTGCTGACTTTTTTGTCGCTGAACGTCCTTTAAGACCGTGGGGCGCTGGTCTCACCTGCCGGTTCGGTCGGCGCAGGGCGTTTGCCACCGGCAAACTGCGCCCCACACCCCGCAACCCTTTGAAAAGGGTTGACCTAAACTTTACCTGGCTTCCCGCTGTTTACACCGCTTCCCTTTCTGCCGGTTTTCTGCTATAATAAGGTATTACATCCTCAAGACGACTTACGCTTTACCCTAGGAGTGTTTGCATGGACAGAAGCAAAATTCGCAATTTTAGCATTGTGGCCCACATCGACCACGGAAAATCCACCTTGGCCGACCGCATCTTGGAGCAGACCAAGGCCGTCCCCCTGCGGGAGATGGAAAACCAGCTGCTGGACAACATGGACCTGGAGCGGGAGCGGGGCATCACCATCAAGGCCCACGCCGTCACTTTGGTGTACACCGCCCAGGACGGGGAGGACTACATCTTCAACCTCATCGACACCCCCGGCCATGTGGACTTTAACTACGAGGTGTCCCGCTCTCTGGCCGCCTGCGAGGGGGCCGTGCTGGTGGTGGACGCCTCCCAGGGCATCGAGGCCCAGACCTTGGCCAACACCTACCTGGCCGTGGACGCCGGGCTGGAGATCCTGCCGGTGGTCAACAAAATAGACCTGCCCAGCGCCGACCCCGAGCGGGTCTGCCACGAGATTGAGGACGTCATCGGCATTCCGGCCATGGACGCCCCCCGCATCTCCGCCAAGACCGGCGAGAACATCCAGGAGGTGATGGAGCGCATCGTCACCGACATCCCCGCCCCTGGCGGCAACGAGAACGACCCTCTGCGGGCCCTTATCTTCGACTCCTACTACGACGCTTACCGAGGTGTGATCGTCTATGTGCGCATTAAAGACGGCATGGTGCGGCCCGGGGACACCATCCGCATGATGGCCACCGGCGGGGAGTTCAACGTGGTGGAGTGCGGCTTTTTGCGGGCCACCACCCTGGAGCCCGCCGAGGCCCTTTACGCCGGGGAGGTGGGCTACATCGCCGCCTCCATCAAGGACGTGCGCCAGGCCCGTGTGGGCGACACCGTCACCTTAAAGGACCGCCCCGCCGCTGAGCCTCTGGAGGGCTACCGGGCGGTGCAGCCCATGGTGTTCTGCGGCATCTACCCCGCCGACGGCGCCCACTACACCGATTTGCGGGACGCCTTGGAAAAGCTCCAATTAAACGACGCCTCCCTCACCTTCGAGCCGGAGACCTCCGTTGCCCTGGGCTTTGGCTTCCGGTGCGGCTTCTTGGGGCTGCTGCACATGGAGATCATCCAGGAGCGGCTGGAGCGGGAGTACGATTTGGACCTTATCACCACCGCCCCCAGCGTGGTGTACAAGCTAAAGCTCACCGACGGCAGCGTCATCACCATTGACAACCCCACCAACTACCCGGACCCCACCCTCATCCAAAGCGCCGAGGAGCCCATCTGCAACGCCCACATCTACTCCCCCTCGGAGTACGTGGGCAACATCATGGAGCTGTGCCAGGAGCGCCGGGGCGTGTTCAAGGACATGAAGTACCTGGACACCGACCGGGTGGACATCCACTACGAGCTGCCCTTAAACGAGATCGTCTACGACTTTTTCGACGCCTTGAAGTCCCGCACCCGGGGCTACGCTTCCTTCGACTACGAGCTCATGGGCTACCAGCCCAGCAAGCTGGTGAAGCTGGACATCATGCTCAACGGGGAGATCGTGGACGCTCTCTCCTTCATCATCCACGCGGACAAGGCCTATCCCCGGGCCCGGAAAATGGCGGAGAAGCTGAAGGAGAAGATACCCCGCCAGCTGTTCGAGGTGCCCATCCAGGCCTGCGTGGGGGGCAAGATCATCGCCCGGGAGACGGTAAAGGCCCTGCGCAAAGACGTGCTGGCCAAGTGCTACGGCGGCGACATCACCCGGAAGAAGAAGCTGCTGGAAAAGCAGAAGGAGGGCAAAAAGCGCATGCGCCAGCTGGGCAGCGTAGAGGTGCCCCAGGAGGCGTTCATGTCCGTGCTGAAGCTGGATGAATGACCGCGAAGCGGCGTAAAAGTTTCGTCCACCTTTTCAAAGGGCCGCTACGTCCCGGTGGGACGTTGCCCAGCGGCCGACCGAGGCGGCAGCCGAGAAGCGGGTTTGGGGCAAAGCCCCAAGGTCTGAAACCGGCGCAGCCGTACAAAAAATCCAGGAACGAAAGCCGCACGCGCCCGCAAGGGCGATAGGCTTGCGCTCCGGCCCTTTTACGCAAATAACAAAAGGACACCCAAGCCAAAAACTTGGATGTCCTTTTTTCGTCTCTGCTATCTATCCGGAACATTGTTTACAGGCTGCGCCTGGTATGACAATGTCCCTGGCTTTTCTTTCCCGCTGCGCCGGTTTAAGGTCGTGGAGCTCCGCTCCACACCTCGCAAACTTTTTGAAAAAAGTTTGACCAAAAACTTTCACCCGCCTTCGGCGTTACAGCAGCCGCACCAACAGGGCGTTGGACACCAAGAAGCCCTCCGGGGTGAAGGAAATGGCTTCCCCGTCCGCCCGCAGCAGCCGGGACGGGCAGTGCCGGGCGTTTTCCAGGGCCTCGTCGAACAGGGCCCCGCCCTCTGGCCCGAAGCGGGCCAGGCAGTCCCCCCGGCGCAGGCCACGGGTCAGACGCAGGTTCAGCATGGCGAACTCCCCAAAGTCCCCGCCCGTGCCGTCTTCCACGGGGGAATTTCCCTGGAGAAAGCCCTCCAAGTCCCGGGGATAGTAAAACCGCCGTCCCCCAAAGAAGGAGTGAGCCCCCGGCCCGAAGCCCAGGTACTCCTCCCCCCGCCAGTACAACAGGTTGTGGCGGCTCTCCTTGCCGGGGCGGGCGAAGTTGCTGATTTCATACTGCCCATAGCCCAGCCGGGCCAGCTCCTCCACGGCGAAAAGGTACTGCTCCGCGGTGTCATCCTCATCGGGCACCTGCACCCCCCGGGCGGCAAAAGGCGTGCCCGGCTCCACTTTTAAAATGTAGGAGGAGATGTGCTCCACCCCCAGGGAAGCGGCAAAGGCGATGGAGCGCCCCAGCTTCTCCCGGCTGCCCCCGGGCAGGCCCAGCATCAGGTCCAGGGAGATGTTGGAAAAGCCCGCGGCCCGGGCGTTTTCCACCGCCTGGGCGGCCTGCTGGGGAGAGTGGGCCCGGCCCAGAAAGCGCAGCTCCTCCTCATTGGCGGACTGTAAGCCCATGGAAAGCCGGTTGAAACCCGCCTGGCGGACCTCCTGAAAAAAGGCCCGGTCCACCGAGGTGGGGTTGGCCTCCAAGGTGATTTCCGCCCCGGGGGCCAGGGAAAAGCCCTGGCGCACCGCCTGGAGAATCAGCCCCAAGCGCTCCGCTCCCAGCAGACTGGGGGTACCTCCGCCGAAATAGACCGTGGCAAGCTCCCGGCCCGCCAGCCTCTCCCGCCAAGGGGCGAGGGCGGCCGTCACAGCGGAGACGTAGGCATCCATCTTCCGGGGGGAGTCGGGGCGAGAGTAAAAATCGCAGTAAGGGCACTTGCCGTGGCAGAAGGGCACGTGTATATAAAAACCCAGCATCCTTTCACCTCCTGTTGGCTGGCGGGTACGCCGTCTTTTCCGCAAACAGCTCTGGGTGCATCCTGCTGTAGTGGAACAGGTACTGCTGGGCCAGGCCCGCGTTCTCCCCGAACTCCTCCGGCCTACGCCCTGGCAGCAGTGTGGCCATGGCCCGCTTCATCCACACGTCCAGGGGGAAGCACTCCGTCTTGTGGAAGCCGTACAGCAAGGCGCACTCCGCCACCTTGGGCCCCACGCCGAAGATGGTTTGCAGCTCCCGGCGGCCCTCCTCCACGGGGACGGCGGCTACCCGGGCCAGATCCACCTGGCCAGAGGCCACCTTCCGGGCGGCGTCCAGCAGGTACTTGGCCCGGAACCCCGCCCGCAGAGGCGCCAAATCCTCCAAGGAGCAGGCGGCCAGGCGCTCCGCCGTGGGGAAGGCGTGCCAAGCCGTGCCGGGGATTTCCGCCCCCAGCCGCTGGCACAGCCGCTCTATAATCCCCTTGATGCGGGGGATGTGGTTGTTCTGGGAGATGATAAAGGAGCACAAGGCCTCCCAGGGCTCCTGGCGCAAAATGCGGATGCCCGGGGCAAAGGCCACAGCCTCGGCCAAAGCGGGGCTCATGGCGGCCAGGGCCTCCCGCTTGGGGGCGTAGTCCTCGCCCAAATCGAAGTAGGCCCGCCAGGTATGTTCATAGTCCTCCGGGGAGCAGCCCAGCCACACCTGCTCGCCCCGCTGCTCCACCCGCAGCACCTTGCCAAAGGCCACGCCCTCCCACAGGCTGGCCTCCGCCTCCCCGGGCAGCGCCACCCAGCGGAAAGCCTGGCCGCAGTCCAGGGTCTCCGCCGCGTCAAAGGGGTAAGGGGAGCGTATCCCCCCGGGCAAGAGGCCCTCCTTTTCTTCTTTCATCCCGCTGGCGCCCTCCCTTTTTTCCCTTGTAGATTCGCGCAACCGCGAAATAAAGCTCTTTGCATGCAAACGGATGCACCCAAGTAAGAAACCGCGGACATAAAGCGTCCGGTTCCCTCCGGGCACAGCGGCGGTTCCGCGCCGCGCCCCGCGACGTAAAGTTCTTTGCCAAGCTTTCTTCCAAGAAAGCGGTTAGAAGGCCCTGTTTTTCTCGTCGGCTTTTTGGCGGTTCTCCGGCTCGCGGGAGGTGAGGTAGCGGATGGCCCGCTCGATGGCGTCCTTGGAGTTGCCCCAGTCGCCCCCGGCGTTGCGGTAGTCGAACATGCGGCAGAAGTGGGTCACGTCGCCGTTGAGCGCCTCCGCGTACTGCTTGGCCAGGCGGGTGGTCTCCTGCTCGAACAGGGGGAACACCTTCCGGGGCAGCTTCATGGCGGCCTCCAGCACCATGCCGTAGTGGGGCAGGCAGATGTAGGGCTGCTGGCTGTACAGCTGGCGGAATTCCTCGTCGGTCTGCCACAGCTTCAGGGTGCTGTCCAGCAGGTGGGCGGTGTTCTTCTCAATGTTCTCGCAGATGAAGCAGTGCTCCTGCCGGGCGTGGGCCGCCGCCACAATCTTTTTGGCGGGCACCTTGCCCTGGGGAAACACCTCCTCCCGCACGGTGGCCAGCAGGCTTTCCAAAATCAGCGCCACGGAGAGCCGGCTGCCCCGGGCCAGAATCTGGTTGAAGTGCTCGGTGCAGAAGCCCAGGCGGTTTGTCTCCACCCGCACGTCGGGCTCCATCATGGCCGCGCCGGTGATGTAGGTGGCCATGCGGTCCTCCAGCATATCGCGCATGCGGCAGAAGGGGCAGCCGTCCTTGGGCATGAATACATCGTTTACGGGGATGGAGCAAATATCTTCTCTCACGGAAAAAACCTCCCTATACGGTGTTCGACAAATTTTGTGCATGAATATACATTTCGGGTTTTCCGGGGAAAACAGGACGCCCTTTAGGGGGCTTTTGTGAAAACACGCCGGAAAACCCGTGGTTTTGCCGCTAGTATACCACAAAATCGGGGAATTGCATAGGGGTTTCTTTGGGTTTGCACGGTTTTCCAGCCGGGGCGGAAGGCCCCAGGGCAAGATATGAAATGTATGTTAAATCCCTGTGGACAAACTGTGGGAAAGAAATTTGCCCTTTCCCACTTGACACAAGATAAGGAGGGAAAGGGCCAGATTCCGCCTGTATCTTGGGGATACTCCGCAGGCCGAAAAAAGGCGATTTTCGTTCTAAAAAGGAAAAATAAGCAGGTTCGTTTACATAAACGAAAGCCATTGTGAAAACGGGGGAAAGTGAAAACCCGCATGGGGACAAGGGTTTTTCACAGTTTCCACAGAGTTTTCCACATTCCCCCGTGGAAACGGTGGTTGCAGGGGGCGGCGGTGTGGAAAAGTCCGCAGGCAAGAAGGGGCAAAAAAGAATTTTCTTGCAGGTTTTGGAAAAAAATACCCCAAAATGGATTTCCCTGCCGCCCCTGGCGGAAAAACACGGGCTTTTCGCCCTTCTTGTCCGCATTTTTATTTGAGATTTCCGGGAAACTATGGTATAATGCAAATATATTGTGCCAAAATCGGAGTTTTGGCCCAGGCCCCGGGCATCCCGGCGGCCCATTCTCAAAGGGAAAAGGACAGGTGGCCCATTTGCAAAAAGACCGAGAAAAGCGCCAGCCGGAGCAGGAGCCCCGGGGCGCGGACATCATCGCGGGGCGCAACGCCGTAAGCGAGGCCCTGCGGGCAGGGCGGACCATAGACAGCCTATACATCCAGCGGGGCGAGCGCTCGGGGGCCCTTTCGGCCCTGGTGGCCAAGGCCAAGGCGGCCGGCGCCGCCATCAAAGAGGCCGACCCCCGCAAGCTGGACCACCTCTGCGGCGGGGCCAACCACCAAGGGGTGGTGGCCGTGGCGGCCGTAAAGGAGTACGCCACGGTGGAGGACTTGTTCCAGCTGGCCCAAGAGCGGGGCGAGCCCCCCTTCTTCGTCCTCTGCGACGAGCTGGAGGACCCCCACAACCTGGGCGCCATCATCCGCACGGCGGAGTGCGCCGGGGCCCACGGGGTCATCATCCCCAAGCGCCGCAGCGTGGGCCTGACCTGGGCGGTGGGCAAAGCCTCCGCCGGGGCGGTGGAGCACCTGCCCGTGGCCCGGGTGGGCAACCTGGCCTCCACCCTGGAGGAGCTGAAAGCCCGGGGCCTGTGGGTGTACGCCGCGGACATGGACGGCGCCCCCTGGTGCCAGACGGACTTTACCGGCCCGGTGGCCTTGGTCATCGGCTCGGAGGGCCGGGGCGTCAGCCGCCTGGTGAAAGAAAAGGCCGATTTTGTCGTTTCCCTCCCTTTAAAAGGGAAAATCAACTCGCTGAACGCCTCGGTGGCGGCGGGCATCCTCTGTTA
>FR893826.1 GCA_000435395.1 Firmicutes bacterium CAG:94
CACTGGGCTGCATCACCCGAGCCGGCAGGCGAGAGTGCCCCCGCAGGGGGCGGAGAGGGCAGCCCGCCAGCGGCACCTCCCCAAAACAATTCCTGTTTGCCTTGACTTACCGCCCGGCCGTGCCGTATAATCAAACTACTTCCTGGGGGAGTAGTTTGCTGGGCTTGCCCAGCGGCAATGTCAACACATTGGCGAACGCCTGGTATTGCCTGAAAAAACGAGACTCATGGAAAACATCCATCTAGCATGGGGTGTTTTCCGCGAGTCTTTTTTCATGCGCGGGACACCCGGAATTTTGGAGGGAAAAGACAATGGGAATGATGGAACTGTTTTTAATCGCCGTGGGCCTGTCTATGGACGCCTTCGCGGTGGCGGTGTGCAAGGGCCTGGCCCTGCGGAAGGTCAACCTGGGGCAGATGGCCTTGGTGGGGCTGTGGTTTGGCGGCTTCCAGGCGCTGATGCCCCTGGCGGGCTACTTTGTGGGGGTGCAGTTTAAGGAGCAAATCACCGCCATTGACCACTGGATTGCCTTTGCGCTGCTGGCCATCATCGGCGGGAATATGATTCGGGAGTCCCTTTCCAAAGAGGAGGAATGTCCCGACGCCTCCCTGTCCGTGAAGGCCATGCTGCCCATGGCCGTGGCCACCAGCATCGACGCCCTGGCGGTGGGGGTGAGCTTCGCCTTTTTAAGCGTGAACATCGGCGCGGCGGTGAGCTTTATCGGGGTTATCACCTTCGCGTTGTCCATGGTGGGCGTGAAGGTGGGCAGCCTGTTCGGCGCCAAGTATAAGAGCAAAGCCGAGCTGGCCGGCGGCGTCATCTTGATTTTGATGGGGCTGAAGATTCTGCTGGAGCACCTGGGGGTGCTGGGCTGACCCAGTGCCTGGGCTGGGGTTGCACCCCTGGCAATTCGCGCCTTGGGCAGCTCGCTCCG
>FR893827.1:0-5463 GCA_000435395.1 Firmicutes bacterium CAG:94
CCAGCTGGCGGAGGCGGGCCAGCAGGCGGACTACGAGGCCATTTTGCGGGACATCCAGCAGCGGGACTACCAGGACTCCCACCGGGAGACAGCCCCCCTGCGCCCGGCGGAGGACGCGGTGCTGCTGGACAACTCGGACTTTACCTTCCAGCAGTCTGTGGAGCGGCTGGTGGGCCTGGTGCGGGAGCGGCTGTAAAGACCGCGGAAATTTGGGAAAATGAAATTTGAGAAGGGATTGATGGCGGTGCGTGAAGAGAGGGACAACAGGCCAAAGAGAAAGACGTGGCTCTATCTGGTGGGGCAGATCATTTTGTGGTGGTACTTCCACCTGGTGTTCCGCATGAAGGTGGTGGGCGCGGAGAACGTGCCCCAAGAGGGCCCTGTGCTGCTGTGCAGCAACCACCTGGCCAAGCGGGACCCGGTGCTGCTGGGGCTCTGCCAAAAGCGGCAGGTGTTCTACATGGCCAAGGAGGAGCTGTTCCGCAACAAGTTTTTGGGCGGGCTGTTCCGCATGCTGGGGGCCTTCCCGGTAAAGCGGGGCACCGGCGGCGCGGACGCCCTGGAGGACGCCTACACGCTGCTGGAGGAAAACGGCGTGGTGGGCGTGTTCATCGAGGGGCACCGCTCTAAGGACGGCAGGCTGCTAAAGCCCAAAACCGGGGCCGCCCTGCTGGCCTATAAGACCAAGGCGCCGGTGGTGCCGGTGTGCATCACCGCCGGGGACGGCCTGCAGCCGGGGATGTTCAAGCGCACCCTCATCCGCTTTGGCAAGCCCATCTCCGCCCAGGAGCTGCACATCCAGGACGACTCCAGCATGCAGCTGCGCCGGGCCAGCCGCACCATTATGGGCCGCATCGCCCAGCTGCGGGAGGAGTCCTGCAAAGAGCTGGGCCTGCCCTCCCAGCTGGAGCCGGCCAGGGAAGCCCCTGCCCAGGAGGCGCCCCATGAGAGTTGAGGTGGCCAAGACCGCCGGGTTCTGCTTTGGGGTGGACCGGGCGGTGAGCACGGTGTACAAGCTGCTGGAGGAGGGCAAACAGGCCGCCACCTTGGGGCCCATCATCCACAACCCCCAGGTGACAGGGGACTTGGCCGCCCGGGGCGTGGTGACCGTAAGCCGCCCCCAGGAGACCCCCGCGGGCTACACCTTGGTGATTCGCTCCCACGGGGTGGCCCAGGCGGTGGAGGAGGAAATCCAGGCGCTGGGCCTGCCCTATGTGGATGCCACCTGCCCCTTTGTGAAAAAGATTCACCAGCTGGCGGCGGAGGCCGGGGAGCAGGGAAAGGTGTTTTTGCTGGCAGGCGACAAGGACCACCCCGAGGTGAAGGGCATTTTGGGCCACTGCAAAGGGGAGAATTTTACGGTAAAAAGCAACCAGGAATTGGTGGAATTGCTGAAAAATCATCCCGAATTGCGGACGAAACCCCTGGCTTTCGCGGCCCAAACCACCTTCCACGCGGGAGAATGGGAAAAATGCTTGGAAACTCTGAAAAAACTATGTACAAACGCCGCAGTTTTTGCTACAATATGTAATGCGACTGCGAGACGGCAGAAAGAAGCAAAAACCCTTGCCCAGCGCTGCGACAGGATGATCGTGGTGGGGGGCAGGGACAGTTCGAACACGGCAAAGCTGCGCGACATTTGCGCGGAACACTGCGAGACGTACCTCATCGAAAGGGCGGACGAGCTGCCTGTGTTTTCGGCCGGGCTGAGCGTTGGCATCACTGCGGGGGCATCCACGCCCGCAAGCATTATAAAGGAGGTACTTGCTACCATGGCAGAAGTGACAAACAACGAACAGAATTTTGCGGAATTGCTTGAGGAATCCCTCAAGAGTTTCAATACAGACGAGAAGGTGCACGGCGTCGTTGTGGGGATCTCCCCCACCGAGGTCTACGTGGACGTAGGCCGCAAGCAGGCTGGTTTCATCCCCGCGAGCGAGCTCTCCAACGACCCCAACGCCAAGCCCGAGGACTTGGTGAAGATTGGCGACGAGATGGACCTGCTCATCATGAAGACCAACGACCAGGAAGGCACCATCATGCTCTCCAAGCGGCGCGTGGACGCCATGAAGGGCTGGGACGAGATTTCCCAGGCCCTGGAGAACAACGAGGTGCTGGAGGGCAAAGTGATTGAAGTGGTCAAGGGCGGCGTTATCGTCCTGTACAAGGCCATGCGCATCTTCGTGCCCGCCTCCCAGGCCACCGCTTCCCGCGGGGAGGACCTGAACGAGCTGATGGGCAAGGAAGTGAAGTTCCGCATCATCGAGGTCAACCGCCAGCGCCGCCGTGCTGTGGGCTCCATCCGCAGCGTGCTCCGCGAGGAGCGCAAGGCCGCCCAGGAGAAGTTCTGGGAGCAGGTGGAAGAGGGCCAGCAGTACACCGGCAAGGTGAAGTCCCTGACCAATTTCGGCGCCTTTGTGGACTTGGGCGGCGTGGACGGCATGGTGCACATCTCCGAGCTGTCCTGGAACCGCATCAAGCATCCCAGCGAGGTGCTGAAGGTGGGCGACACCGTGGACGTGTACGTAAAGGGCCTGGACCGCGAGAACGGCAAGATTTCCCTGGGCTACAAGCGTCCCGAGGACAACCCCTGGGTCAAGCTGGAGCGGGAGTATCCCGTGGGCACCGTGTGCGACGCCAAGATCGTGGGCATGACCCAGTTCGGCGCCTTTGCCAGCGTCATCCCCGGCATCGACGGCCTGATCCACATCTCTCAGATTGCCGACCACCGGATTGAGAAGCCCCAGGATGTTTTGAAGATTGGCGACGAGGTGAAGGTGAAGATCACCGACATCGATTTCGAGCGCCACCGTGTGTCCCTGTCCATCCGCGCGCTGCTGGAGGAGCAGAAGGCCGCCGAGGATGAGGCCGCTTCCCAGGCTCCCGCCGAGGAGGTTGTGTACTCCACCGAGGCCGCCGAGGAGGCCCAGCCCGAGGAGCAGGAATAATTTTTAGAAGTACTTAAGCGGGGTAGCAAGAGGGGGGACAGGAGCACTGTCCCGGGGCTTCCCGATGGCCTGGCCGTTTTGACCGGCCGGGGCACGGGGCGCCCGCCCGGGTGCTGCCCTGCTTTGCGTGTGCGGCCACTTGCGGGCCGCCGCGGCTTTTGCAGGACCTAGAAAAACCTGGGGCTGCCCTTTTCGGGCGGGCCCGACTGGAGGAAAGAAACCCATGAAGCGAGTAAAAAAGCCTGTGTTTTTTGTAGTGGCGCTTCTCATCCTCGCGTTGGTGGTCACGTCCTTGTTTGGCGTGTACGGCCAGCACGGGGATTTCAAGGTGACCTACATAAAGGGCGCTGGGGACATCCGTTGGGGCATTGACATCCGGGGCGGCGTAGAGGCCACCTTCAGCCCGGCGGACGGGGTGGAGGCCACCACCGAGCAGCTGGAGGCCGCCAAGGAGATTATCGAAACCCGTATGGTCTCCCAGAGCATCACCGACTACGAGATTTACACCGACCCCACCAACAACCGGATCATCGTCCGGTTCCCCTGGCGCAGCGACGAGCAGGACTACGACCCCGAGGCCGCCATTGACGAGCTGGCCGCCACCGCCCAGCTGACCTTCCGCCAGGGCATGGAGTACGAGACCAGCGAGTACGCCGAGGACGGCAGCATCGTCTACCGCACGCCCTCCGGCACCACGGCGGAGAACATCATCCTGGAGGGCTCTGACGTGGTCACCGCCGAGCCCCGCATGACCCAGGACGAGACCACCGGCGAGTACCAGTATGTGGTGGCCCTCACCCTCAGCGACGAGGGCGCCCAGAAGTTTGCCCAGGCCACCACGGCCATGGTGGGCGAGACCATCTCCATCTGGATGGACGACGTGATGCTCTCTGCCCCCACGGTAAAGCAGGCCATCACCACCGGCGAGTGCGTGATTACCGGCGACTTCACCAGCGAGGAGGCCACCCAGCTGGCCGCCCGCATCCAGGCCGGCGCGCTGCCCTTTGCCCTGCAGGTGAGCTCCTTCAGCTCCATGCCGCCCACCTTGGGCGCCCAGGCTTTGGACGCCATGCTGCTGGCGGGCATCATCGCCTTTGTGGTCATCTCCCTGCTGATGATTGTCATCTTCCGGCTGCCCGGCGTGGTGGCTGTTATCAGCCTGGCCGGCCAGGTGGGCCTGTGTATGGCCGCCATCTCCGGCTACTTCCCCTTCCTCAACTCCTACACCATGACGCTGCCTGGCCTGGCGGGCATTGTGCTCTCCATCGGCATGGGCGTGGACGCAAACGTCATCTCCGCCAGCCGTATCCGCGAGGAGCTGAAGGGCGGCAAGACGTTGGACGGCGCCTTGAAGCTGGGCTTCTCCGAGAGCTTCTGGGCCATTTTCGACGGCAACATCACCACCCTGATTGTGGCGGTTATGCTCATGGGCGTGTTTGGCCCCAGCAACATCTTGTCCATCATCTTCGGCGAGTCCACCACCGGCGCCATCTTCTCCTTTGGCTTTACCCTGCTGGTGGGCATCATCGGCAACTTCATCATGGGCATGACGGCCACCCGCCTGATGACCCTCTCCCTTGCCGGCTTCAAAGGCCTGCATAAAAAATGGCTGTTTGGAGGTGCGCGCGGCGATGAATGAGAAAACTTACCGCTTCCATTTTTACCAGAATAGAAAGATTTACTTTGCCATTTCCATTGTGGTGCTGGTGGTGGGCATTTTGGCCAGCATCATCATCGGGCCCAAGCTGGACATCCAGTTTGCCGGCGGCTCTATGATCCTCTACTCCGTAGAGGGCGGCCAGGCCGATGCCGCTGGCATCGAGACCGCCATTGTGGACAGCATTGGCCGTGACTGCGAGGTCACCATCAGCCAGGACATCACCACCGGCGGCGAGCAGGTGAACGTGTCCTTCGCCGGCAACCAGGCCATGACCCCCGAGGAGCAGACCCAGGTGACCGAGGCCCTGCAAAGCGCCTACCCCGACCTGGGCTTCGAGCTGCTTTCCTCCAGCTCTGTGGAGGCCAGCATGGGCGCCCGGTTCTTCCAGAAGTGCCTGGTGTGCTTTGCCATCACCGCGGTGTTCCTGCTGGTTTACATCGCCCTGCGCTTCCGCAAGATTGGCGGCCTGGCCGCCGGCGTCACCGCCGTTATCGCCCTGATGCACGACGTGCTCATCGCCTTTTGCGTGTTCGTCATCTTCGGGCTGGATGTGGACGACGTGTTCATCGCCGTCATCCTCACTATCTTGGGCTACTCCCTGAACGCCACCATTGTGGTGTACGACCGCGTGCGGGAAAACCGCCGGAAGCTGGGGCCCAAGGTTGGCTACGACGAAATCCTCAACCTGAGCATGAACCAGACCTTGAGCCGCACGGTGCTCACCTCTCTGTGCACCTTCCTGGCCCTGGTGGTGGTGTTCATCGTGGCGCTCATCTTCAACATCGACACCGTGGTGTCCTTTGCCCTGCCCATGATGGCGGGCGTGGCGGCCGGCTGCTTCTCCAGCCAGTTCAT
>FR893827.1:5480-5695 GCA_000435395.1 Firmicutes bacterium CAG:94
CCCCAGCCAGTTCATCGCCCCCAACCTGTTCGGCATGTGGCAGATCCACAAGCGCAACAAGCTGGACGCTGCCAAGCGGAAGGCCTGACCGCGCAAGCTTTCCAGAGCCGCTGGGAGTTCCCGGCGGCTCTTTTTGCATCCCAAAGGAGGTCCTTGTAATATGGAACAGCACTTTTACCTTCTCACCGGGGTGATGGCCTCGGGGAAATCCACCA
>FR893827.1:5894-17745 GCA_000435395.1 Firmicutes bacterium CAG:94
CGGGGTTTTCCGTGGTGCTGCAAGACAACTACTACGGCCCGGATTTGGCGGGCATGGTGGATTTGCTGCGGGGCATCCCCGTGCGGGTGGTGGTGCTCTGCCCCGATGTGGAGACTGTCAAGGCCCGGGAGGCAGCCCGGGGCAAAACCGGCTACGTGGGCTTTGCCCCTGCCCCCCTGCTGGAGGCGTTCCGCCGGGAGACGCCCCGGCTGGGCTTTTGGCTGGATAATTCCCGCCTGACGGTGGAGGAATCTGTGGAGAAAATCCTGGAGCACTTTTCCGCATAGGCGGCGGGAAACTGCGAAAGCTATAGGCAAACCCAGGAAAGGATGTTGCCCATGAAGCCCAAAGACCCCACCGCGCCCAAGCACGCCCACTACCACGAGCACGACCCGCTGCCCCCGGGGCTGCTGCCGGAGGACACCGCCGTGGCCTCCGCCAACGAGTGCACCGGGCTGATGTTCACCCCGCCGGAAAACGCCGCCCAGCAGGAGGCCTACCAGGAGCTCTCCCCCATGGCCATCCCCCGCCGGGAGCCAGGGGGCCGGGCCCTCTCCAAGGGCTGCCCCGGCACGGGCAAGCGCCCGGAAAAGCGCCAATAAGCCACGAAAAGGGCTGCCGCGAAACCAGCGGCGGCCCCTTTCTTTTCCAGACTGGGCAAGCAGGGAAAATTGTGCTATACTATAGCGGAAAAAGGAAACAATTCTGGGGAAAATCCCCAGAGGAAAGGATGGGTTTTTATGGCAAGCATACAGATTCAATGGCTGGGGCATTCCTGCTTCCGGGTGGAGTGCCAAGGGTACGCCGTGGTGCTGGACCCCTTCGAGCCGGGCAGCGTCCCCGGCCTGCGGGACATCCGGCAGACAGCGGACCAGGTGCTGTGCAGCCACCAGCACCACGACCACAACTACCGGGCGGGGGTGGCCCTGCGCCAGGACGGCCCGGCGAACCCCTTCACCATCACGGCGCTGCCCTCCTTCCACGACGGCTGCGGCGGGGCGAAGCGGGGCCCCAACACCATCCACCTGCTGGAGGCCCAGGGCCTGCGGGTAGCCCACCTGGGGGACCTGGGCGCCATGCCCGCCCCCGAGGTGGTGGAGCGCCTCCAGAACCTGGACGCCGTCCTGGTGCCGGTGGGCGGCTTCTACACCGTGGGGCCCAAGGAGGCCAAGGAGATTGTGGACGCCCTCCAGGCCCGGGTGGTCATCCCCATGCACTACCGCTCGGACGCATTCGGCTTTGACGTGCTGGCCCCGGTGGAGGACTTCCTGGAGCTGGACAGCCGCTGGATGCGCTACGAGACGGACACCCTGGAAATCCACGAGAACATGCGCCACAGCGTGGCGGTGCTCACCTACGGCGGGTGAGCCGTCACTGGGGGGCAAAGCCAAAGTAGCTGAGGATGCCGTTGTAAATCCCCCGGGCAAAGGCGGGCTGCTCATCCCGCAGCTTTAGGGCGTCGTTGCCGTTGGTGAGGTAGGCCAGCTCCACCAGAATGGCGGGCATGGCGGTGCGCCGCAGCACATAGAGGCTGGGGTTTAGGCGGACGCCGTTGTCCTTGGTGCCCACGGCTTCCACCACGCCGTTGAGCACGTGCTGGGCCAGCCAGTAGGCCTGGGTGCGCTGCTGGTAGACGTACACCTCGGTGCCGTTGACAGCGGGGTTTGTGTTGGCGTTGCAGTGGATGCTGACAAAGTAGTCTGCGGGCCAGGAATTGGCCATCTGCACCCGCCGCTGCAAGCTGGTGGCGTTGCTGGCGCCCAGGCTCTCTGTGGGCGTGGTGCGGGAGACCCGGGCCACAAACCGGGGGTCGCTGTTGAGGAGCCGGGCCAGCTCCATGCCCACGGCGTAGTTGACATCCTGCTCCCGCAGGCCAAAGCCCTCGGCCCCGGCGTTTACCCCCTGGGGGTTGTGCCCCTGGTCAATGAAAATGCGGATGGGCATGCCCACCGCCTCCTTTCTTTCGCTTGCTTTAGTGTATGCGCCGGCGCGGCGGGAGGTGCGGGCCTTTTTCCACCACGCGCTTTTGGAGAAGACGCCCTGAAATATAGAGGAGAGACAAAAGATGAAAGACTACATACTGGGCGTGGACCTGGGCGGCACCAACATCAAGGCGGCGGCCTACCGGCTGGGATCCTATGAAAAGGTGGGGGAGAAGCGCCTGCCCACCCAGGTGGAGGGCGGCTGGGAGCACGTGCTGGGCCGGGTGCTGGCGGCTCTGGAGGAGCTGCTCCGGCATACGCCCCGGGAGCGGGTGCTCTGCGTGGGCATGGGCGTGCCCGGCCTGCCGGGTGGTGGAGAGCCATGCCCTGGCCATCTCCCGGGCGGGGTGCGAAATCGTCACCGCCCAGCTGGGGGACGCCGCCGGGATGCTGGGGGCTGCCGTCTACGGCGCCCGCCGCATGGGGGAGGGCGCCCGGATGTGAGCCGCAAAAAAAGTTTCCCGTTTTAATGTTCTTTTCATGTTGCTGCCCTATACTGATGGCACAGAGAGGGACACAGGTCCCTGTGAAATTGCATGGCAGGAGGTAACAACCATGAAAAAGAACAACCTTTGGAAGCTGGCAGGCGCCCTGGCGCTCACCGCGGTGCTGGCGGGGTGCTCCAGCAGCATCTCCCAGGAGGAGGCCACCACCATCGCCCTGGAGCACGCCGGGGTGGCCAAGGAGGACGCGGTGTCCCTGTCCGTCCAGCAGGAGCACGAGGACGGCCGGGACATCTTCGAGGTGAAGTTCTCCACCCAGGACACGGAGTATTCCTACGACGTGGCCCAGAAGGACGGGGAAATCATCAACTACAACTACGATTCCACCGGCACGCCCCCCGCCGGGGCCAGCGAGGGCAGCTCCGCCAGCGGCACGGAAGCCCAGGCGGTGCAAGAGGAGATAGACAAGGCCCAGCAGGACCAGAGCGCCGCCGAGAGCCAGGCCCAGGCCGTGGAGGACGCCGTGGACGAGGCAACCGCCATTAACGCCGCCCTGGAGCACGCCGGGGTGACAGAGTGCTACATGCACCGGGTAGAGCTGGACACGGAAGACGGCCGGGAAGTGTATGAAATCGAGTTCTTCTCCGGGAATACGGAGTACGACTACACCGTGGCCCGGGACACCGGGGAAATCCTCTCTTACGACCAGGACATTGAGGGCTGGGGCCTGGGCCAAGGCAATGGCCAGGGCAACGGCAACGGCCGGCAGAACGGCCAGGGGAACAGCACCTCTTCCACGGCGGCAGGGCCCATCACCCTGGAGGAAGCGGTGCAGCTGGTGCTGGACCGGGTGCCCGCTGCCTCCTCCGAGGATGTGCGCATCCAGCTGGAGGAAGAGGACGGCCGCCAGGTTTACGAGGGCGAAGTGATATGCAACCGCGCCGAGCACGAGTTTGAGATTGACGCCGCCACCGGGGACTTCATCCAGTGGAGCGTGGACTATCAGGATTAAAGCAGGAAGCCTCGGGAGCACCGGGGCTTTCTTGGGCAGGAGGGAAGGCCATGCGCATTTTAATCGCGGAGGACCAGCGGGACTTGAACCAGCTGCTGAAAAAGCGCCTGAAGGAGGCGGGCTACAGCGTGGACGCCTGCTTTGACGGGGCGGCGGTGTTCGACTACCTGCTGGGGGCGGAGTACGACGCCTTGGTGCTGGACATCATGATGCCCAAGGTGGACGGCATCCAGGTGGTGCGGCGGCTGCGGCGGGAGGGCAACCAGGTGCCCGTGCTGCTGCTCACCGCCCGGGACAGCATCGAGGACAGGGTGGCGGGCCTGGACGCCGGGGCCGACGACTACCTGATAAAGCCCTTCGCCTTTGAGGAGCTGCTGGCCCGGCTGCGGGTGCTGCTGCGCAAGCCCCAGGGGGGCAAGACCACCGTGCTGCGGGTGGGGGAGCTGGAGCTCCACCTGGACACCCGCCAGGTGTTCCGCCAGGGCCAGGAGGTGCGCCTCTCCTCCAAGGAGTTCTCCCTGCTGCGGTACATGATGCAGAACGCGGGCATCGTCCTCAGCCGGGAGAAGCTGGAGCAGCACGTGTGGGATTACGGCTACTCGGGGGGCTCCAACGTCATCGACGTGTACATCCGCTATTTGCGCAAGAAGATTGACCAGGGCCACCCGGTGAAGTACATCCACACCGTGCGGGGGGCTGGCTATGTGCTCAAGGAGGGAGAGGGGTGAAAAAGCTTTCCATTCAAACCAGGCTGGTGCTGTTCCACACCGCCGCCATGACGCTGGTGGTGGCCTTGGTGCTGGGGCTGCTGTTCTCGCTGAGCTCCCAGGAGATTTTGACCAGCGCCCAGGCCACCTTGGAGGAGCGGGTCTCCCAGGGGGTGGAGGAGGTGGAGTACACCCAGGACCGGCTGGAGTTCGACTCGGAGCTGCTGAGCCTGGAAAACGGCGTGTACCTCTCTGTGTACCAGCCGGGGGACTCCTCCATGCTCTACGGGCGGCTGCCCTACGGCTTTGCCTATACGCTGCCCCTGTCCGACGGGGAGCTGCGCACCGTCACAGCCGGGGGCACGGAGTACTCCGTGCTGGATCTGCAGTTCCCCGTGGAGGGCTACGGCACGCTGGTGATGCGGGGGGTGGTGTCCCTCACCGCGGCGGAGCGGGACTTCCGGGCCACGCTGCGCCTGGCCTTGGTGCTGCTGCCCCTGCTGGTGGCGCTGACCGCCCTGTGCGGGTACCTGTTCAGCCGGCGGGCTTTGCGGCCGGTGGCGCAAATCACCCAGACGGTGCAGAACATCCAGCAGGAGCGGGACCTCTCCAAGCGGGTGCGCCTGGGGGAGGGCCGGGACGAAATCTACACCTTGGCCCAAACCTTCGACAGCCTGCTGGACCAGGTGGAGGCCAGCTTCCGCCGGGAGAAGCAGTTCACCAGCGACGTGGCCCACGAGCTGCGCACGCCCCTCTCCGTGGCGCTGATGCAGTGCGAGGAGCTGCTGGCCCGGGAGGACATGCCCCCGGAGGCCCGGCAGCAGGTGGAGGTCATCCGCCGGAAGGTGGACGCCATGGCGGGGATGGTCTCCCAGCTGCTGCTGCTCTCCCGGGCGGACCAGGGCCGGGAGAAGCTGGCCTTGGAGGAGCTGGACCTCTCCGAGCTCAGCGAGCTGGTGGCCCAGGAGTTTGCGGAGCTGGCCGGGGAAAAGGGCATCGCCCTGGCGGCGGACATCCAGCCGGGGGTGGCCATCACCGGGGACCAGACGCTGCTGCTGCGCCTGTGGGGGAACCTGCTGCAAAACGCCGTGACCTACGGCAAAGCGGGCGGCCACATCTGGATGAAGCTCTCCGCCGGGGAGGGCGTGGCCACCCTCCAGGTGCGGGACGACGGCGTGGGCATCGCCCCGGACCAGCTGCCCAAAATCTGGGAGCGCTTCTACCAGGTGGACCCGGCCCGCAGCGGGGAGAGCAGCGGCCTGGGGCTCTCCATGGTGCGGTGGATCGTCCAGGCACACGGGGGCACAATCCAGGCGGAAAGCGCCTTGGGGGAGGGCTCCACCTTCACCGCGCGGCTGCCCCTGGGCGGCCCGGAGGGAAAATAAAGGAAAGAGGCTGCCGCCTGCCGCGGCGGCCTTTTTTGCGCCCAGAGGGGGCTAAATGTAAATAAACTGTGGAGTTCCTTGCAATGCCAAGGGCCGCCGTGGTATAATAAACAAGAATATGCGCCGCTAGGCTGGGGGAGCGCCTGGCTTTGGCGGCGGAAGACCTCTGCGGGAAGCGGCGCGCCGCCTCCCGGAAGAAAGGGTGGAACGCTAGTATGGCGAACGGACTTTTGAAGAAGCTGTTTGGGAATTACAGCAAACGGGAATTGAAGCGCATCCAGCCCCTGGTGGACCAGGTGCTGGGCTACGAGGAGAAATACAAGAAGATAAGCGACGAGGAATTGAAGTCCCAGACCAGTTGGTTTAAAGAGCGGCTGGCCCAGGGCGAGACGCTGGACGGCATTTTGCCAGAGGCCTTTGCCGCCTGCCGGGAGGCCATGGCCCGGGTGCTTTCCATCCGGCTGTTCCCCGTGCAGGTGCAGGGCGGCATCATCCTGCACCAGGGCCGCATTGCCGAGATGAAAACCGGTGAGGGCAAAACCTTCACTTTGGCTTTGCCTGCCTACCTCAACGCCTTGACAGGCAAGGGCGTGCACATCGTCACCGTCAACGAGTACCTGGCCAAGTACCAGGGCGAGATGATGGCCCGTGTGTTCAACTTTATGGGCCTTACGGTGGGCCTGGCCATGACGGGCATGTCCCCCAAGGAGAAAAAGGCCGCCTACGCCTGCGACATCACCTACGGCACCAACAACGAGATGGGCTTTGACTACCTGCGGGACAACATGGTCACCTACAAGGAGAACAAGGTCCAGCGGGGCCACAACTACGCCATTGTGGACGAGGTGGACTCCATCTTGATTGACGAGGCCCGCACCCCCCTGATTATCTCCGGCAAGGGCGCCAAGGCCGACGACCTCTACGGCCGGGCCAACGCCTTCGCCCGGGGCCTGAAGCCCATCCGCGTGAAGGAGACCGACGAGAAAGAGGACAACGACGAGCTTTACAAGGAGTACGACTACATTGTCAACGAGAAGCTGAAAACCTGCTCCCTCACCCGCCGGGGCGTGAAAAAGGCCGAGGAGTTCTTCGGCGTGGAGAACCTCACCGACCCGGACAACATCCGCATCCAGCACCATGTGAACCAGGCCATCAAGGCCTGGGGCATCATGCACCGGGACCAGGACTACGTGGTGAAGGACGGCGAGGTCATCATCGTGGATGAGTTCACCGGCCGCCTGATGTACGGCCGCCGCTACAACGAGGGCCTGCACCAGGCCATCGAGGCCAAGGAAGGGGTGGAGGTGGCCCGGGAGAGCCGCACCCTTGCCACCATCACCTTCCAGAACTACTTCCGCCTGTACGATAAGCTCTCCGGCATGACGGGCACCGCCATGACCGAGCAGGAGGAGTTCTCCGAAATCTACCGGCTGGACGTGGTGGAAATCCCCACCAACCGGCCCATGATCCGGGAGGACTGCCCCGACGTGGTCTACAAGACCGAGCAGGCCAAGTACAAGGCCGTCATCGACGACATTGTGGAGCACCACCAGAAGGGCCAGCCCGTGCTGGTGGGCACCATCACCATTGAAAAGAGCGAGCTGCTCTCCAAGCTGCTGAAGGCCCGGGGCGTCAAGCACCAGGTGCTCAACGCCAAGTTCCACGAGAAAGAGGCCCAGATTGTGGCCCAGGCCGGCCGCAAGGGCGCCGTGACCATCGCCACCAACATGGCGGGCCGCGGCACCGACATCCTGCTGGGCGGCAACGCGGAGTTTATGGCCAAGGCCGAAATGCGCAAGATGGGCTATGAGGAGGAGATGCTGGCAGAGGCCTCCGCCTACAGCCACACCGAGGACGAGGCCATCTTGGAGGCCCGCAAGACCTTCTCCGAGCTGAACAAGAAGTACAAAGAGGAGATTGCCCCCGAGGCCGAGGAGGTCCGCAAGCTGGGCGGCCTGTACATCATCGGCACCGAGCGCCACGAGTCCCGCCGTATTGACAACCAGCTGCGTGGCCGTGCCGGCCGCCAGGGCGACCCCGGCAAGAGCCGGTTCTACATCTCCCTGGAAGACGACCTGATGCGCCTGTTTGGCGGCGAGCGCCTCCAGGGGCTGATGGACAAATTGAAGATCGACGACGACACCCCCATCGAGGCGGGCATGGTCTCCAACTCCATCGAGAGCGCCCAGCGCAAGGTGGAAAGCCGCAACTTCGCCATCCGCAAGAACGTGCTCCAGTACGACGAGGTGATGAACAGCCAGCGGCAGATCATCTACAGCCAGCGCGACCAGGTGCTCAACGGCGAGAACATGAAGGAGCAAATCCAGAAGATGGTGTACGGCGCCATCGAGCACAACGTGAAGCAGTACCTGCCCGAGAGCGTCCCCCACGAGGAGTGGGATATGATGGGCCTGCGGGAGCACTACATGGGCTGGCTCATCGGGCCGGAGGATTTGCACTTTACCAAATCCGAGATAGAGGACCTGGAGCCCGAGCATGTGGCCACCGAGCTGAAAAACAAGGCCGACGCCATCTACCAGGCCAAAGAGGCGGAGTTCACCTCCCCCATCATGCGGGAGGTGGAGCGGGTGGTGCTGCTGCGCAACGTGGACCAGGAGTGGATGGACCACATCGACGCCATGGAGCAGCTGCAGGACGGCATCCGCCTGCGTGCCTACGCCAACCAGGACCCTGTGGTGGAGTACCGCATCGAGGGCTTTGACATGTTCGACAGCATGATCGCCGCCATCCGGGAGAACACCGCCAAGATGATTCTCACCGTGCGGCTGCGCAAGAAGGAGGAGGCCCCCCAGCGGGAGCAGGTGGCCAAGGAGACTTCTGCGGGGGCTGCCTCCGCCGGGGACAAGACCGTGCAGAAGCAGCCGGTGCACAAGCAGAAGAAGCCCGGCCGCAACGACCCCTGCCCCTGCGGCAGCGGCCTGAAATACAAGAAGTGCTGCGGCCGCAACGAGTGAGCCGCCAAGGAGGGCGTGACGTGAGAAATGGAATGAAACGGGCTGCCCTGGGGCTGGCCGCCGCGGCGCTGTGCCTGGGGCTGATGGGCTGCTCTTTGTCCAGCGGCTTTGCGGACTACGACGTCTCCGGCTACTTCCAGGCGCTGCTGGACAGCTCCTATAAAAACCAGAACGAGAACTACGCCACGGTTGCCGCCACCACCGAGGAGAACGCCCAGCAGAACAACACCACCACCGTGCGCAACGCCGCGGTGAACTTCTGCAACACCTACGGCGTCACCCCCAGCGACGACCAGCTTTCCCAGCTGCAAGAGGTTATGAGCCAGGCCCTGGCCCAGGCCAGCTACACCGTGCAGGACGAGGTGAAGACCGAAACCGGCTACACCTTGGAAATCGTCATTGACCCCATTGTCAATTTCAGCGACATGGGCGACGACATCCGCCAGCTGCGCAACCAGGCCCAGGACGAGGCCACCCAGGCCAACTCCAGCGCCTCCGATGAGGAGGACAGCTACGGCTCTGGGGACAGTTACGATGAGAGCAGCGACGGCGACAGCTATGACAGCTACGATGACTACGGCAGCGATGATTACGGCTATGGCGATGACAGCAGCGAGGACAGTTCCACCATGGAGGACCAGGATTCCAGCCTGGGCGTGGGTGAGGAGCCGGTGGACGCCAACGAGCTGTTTGTGGACAAGGTGGTGGAGCTGTGCCAAGAGCAGCTTTCCAGCCTGCGCTACAGCGGCGAGACGGTGACCATCACTTTGGACATCCGCCAGACGGAGGAAGGGGAGCTGCAGCTGGACACCAACCAGCTGGACACCATCGACCGCACGGTGCTGCAATTCCAAAGCTAAAGGAAGGGGGCGGAGCAGTCCGCCCTCTTTTGTAAATTTGCCGGGCATACTAAAAATGAGTAAAACGCAAAGGAGATTCCGCGCTATGATGAAAGAAGAAGAGAAGCTGTACACCAAAGAATTGTACGACCTTTCCCACACCGCCGCCGCCCCCCTGCTGGAGGGCACCACCTACCCCTGGGAGGCTTTGCCCCAGATAGGCGCCTTTATCCGGGAGCTGGGGGCCGGCCTCTCCCTGGAGGAGTACGACCATCCCCAGGAGGATGTGTGGATTCACAAGACGGCCAAAGTCTACCCCAACAACTTCATTGCGGGCCCCTGCGTCATCGGCGCGGGCACCGAGGTGCGGCCCGGGGCCTTTATCCGGGGCAACGCCTTGGTGGGGGAAAACTGTGTGGTGGGCAACTCCACCGAGCTGAAAAACGTCATCCTCTTTGACAACGTCCAGGTGCCCCACTACAACTATGTGGGGGATTCCATTTTGGGCTACAAGAGCCACATGGGCGCCGGAGCTGTCACCTCCAACGTGAAGCAGGACAAGACCCCCGTGGTGGTCCACGCGGGCTTCCGCCAGCTGGAGACAGGCCTGAAGAAGTTCGGCGCCATGCTGGGCGACCACGTGGAGGTGGGCTGCAACAGCGTGTTGAACCCCGGCACCGTGGTGGGGCGGGGCTCCCATGTGTACCCCCTGTCCATGATGCGGGGCTTTTTGCCCAGCGGGATGATTCACAAAAACAGCGGGGAGACAGTCCCCCTGCAGGAGCGGCGGTAAGCCCTTTGGGAAATGAAAGCTTTTTGGGAAAGGGGATGAACCCGTGGACGTGATTTTGGAATTCCTGCAATCGGGGGTGCTGCCCACGGTGCTGCTGATTGTGCGGGCCCTGGTGCCCCTGCTGGCATTGTACGTGGTGTGGCGGTGCTACACCTCCTTTAAAAAGGGCCAGCGCCGCCGGGACCCTGTGATCATGCTGTGGGACGAGGCCTCCGGCACGCGGTTCCCCGTGCTGTATTGGGAGAACTCCATCGGCCGCAGCCGCAGCTGCGACATCTACCTGCCGGACCCCTCCGCCAGCCGGGACCACGCGGTGCTGCTGCGCCGGGACGAGGGCTGGTTTATCTGCGACACCGGCTCCAAGTCCGGGGTGCTGGTAAACGGGAAGAAGATTGAGGACCGGAAGCTGGTGAACATTGGGGATACCATCACCATGGGCTCCACCACGCTGACCATGTGGAACGCCGACCAGAAGCCCTTGGAGCGCCGCCGGTTCTTCACGGGCTTCTCCCGGGAGGCGGCCTCCCCCCTGCGGCTGATGCTGGCGGCCACCTTCACCTTGCTGCTGGTGGCTTTGCAGGGCCTGTGCATGGACGGGGAGCTCCACCCCGAGCAGCTCATCCCCTTTGCCGCGGTGCTGGTGATGGGCTGGGGGCTGTACATCTTCTCCATCGGCGTGATGCACCGTGTCAGCTTTGAGATTGAGACCGTGGCCTTCCTCCTTTCGGGGATAGGCGTCCAGCTGCTCTCCGCCTTTGACATCGAGGGCATCACCACCCAGCTGGCGGCCATGCTGCTGGGCATGCTGCTGTTCTGCTTTATGATTTGGTTTATGGGCGACATGGACCGGGTGGCCAAGTGCCGGCTGTGGATTGGCCTGGGGGCGATTCTACTGCTGGGGGCCACCTTGGTGCTGGGCACCAACACCTATGGCTCCACCAACTGGATTCGCATTGGGCCCCTCAGCGTGCAGCCCTCGGAGTTTGTGAAAATCGCCTTTATCTTTGTGGGCACCTCCACCTTGGACCGCTTGCAGACCAAAAAGAACATCGGCGAGTTCTTGATTTTCACCGGCGCCTGCATTGGCCTGCTGGCCTTGATGCCGGACTTCGGCATGGCGCTGATTTTGTTCGCCACCTTCCTCATCATCGCCTTTATGCGTTCCGGCAGCGTGCGCACCATTGCCCTGGTGCTGGCCGGGGCGGTGCTGGCGGTGTTCGTGGTGCTGACGGTGAAGCCCTACGTCCTGGACCGCTTTATGGGCTGGGGCCACGTGTGGGAGCACATCAACGACAACCTGGGCTACTCCCAAACCCGCACCTTGACCTACCTGGCCAGCGGCGGCCTGTTCGGCGTGGGCCTGGGCAACAGCTATCTGGCCTCGGTCTTTGCCGCGGACAGCGATTTGGTCTTTGGCCTGCTGTGCGAGGAGCAGGGCCTGCTGCTGGGCCTGGTGATACTGCTGGCCTTTGTGCTGTGGATTTTCTACGCCCGCAGCGACGTGACGCGGAGCCGCTCCACCTTCTTCTCCATCGCGGCCTGCGCCGCCGCGGGGATGCTGCTGTTCCAGACGGCTTTAAACGTGTTCGGCGCCACCGACGTGCTGCCCATGACAGGCGTCACGCTGCCCTTTATCAGCTCCGGCGGCTCCAGCATGATTTCCGTCTGGGGCATGATGGCCTTCCTCAAGGCCAGCGATGAGCGCACCTACGCCG
>FR893828.1:0-5310 GCA_000435395.1 Firmicutes bacterium CAG:94
CGCAGCTCCACGCCCTCCAGCTGGGGCCCCAGCAGCTGGAACAGGCTGTCCAGCAAGCTCATACCTCCACCCACCTTTCCAGCAGGGCCCGCTCAAAGAGCCGCCGCCCGCCCAGCGTGACTTCCTGGGCGCCCAGCACCCGGTAGCGTTCCTCCCCCTGGGTGAGCTGGGCCCCTTGGGCCTCCAGCAGCTGGGGGAAGCTACCCACAAACTGGTACAGCGGCCCGGGGAGCCTGCCCAGCGCGTGGGGGCGCTCCCCCCACAGGTCGGCTCGCTCCTCCCGCCAGGGGAGCACCGCCCCAAAGCCCTGCACCTGGTTGCCGCCGCTGGTGGTCAGGGACACCGTCCCCACCCGGCGGAACCATGCGTCACTGCGCGCTGCCATCTTCCTCCCCCTTTCGGATGTTGCAAAAGGCAAAGTCCGTCTCCACCAGCGCCGGGGAGGCGGCCCGCCGTTTCTCCGCCACCAGCTGGGCGGCCTTCTCGCTGCGGGAACCGCCTGCCAAGCGCAAGTCCCCCGCGGTGATGGAGGCAGGCGTTACGGCCTCCTCCGTGAGCAGCAGCTGGTAAAAGGCCTGGGCCGCCGCCAGCTCCTCCAGGGGCGCCTCCCACAGGGCCTGGGCCGCCTGGGACAAATCTCCCCGCGCCAGGCTTGCCACCTGCCGGGCGCACTGGCCGCACAGGGCGGCGCACAAGGCTTCCCGCTGGGTGCCGGTTTCGTCGGCCGCCTCCCCGCTGAACTGGGCAAAGGCTGTTTTTACCGCTGTCAAATCCAACTCCATTGCCATCCTCCTTCCCTAAAAAGGGGGACGGGCTGCCGCCCAGTTTGCGGCAGCCCTCCCTTTCCCTCTCTTACTCTGCGGTGTAGCTTACGCCCTGGGCGGCGCCGGAGAAAATCCTGGCAAAGCCCGCCGTGGCGCTGATGGAAATCTCATCCAGCTGCCGGTCAATCAGCTTGCCGCTGTCCACGCAGATGTCCCCAGACTGGACCATCTCCAAGGCGCAGCTCTTGTCCAGGGCGATGATCTTCCCGGCCGCCATCCCCGGCACGTGGACCAAGGTGGCCCCCAAAGGCGTGCACAGCTTGCCGGTGCCCTGGAAGTTCAGCCCCGCCTGGGCGTCTTTGAACTCGTCAATGGCCAGCAGCTTCTGAATGCCGTCGGTGCCTGCCACCAGCACGTTCAGCTGGTAGGGGGCCAGGCTGCCCCACAGGGCCAGGAAATCGCTGTAGGCCAAAGAGGTGCTTCCCGCCGCGGCGGTGAAGGAGACGCCCCCCTTGGAGCCGTCCCCGTTGATGAGGACGTCCACGGCGTCGCCCATCTGGGCGGCGGCAATGCCCGCGCCAACCTGGGCCAGGGCCACGGTGAACAAATCCAGCTTTTGCAGGCGCAGCGCCTCGTAAGAGCTTTGGAGCACCTGGCCCCGCTTGTACAGCTTCACCAGGCCGCTGCTCAGGCGCAGGGTGGCCTGGGGCAGCTGGGCGCCCTCCGCCACGGTGGTGGGTTCCCAGGTGCCGCCCTCGGGGTCGATGGTGCGGTAGTCCATGCCGTCCACCTTGGTGACTGTGGCCACCAGGTCCGTGACCTTGCTGGCCCGCTCCATGCCCTGGCGCACCGCCCGGGCCACGTACTCCGGGAACAGCGCCGCGCTGCCCGCCGAGGCGAAGAACTGCTCCACCTGAGGCGAAGACCGGCTCCACCTGGCCCGAGCCGGGGCCGCTTACCTTGATGTGGTACCGCTTCAGCTGCCGCTGGAAGGCGTCCAGCCCCTCCAGGGAGGTGCCGCGGTAGTTCTCTGAGCTGTCCAGCTCCTCCAGCACCTGGGTAAAGCTCTTGCCGGGGACGCTGTACATCCCCTTTTCCAATGTGATGTTCTCAAAATGTGCCATAGAGCGCTCCTCCTTTTCTCAGCAAAAAATCACGCCGCACGTGCCGCCGTCCACTTCTACCACCAGGCCACCCCGGCCTGTGCCCGCCGCCAGCTTGCTGGAGCTGTCCAGGGCCAGCTGGGCATAGCCCACGGTCAGGGCGGCGGCACAGGGCAGGCGCATGTAACCCGCCACCTGCACGGCGGCCAGGCCATCCTTGACCCCCAGCACCACCCCGGCCGGGGCCGTGCTGGCCGGGCAGGCCTTCACCGTGCCGTTGCCGGAGAGTGCCACCACGGTCCCCACCTGTACGGCGGGATTGCTGGCCCCGTCCACCTGGAAGGTGGCCACCTGTTCTGCTACGCCTTCATAGGATACTTTCATGTGCTGCTCCTTTCTCACGTCGGTTTATATGCGGAACTCCCCGTTGTCCTCCCCAGGCGCCCGGCCCTGCTGCGGGGCCAGCTGGGGCTTTAAGGGGAGTTTTTCCCCTGCCATCTTCTCATAGGTTTGGGCCATCTGGGAGAGCTCCCCCACAGAGAGGCCCTTCACCGCCGATTCCATCACCGCCCGGGGCAGGCTGGGCTGGAGGATGGCACTGTATTTGAGCACGTCCCCTTCCAGCCTCTCCCGGTAGGAGCGCCCCCAGCGGGCCTGCTCCTGCCACTGCTTCACCTGCGCCAGCAGCGCCTTGGCTTGGGCCTTGGTCAGGGACAGGCCCTCCTCCCCGGCGGCTTCCAGGCGCTTTACCACATCCCCCGGGGCCTCCCCCTGGAACTGCTTCACCACCCCGGCCGCCCGCTGGGCCGGCACCGCCACAAAGGAGCACTCGTAGGCGTCCTGGGGCTCGTAGAGCACCTGGTGGCAGCGCTGGCCGTCGTAGAGGCGGCCCTTCACGTGGCCGCAGCGCTCCTTGCCGCAGATGGAGCACACCGAGCGCCCCATGCTGCACCCCACGCTGACCTCCTTTAAGATGCCGCTCTCTATGAGCTCGATGACCTCCCGGTTTTTCTCGGTGCGGGGCAAGTAGGCCTTGGCGGTGAGCTTGGTGTACACCTCCCCCGCCTGGGTGGATTTGCCCGGCTCTGTCTCCAAAGCTGTGTCGTAGATGCGGGCGGTCTGGCTGGCGGAGCGCCGCTCGTGGTCAAACAGCAGCGTCTTGCCGGGGAACAGCTCCCGCAGGCCCTCCAAGGCCTCCAGGGAGAAGCGCTCCCAATCCCGGTCCACCTCGTTGTCGCACAGCACCAGGGAAAAAGCGTACACCTCCTCCGGCGTGTAGGCTCTGCGGGTGTAGCGGTTGATTTTCCCCATCTCCGGGGCGGAAAGCCCCTGTTTTACCAAGCCCTCTTTCATAGCTCCTCCTCCTTTTGCTCCAGCTGCCTGGCCCGGGCGGTCAAGTACCGGGCGTTGGCGTGGTCCACCTCATCCTGCATGGTGATTTCCTCCCACTGTACCGCGCACTCCGGCCCGTAGCCCGCCAGGGTAAGCCACGTGCGGCAAATCTTCCGGATGACCGGCGTGAGCACCCGGCGGTAGGCGTCCAACTCCACCCGGCACTGCGGGTCATAGCCCGCCAGGGTGAGCCAGGTTCGGCAGATTTTCTGGATTACAGGGGTCAGCAGTCCGCGGTAGGCGTCCAGCTCGCTGGTGAGCATATCCGCCTGCTGGCTGGACATCCGCTCGGTGGAGGACCAGGAGAGCCCCAGCAGGAAGGGGGGCACCCCCAGCTTGGCCACAATCTGCTCCAGCATTTGGCGCACGGGCACCTCGCTGTCCAGGATTTGGTTGTCCGCGCCAATGGCCTGGATGGACACGTCCCCCACGGCCACAAAGTCGCTGACCTGGCTGCTGCGCATGGCCCGCTGCCACTCCTGGGCCATTTGGCGGGCCCGCTCCCCGGCGTACAGGCCGGAGGGGTCCGGCTTGCAGGTGACGGCAAACCGCACGTTGCCCAACCTATCCCAGTTGA
Organism: Firmicutes bacterium CAG:94; assembly: GCA_000435395.1. Lineage (GTDB taxonomy): Bacteria > Bacillota > Clostridia > Oscillospirales > Acutalibacteraceae > Acutalibacter > Acutalibacter ornithocaccae. The sequence continues at coordinate 3,837 of FR893828.1, forward strand.
CGCCCAAGGTGTGGTAGATTTTCAGCAGAATCTCGCTGACAAAGGGCAGCCCCCGCAGCAAAGACGTGCCCCGGGCCGAGCCGGCCTCCGGGTTCAGGGCGGACACCAGCAGCAGCTCCGGGTAGGGGCAGGGCCGGCGCTGGGCCCCATCCCACACGGAGACCTTCACCTCCAGGGGCCCGGCCTGCTCCAGCTCCACGCTCTCCAGGGAGGCGTTGTACAGGGCGGCCACCTGGCCGCCCGAAACCACCATCTCCCCCACGGCGTTGCCATAGGTGAGCAGCTCCTCGAAATAGACGCCCAAAAAGCTGTCTATCCCCTGCCCGGCGGCGCCCACGGGCACGTCCTCCAAAAACCGCCGCAGCCCCCGCTGGGCGGCCTCATCGGGGCACTCCACCACAAAGCTGCCCAGCAGCCGGCGCAGCTTGTTGATGGAGGCGTCGATGATGGGCACCTTCTCCCGCAGGGCCCGGTACAGGGCCCTCTCCCCGGGGCCGGGCGGCGCGGCCCTCCCCAGCCGGAAGGACTCCTCCGGGCGGGTCTGCACAGAGACGGCCGCCGCCTGCTCCTTTTTTCGGAATCCCAGCATCACATCCTCCTTTCTGGAAGGGCTGTAAAAAAACTCCTTCCATCCTACCCTCCAAAACAGGGAAAAGTTGCCCTCCAGAGGACAACTTTCCGAAACTTTTTGAAAAAAACCTTTCAGTTTTTAATTTTATCTTACTAAACACGGCCTTGGGTTGATTTTCAAAACCCTGTAGTGTAAGATAAGACCAGAGACAGGAAAACGGTATCGCGAGCCGATGGAATACACACCCTGTGCGTCCTGATTTGGCGCCAGCGGCACGGGAAAGGAATGGTACTACTATGCCTGAAACTTACAACTACAACCAAAATTCCGGCCAGCAGCCCATGTACAACCCGCCCCAATACCAGCCCCAGGCCGGCATGGAGCCCCCTCCCGGCTATGTGCAGAAAAGCCGGGTGGCGGCGGGCATTCTGGCCATCCTGCTGGGCACCTACGGCATCCACAGCTTTTACCTGGGGAACACCTCCCGGGGGCTGCTGCAGCTGCTGCTCAGCCTGTTCACCTGCGGCATCGGCGCCATTGTCATGTTCATCTGGGGCATTGTAGATGGCGTGCGCATTTTGGACGGGCGCATCAACACAGATGCCAACGGCGTATTTTTAAAGGATTGACCACCCCCACTTGCGAAAAGGAGAATTTGGTATGAATGATTTTGAGAACAAGGGAACCCCGGACCAGGAAGTCCCCCAAGAGCCCCAGCCCGCGCCAGAGGAGCCCCAGCAGGCCCCTGCCCAGGAGGAGGCCCCCCAGGCCAACCCCTATGCAAGCCAGGTGCCCCATTTGACCTTTGACCCCAACGAGCCCGACCCCTTCCAGGGCGACCCGTTCCACAGCCCCGAGCCGCCCCGCGCGCCGGAACCGCCCCAGCCAGAGCCGGAATACCAG
>FR893828.1:5349-11744 GCA_000435395.1 Firmicutes bacterium CAG:94
GAACCAGGGCTACGGCGCGCCCCAGTATGGAGCGCGCCCATACGGCACGGGCCAGTATCAGCCGCCCCAGTACACCCAGCCCCCCCAGCAAAACTACTACCAGCCTCAATACGTGGTGCCCCAGTACAACGTGCCCCCTGCCGGCTACAACCAGAAAAGCCGCCTGGCAGCCGGGCTGCTGGGGATACTGCTTGGCACGCTGGGCGTGCACAACTTCTACCTGGGCTTTACCACCCGGGGGGTTGTGCAGCTGCTGGTATCCATCATCGGCGGGATTTTCACCTGCGGTATGGCCACGGTGGCCATTGCCGTGTGGGGCTTTGTAGAGGGCGTGCTGCTCCTCGCCGCCTCCCCCTCCCGCATGTACGACGGACACGGCGTCATCCTGCGGGACTGACAAGCACAATAAAAAAGCTGGCAGGCACAGTGTGTCTGTCAGCTTTCTTTTTTCTTATAGAGTGCCGCGCCCTCTCAAGGCTTGGCGGCAATGGCACAGCGGCGCAGGGCCAAGGTCACCAGGGGGATGGCCGCCAGCTGCAGGACTATCCCCGGCAGGCAGGTGACAAAGGACTCCCCCACCCACTGCGTCCAGGTGTAGCCGGGCACAAAGACAAAGGCGTCCAGCAGGCCGCAGAACACCCGTCCCAGCAGCATGGCCCCCACCAAGGACATCAGCACGTTGAGCACCGGGGGCGCCGCCGCCAGCAGGTAGGTGAGAAGCCCCGCCAAAAAGCCGTAGATGGCCAGCTCCCACAGCTCCCCGGTGGAGAGGGCCACGCCCGCCGCCCCGGGGAACAGCTGGGGCAGCAGGACAATCAGCAGCCCGCAGGAGAGCCCGTAGGCCGGGCCGCAGAGCATGCCGCACAGCAGCACCGGCAGCTGCAGCAGCAGGAGCACCTGCTCCCCGTTGTGCACCCAGCGGAAGGCCCAGGGCAGCAGCAGCCCCAGCCCCACGCACAGGGCGGCCAGCAGCAAATCCAGCAGGCAGCGTCTCGTCTTTCCCATAGTGCTCCTTTCCCCGGCAGCGCCGGACGTCCCGCCGGGGAGAGCGCAGGCTTATTCCCCGCAGGTAATCACCGTGACATCCCGGTGCAGCTGCAGCACAGAGGCGGGCACCCAGGGCGTGATAGGGCCGGTAAGGGCCTTTTCCACAATCTCCCGCTTGTCCGCCCCGGCGATGAGCAGAATGCGCCGGGCCTTTAAGATGGTGCCAATCCCCATGGTGATGGCCCGGGTGGGCACGTCCTCCACCCTGTCAAACAGCCGGGAGTTGGCCTGGATGGTGCTCTCTGTCAGCTCCACCGGGTGCACCGCCGCGGGGAAGCTTTCGCAGGGCTCGTTAAAGCCGATGTGGCCGTTGTGGCCAATGCCCAGCAGCTGCAAATCGGCATAGCCCAGGCTTTCCACCAAAGCCTCGTACCGGCGGGCCTCCGCCTCCATGTCCGGGGCGGCGCCGTTGGGCAGATGGGTGCTCCCCTGGGGGAGGTTCACCTGGCTGAACAGGTGCTTCTCCATAAAGTACCGGTAGCTTTGGGGGTTGTCCCCGGAGAGGCCGCAGTACTCGTCCAGGTTCACCGTGCGCACCTGGGAGAAATCCAGCCGGCCGGCCCGGTGGGCCTCCACCAGCTTTTCATAGGTGCCGATGGGGCTGGAGCCCGTGGCCAGGCCCAACACGCACCGGGGCTGCAGCAGCACCTGGGCGCCGATAACCCCCGCGGCCAGGGCGCTCATTTCCTCGTAGTTTTTCGCTTTCAGAATCCTCATGTTACCTCACCGTATCCTTTCCCGGGGCGGGCAAGCCGCCGTGGCTTTTCCTATCCCCATCTTACCCCAGGGGCCGGGAAAAGTCCAGCAGGTAACGTCATTCTGATTGTACTTTCGGCTTCTTTTGGGGCAGCTGGGCCAGCACCACCGCAGCGAACACCAAGGCACAGCCCACCAGCTCCCGGGGGGACAGGGGCTGCCCCAGCAGCACCCAGCCCGCCAGCACCGCGAACACCGATTCCAGGCTGAGAATCAGCGAGGCCACCGTGGGGTTCACCGTGCGCTGGCCTAAAATCTGCAAGGTGTAGCCCACGCCGCTGGAGATAATCCCCGTGTAGAGCAGGGGCACCCAGGCCGCCAGAATGTCCGAGAAGGTAAAGCTCTCAAAGAGCAGCGCCAGCACCGTGGCCAGCAGCCCCGCCACCAGGAACTGCACGCAGGAGAGCTTCACGCCGTCCACGCCGGCAGGGACGAAATCCACCACCAGAATGTGCAGGGAGAACACCACCGCGCTGGCAATGACCAGCAAGTCCCCGGTGGCGATGCCCTCGCCGCCCTTCACGCTGAGCAGGTAGGCGCCCACCAGGGCCAGCACCACGCCGGCCCACACTTTCAGCCCCGGGCGGCGACCCAGAAAGACCCCCAGCACCGGCACGATGACAATGTACAGCGCCGTTAAAAAGCCAGCCTTCCCCGGGGAGGCCGTCTGCATCCCCGCCTGCTGCAGCAAGGTGGCGCTGCCCAGCAGCAGGCCGCAGGCGGCGCCCCACAGGGCCAGGCGCTTCCTGGCCTTGGCCGGGGGCACCTGCTCCCCATCGTCCTCGGGCTTGCCCTTGCGCAGCCGGGAGGCGAAGGCAATCACCGGAAGCAGCGCCACGCAGCCGATGTAGTTGCGCACCGCCGTAAAGGCGCAGGGGCCCAGATGGTCCATCCCCACGCTTTGGGCCACAAAGGCCGTGCCCCAAATCAAGGCGGTGAGCATCAGCAGTGCCGCGCCCCGCAGCTGTGTCCTGTTACGTTCCATGAACCGCACGCTCCTTTTCCTCCTGGGACGTGTTGTCCCGGGTGAGATTTTTCATCCAGTTGTACCGGTTTATCTTGACAATGGCCACAAAGCACTTTAATATCTGGTCGCACTTCAGGCAGGCGAACACCACCCAGGGCGGCGCGCCCAGCCACATGGCCAAAAGCGACGAGGGGATGACCACCAGAAACACAAAGATGGTGTCGTTTTTAAAGACAAAGGAGATGTCCCCGCCGGACTTTACCAGCCCAAACAGGCAGGCCGCCTGGTAGCAGGTGCCGATGATGGTGACGGAAATCACGTTGATAAACTGCCGGGAATACGCCTGGGCCTCGGGGCTGGCGTTGTACAGGGAGATGAACCCGTCCCGGGCCAGGAACACCGCCGCCCCGGAGATGAGCCCCACAAAGAGGAAAATCATCTGCACGGTTTTGGAGTACTCCTTCATCTTCTCATACTGGCCGGCGCCCACGGTTTTGCCGGTGATGATGCCCACCGCCGAGGACATGCCGTTCATCCACACGTACACCAGGTTGTGGAGCATGCCGGTGATGCTGGCGGCGGCGATGACCCCGGCGCTGTAGTAGCCCAAAATCTTGGTGTTGGCCAAGGAATTGATGGCCCACACCACCTGCCCGCCAATGACCGGCAGGCCATAGCGGATGAAGTCCCGCAGCAGCTGGCGGTCGGTGTGGAGCAGGTCTTTCAGGCCAAAGCGCAGCTTCTTGTCCACGAAGAACACATAGCCTACGCCCACACACATCTCCAGAATCCGGGAAACCAGCGTGGCCAGGGCCGCGCCCCGCACCCCCATAGCCGGGAACCCAAAATGCCCAAAGATGAACACGTAGTTTAAGCACACATTGATAACCAGCGCCATGCAGGAGATGTACAGCCCAATGCGGGCGGTCTCCACGCTGCGCATGGCGGCTATCATCACCTGGGACACGGAAAAGAACAGATAGGTAAAGCCCACAATCTGCACATAGGCCGCGCCCTCCTGGATGACGCCGGGCTCGGTGGTAAAGGCGCGGATGACCCACTGGGGGAACAGCACCGCCACCAGGCTGGAGAGCAGCCCCACCGCCAAGGCGAACTTGATGCCGATGGACACCACCTTGCGAATGCTCTGGGTGTCTTTTTTGCCCCAGTACTGGGCGGCCAAAATGAGGATGGCGCCCTCGATGCCGCCCACGAACATCTGCAGCACCGACTGGAGCTGCCCGCCAATGTACACCCCAGAGATGGCGTCGTCCCCCAAAGAGCCTATCATCACGTTGTCGGCAAAGCTCACCGCGAAGGTCACCAGGTTTTGCAGCGAGATAGGCACCGCCAAGGTGACCAGCGACCGGTAAAAGGACCGGTCCTTTGTAAAAACTGCCATGTTCTCTCTCCCCTTCTGCCCGGCGTCCGGGCCAGAAAATCCGCCGTTTTCCACGGTTAATTTTCATTATACACGAGGGGATTTTCCCTGTAAAGGGGCCATTTTCCAAAGCTTCCCCGCCGGGGGACAGCAAAAGGGCGCGCCCTGCAAAACACACGGCACGCCCTGTTTTTCTGTCGCTATAGTCCGGCAGAAGCGCCGGTTTACTGGGAGGCGGAGGCTTGGCTGGAGCTCTCCGAACCGCTGCTCGCAGAGGAGGCCTGGCTGGAGCTCTCCGAAGCGCTGCTCTCCGAAGCGGAGGAGCTGCTCTCCGAAGCGGAGCTGCTGCTCTGGGAGGTGGAGGACTCCCCGCTTTCCTCTGGCAAGGGGGTGCCATCCTCCCGCAGGGCGCCGCTGGCGAACAGCGCCGCCTGGGTGGCGGGGTCGGCGATGCCGGTGGCCTCCAGGCCGTTGGCCGTCTGGAACCGGCTGACGCAGTCCGCCGTGGTGGAGCCGTACATGCCGTCGTAGGGATCGGTCAAGTAGCCCAGCTGGGTCAGGCGCTCCTGAAGGGCCTGAACGCTGTCCCCCTGGTCGCCCTGCTCCAGTGTCTCATACTGGGCCTGGGCCTCCAGGGCGGAGCTCACTTGAGATTCAATGTCCTGGGTGGGGTCGCTGACGCTGGAGGAGCTCTCCAGCAGCTGGGGGAAGGCCGCCGCGCTGATTTCGTAGGCGGTCTCCACAATGGTGCGGCCCTGCCACTCCATCAGGCTCTCGTCCATCTCCACCACATTGCCCTGCTGCACGGCCTGGAAGTCCGCGAAACGGCTGTCGCTTTCAATCTGCTCCTTCAAGCCGGGGGCGCAGAAAATCACGTTGGGGTTGGCAATTTCCAAAGACTGGAAGTCGTAGGTGCCGCCCTCCAGGCTCTCAAAGACGTTGGTCACACCGGCATAGGACATGATGGTGCTGCCGAACATATCGCCGGTGACAGCGCTGCCGTCCAAATCGTAGAGGTAGCAGGCGGTGGTGATGGTATCCTTGGGCACAATGCGGTTGATGTTGTCCAAGGTGATGAAGATGTCCTGGGCGGTGGCGATACCTTCGTCATAACCGGCCTCGCCCCCCAGCAGCGCCGAGGAAACCTGGGAATACAGCCGCTCGAAGTCGGAGCGGTCGGTGGCGGGCTCCACAGAAAGCACGGTGACGCCGGCCTCTTCCAAGGCGCTTTGGGCGCCGCTGCTGTTGGGATCCACCAGCACCAAATCCGGCTGCAAGGCCTGGATGGCCTCCACGCTGTCGGCGGAGACTTTCTCCAGCTCGTCCAAAGCGGACTGGGTGCAGCCCTCGCTGGCGCCGGCCAGCTGGGTCTCACAGCCCAGGGCCAGGATGACGTCCGCCAGGCTGGGGGAAAGCACCACCACGCGGGAGGGCCGGGAGGAGATGGTCACGCCGTTTACCTCCACGGGGAACACACCGGCGGCCGTCACATTGGAAACAATATCGTCCACCTGGGAGCAGCCCGCGAAGGCGCCGCACCCCAACAAAACACAAAGGGCCAAAGCCAAAACACGCCGGATGGCGCTGCCTATACGCATCATTTTCAAAGCACTTCCTTTCCAGGCAAAGCCCGCAAAACCGACAGGCCCGCCCACAGTTCATGGAGAGTCAATTCTATTTTACCCCGAGTGGCTGTGCTGTGTCAACTCCCCAGGAAAAGCCCTTGACTTTTTCCCCATTCCCGATTACAATAAAAATCTATCCGGAAACTGGAGCGAAGCGCCGGCAAACGCCGCGGCATGGACTGCCTTGCCAACGCGGAGCGCTGTGTATTGCGTAAAGCATATTACTTGACACGCTTTCAACATTTTCGCTGTTTTCTGGAGTTTTGTCTGCTTTTGTCTGCGCAAATTGGAAAGTAGAATCACTTTACACAGCAATTTGCTGTGGCGAGCCACGCAAGGCTTGCCTTCCGCACTGGGACTAAGCCCAGCGGCAGACGTTTGCTTTTCTCTCGTTTCGGCGAGTGAATCTACATATCTGGAGATGTACCCAAGTGGTTGAAGGGTCCGCACTCGAAATTTTCCTAGATTTTGGGAAGTCGAGCTTCCAAAAATGGCTCTAGACCGCGGGTTTCCGGGTTTGGGGCGGTTCTAAGGCGGCCCTGGTTCTAACGGTTGTTCTAAGGAATTTTCAGAAAACAAAAATCACTCGCAAAAAGTCCTGTCAGAAGGGATTTTATAT
>FR893829.1:0-251 GCA_000435395.1 Firmicutes bacterium CAG:94
TGGAATCTGCCCGCCGGGTGGGCCGCGTCCCCGGCATGCCTGGGGTCAAGGTGGGCCGGGTGGACCAATTCTGCCAGCAGCTCCACAAGACGGTGGAGGAGAACCCCCGGGACGGCTATGTCCCTGTGTGGGACGGCGAGCTCTACCTGGAGTTCCACCGGGGCACCTACACCTCCCAGGCCTATAACAAAAAGGCCAACCGCCGCATGGAGTTCCTGCTCCGTTCCGCTGAAGCCGCCGTGGCAGCGGCC
>FR893829.1:298-2743 GCA_000435395.1 Firmicutes bacterium CAG:94
CAGGGACCAGCCCCGCCGCCAGCTGGAGGAGGCCTGGAAAATCGTCCTCTGCCAGCAGTTCCACGACATCATCCCCGGCTCCTCCATTGGCTCTGTCTATGAGGACAGCCACGCCTTCTACGCCCAGGCGGAATCCCTGGCCCGCCAGGCCTTGGAGTCAGCCGCCCAGCCCAGCGGGGAGCAGGGCCTGTTCACCGTGTGGAACAACGCCAACTGGCACCGCTCCAGTCTGGTGGAGCTGGAAGGGGACTTCACCGGCCGCCACCTGCGGCTGGGGNGGAAGGGGACTTCCCCGGCCGCCACCTGCGGCTGGAGGACGGCACTGTCCCGCCCCAGGCCCTGACCCAGGGCGGCGCTGTGGCCTTGCTGCCCCTGCCCGCTTTGAATACCGTCAAGCTGCTGGTGAAGGACGGCCCCGCCCCAGAGGCCCCGGCCTGCGCCACACTGCTGGAACACGGCCTGGAAACCGCCCTTCTGCGCCTGGAGTGGGACGAAAACGGCCAGCTGACCAGCATCTACGATAAGCGGGAGGACAGGGAGCTGGTGCCCCAGGGCCGCAAGGCCAACGCCATCACCCTCTACGAGGACCGCCCCCGGAATTACGACGCCTGGGAGCTGGAGTACTCCCACCGTCGGAAGGGCTGGGGCATTGGCGCCCCCACCGCTGTCACCGTGGTGGAGAACAATGCCCTGCGGGCCGTGGTAGAGTTCCGCTACCAGTTTGGCAAGTCCCAGCTGGTCCAGCGCATGACAGCCTACGCCCACACCGCCCGTGTGGACTTTTCCACCTGGGTGGATTGGCAGGAGCGGGAGCTGGTGATGAAAGCGGACTTCCCGGTGGATATCCACTCCAACCGCGCCCGGTTCGACATCCAGTTTGGCAGCATGGAGCGCCCCACCACCAAGAACACCAGCTGGGAGTTCGCCAAGTTTGAATCGGTGGGCCACAAGTGGGCCGATTACGCCGAGCCCGGCTACGGCGCCGCCTTGCTCAACGACTGCAAATACGGCTACGATATCCACGACGGCGTCATGAGCCTGACGCTGCTGAAAGCCTCCAACCGCCCCGACGACCACGCCGACCAGGGCGCCCACACCTTCACCTACGCCTTGTTCCCCCACAGCGGCGAGTGGTACCAGGCGGCGGTGGACCAGGAGGCCTGGGAGCTCAACGACCCGCCCCTGGTGTTCCAGGGGGAGACAGCGCCCCTTGGCGGCCTGTGGCAGGGGGATGTCCCCGGCGTCACCTTCGACGCCATGAAGGTGGCCGAGGACGGCGGCGCGCTGATTCTGCGCTTCCACGAGAAGGAGGGCAGGCACGCCCGGGTGTCCTTCCAGGCGGACTTCCAGTTCCAGTCCTGGTGCCCGTGCAACCTGCTGGAGCGCCAGGAGGGCCAGCCCCACACCCAGCGGGAGCTCTCTTTCACCCTGCGGCCCTTTGAGCTGAAAACGATAAAATTTAAACTGTGAGATATCTTCCGATACTCCCATACTATCACCTGGATTAAAGCTAATAAAACGTTTCGTAAAAACTGTTTGACGCGGCGCCTAAAGTGTGGTAGGATGGACTCGGACCAAAGCTCCCCGGCGCGCCCGGTTGGAAAGGCCGCCGGGGGGCTTTTATATTCAACATTTGGGAGGAGTAATTGCCATGCGTTTGTGGTATCAAAGCCCGGCGGAGGACTGGAACAGCGCCCTGCCCCTGGGCAATGGCAAGCTGGGTGCTATGGTGTTTGGCGGCCCGGTGGCCGAGCGCATCCAGCTCAACGAGGACAGCGTGTGGTCTGGGGGGTTCCGCGACAGGGTGAACCCAGACTGCAAAAACAACCTGCCGGAAATCCGCCGGCTGCTGCGGGAGGGCGACATCGCCCAGGCCGAAAACCTGGCCACCTTGGCCATGGCCGGCACCCCGGAGTTTGAGCGGATGTACCAGACTTTGGGGGACATCTACCTGACCATGGAAAACCAGGCAGGGGAGGTGGAGCACTACACCCGCCAGCTGGATTTGGACAACGCCCTGTGCACTGTGTCCTACACCAGCGGCGGCGTGGACTACACCCGGGAAGCCTACATCAGCGCCCCGCACAACGTGATGGTGGTGCGCCTGGGCAGCAGCCGCAAGGGCGGGGTCAGCTTCCAGGTGCGCATGCACCGGGGCCGCTATACCGACGGCACCTTCCAGGACAAGGAGCAGAACGCCATCTACTACACCGGCGGCGAGGGCATCCGGTTTTGCTCCATGCTGCGGGCCTCCGCCGTGGGCGGCACCGTGGAGGTGGTGGGGGAGTACCTGGTGGTGAAAAACGCCGACCAGGCGACCCTCACCTGGACAGCCGCCACCACCTACCGCGTGGAGGACCCGGTGGAGGAGTGCCGCCGGGTGCTGGATGCCGCGTCCCTGCCGGAGCGGGAGCTGTGGCAGGCCCACCTCCAGGACTACCAGGC
>FR893829.1:2784-19661 GCA_000435395.1 Firmicutes bacterium CAG:94
ATAATGATTTGGAACGCAAAGTTGATGATAAAGGAAATTTACCACCGATGCGCGCCTGGCCCGCGTCCAGAACGGGGAGGAGGACCTGGGGCTGGTGGCCCTGTACTTCGCCTTTGGCCGCTACCTGACCATCGCCTCCAGCAGGCCGGGCTCTCTGCCCTCCAACCTCCAAGGCGTGTGGAACGGCCAGCTTCAGCCTGCCTGGGACAGCAAGTACACCATCAATATCAACACGGAGATGAACTACTGGCCGGTGGAGGTGTGCAACCTCTCCCAGTGCCACTTGCCCTTCTTCGATTTGCTGGAGCGCATGTACCCCCGTGGCCAAGAGGTGGCCCAGAAGATGTACGGCGCCCGGGGCTTTGTGGCCCACCACAACACGGATTTGTGGGGGGACTGCGCGCCCCAGGACAGCTGCATCTCCTCCACCTATTGGATGATGGGCGCCGCCTGGATGTGCACCCACATCTGGGAGCGGTACGAGTACACCTTGGATAAGGAGTTCCTCCGGGAGCACTTCCACCTGCTGCGGGACGCCTGCCTGTTCTTTGTGGACACCCTCATCCGGGACGCCAAGGACCGCTGGGTGGTTTCGCCCACCCTCTCCCCGGAGAACCGCTATGTCCATCCCAGCGGCGCCGTGGCTTGCCTGTGCGAGGGCTGCGCCATGGACAGCGAGATTTTGACAGAGCTGTTCCGGGGCTGCATCTCCGCCTGTGAGCTGCTGGGCTGCGAGCAGGAGCTGGCCGCCCAGCTCCAGGAAATCCTGAAAGACCTGCCCCAGCCTGAGGTGGCCTCCAACGGTACCTTGAAGGAGTGGCTGGAGGAGTACGAGGAGGTGGAGGTGGGCCACCGGCACATGTCCCACCTGTTCGCCCTCCATCCCGGCCACCAAATCACCCCCGAGGGCACCCCAGAGCTGGCCCAGGCCGCCCGCAAGACCTTGGAGCGCCGCCTTTCCCACGGAGGAGGTCACACCGGCTGGAGCCGCGCCTGGATTATCAACTTCTGGGCCTCTCTGGAGGACGGGGAAAAGGCGGGGGAGAACATCCAGCTGCTGCTGGGGAAATCCACCTTGCCCAACCTGTTCGACAACCACCCGCCCTTCCAGATCGACGGCAACTTCGGGGGCATCGCCGGCATTGCCGCCACCTTGCTGCAAAGCAGCCCTCAGGCTGTAAAGCTGCTGCCCGCGTTGCCCAAGGCCTGGGCAAACGGCTCCGTGGAGGGCCTGCGGGCCAAGGGCGGCTTGACCGTGTCCCTCTCCTGGAAGGACGGCAAGCTGGAGAAAGCCGCCATCACCGCGGACTTCCCCTACCAGGGTGAGGTTTCCTGCCAGGGCGCCAAGGCGGCGCTTTCCCTGGCCGCCGGGGAGACCGTGGAGCTGCTTCCCACCGCCGCCGGCCTGGAATGCCGCAAGGCGTAACCATCAGCTGCTAGAAACATGTATAACAAGAACCGCCCCCTGGAGGACTTCCCAGAGGGCGGTTTTCATATGGCAGGTTCAGTTGTTTTTCACCCGGCTGTAGGTAAAGCGCAGGGGCGTTTTCCGTTTCAGCCGCAGGCCGTCGCTTTCCTTCCGGCGCATGTAGACGCTTTGCACCAGCCCGATGCCAAAGTACATGCACGCCGCCGAGGAGCCGCCCGCGCTGAAGAAGGGCAGCGTCACGCCCATTACAGGCAGCAGCGCCAGGCACATGCCAATGTTGGAGATGGATTGCAGCGCGATGATGCCAAAGTAGCCAAAGCAGATGTATTTTCCCAAGTCGTCCCGGGAGGAGTGGGCCACGTGGAGAATCTTCACCAGCAGCAGGAACAGCAGCAGCAGAATCAGCGAGCAGCCAATAAAGCCCAGCTCCTCCCCGGCCACGGAGAAGATGTAGTCGCTCTGCTGGAAGGGCACGCTGTTGCTGGCCACCCGGCTGCCCTGGAACAGCCCTTGGCCTGAGAACTTCCCGCTGCCAATGGAAATCATGCCCTGGTACTGCTGGTAGCCCTCGTTGGCCTGCACCTCCACGTTGTCCAGGTTGAACAGGGCCACAATGCGGGCCTTTTGGTATTCGTCCATGACAAACTGCCACAGGATAGGGATGGCGATAAGCACCAGCCCGCCCAGCACTGCAAAGTACCGCAGCTTTACATGGGCCGCCAGGCTCATCACCACAAACATGGCGAAAAAGACCACCGCGGCGCCGGTGTCGCCCTGGAGCTCGCACAGCAGCATGGGCACCAAAGCGTGGCACCCCAGCAACACCACGTGCAGGGGGTTGTCAATAAGGCCCTTTTTACGCAGGGTGTCCAGGTGCTTGCCGAAAGTCAGGCAGAAAAAGATTTTCACCAGCTCGGAGGACTGGAACGTCCTGCCCGCGATGTTAATCCACGCCCGGGCGTTCACGCCGCCGCTGCCCTGGACCGCCTCGCCAAAAATGGCGGTGTAAATCATTAAGAACACAGAAAAGCCCGCCAGCAGGTACCAGAAATTGGCCAGCTCCCCATAGTCCAGCAGGGAGATGACAATGGCCCCCGCCACGCCCAAGGCGATGGCGAACACCTGGGTGCGGAAGTAGCTGGAACCCACGGCGCTGTCCACGCTGCGCAGCAAAACAAGGCTGTAGGCGGAAATCGCCGCCACTATCAGCCACAGGAGGATGTCCACCCTCTTGATATATTTCCAAATCCCTTTGATACAACGTAAAACCATAGCATCCCTATTCTTTCACACAGGCCCCGTTTCTACCCGGGGCGCGGCGTTGGAGTTTTCCAAGCCGAGTTATCCATTATTATCCATTCCTTATTGCAGTTCCCATTTTCCGGAACAGTACGTATAGTGGGTTACATCGCAGTTTGCGTAGTGCGGGGATTCATCAAGCGCCGCCATGGATTTGCCGTGGGTACAAGCATACAAGACCCGTAATACATAGCCGTGTGTTTGAACAAACACAGTTTTTCCTTCCTGGCTTTCCAAATCGGCGAGGAACGAGCTTACCCGTTCCATAACAGCTTCTATGGATTCACCGCCGGATGGCGCTTTGTACGAACTGGGTTTTGAGAAAAACAGCATTCCTGATGCGGGATACTTTTCCGCAGCCTCTTCATAGGTCAAGCCGTCCATCACGCCTAAGCCAATTTCCGCCAAACGGCCATCCACGCAAATTTTGCGGGACTCGCCAAAGGCGATTTTTACAGTGGCAACCGCCCGCTGCAATGGGCTGGAATACACTTTGTCAAAAGGAACGCCCTTCAAACCCTCTCCTAAAAGGCGGGCTTGCGCGACCCCCTCCTGCGTCAAAGGGGAATCTGTATCTTTGCCGCACAAGCGGTTCTCAAGATTCGCGACGGTTTCCCCATGCCTTGCCGCATATAGCTCTATACGCAATTGAGACACCCTCTCCAACTGGAATTTATGTCAAATCATTATAGCATACCGGCGCAAGGGCTTTCAAGATTTTTGTTTCGCTCTTTACTAATCCCGCCAGATATTTTATAATAGAGTCGTTCAAGCAAATCAATTTTGATGGCCGTTATCCGGCCAGAAAGGTGACGGGGAATGCTTTCAGACATCGAAATCGCGCAAAGCACAACGCTCCGGCCCATCGCGGAAATCGCGGCGGAGCTGGGCATCCAAGAGGAAGAGCTGGAACTGTACGGCCGGTATAAGGCCAAAATCAACGAGCGGGCCTTTGCCCGCCTGGCCGGCAAGCCAGACGGCAAGCTGGTGCTGGTGACGGCCATCAACCCCACCCCCGCCGGTGAGGGCAAAACCACCACCACCGCGGGCCTGGGCCAGGCCATGGCGAAGATTGGCAAAAACGCCGTTATCGCCCTGCGGGAGCCCTCCCTGGGGCCGGTGTTCGGCATCAAGGGCGGCGCCGCTGGAGGCGGTTATGCCCAGGTGCTGCCCATGGAGGACATCAACCTCCACTTTACCGGGGACATGCACGCCATCACCTCCGCCAACAACCTGTGCTGCGCCATGCTGGATAACCACCTGCAGCAGGGCAACGCCTTGGGCATCGACCCCCGGCGCATCCAAATCAAGCGCTGCCTGGATATGAACGACCGCGCCCTGCGGAACATCGTCATCGGCCTGGGGGGCAAAATCAACGGCGTGCCCCGGGAGGACGGCTTTATCATCACCGTGGCCTCCGAGGTCATGGCCATCCTGTGCCTGGCCAAGGACATGAACGACCTGAAAGAGTGCCTGGGGAACATCCTCATCGCCTACACCTACGCCGGCGAGCCGGTCTACGCCCGCGATATCAAAGCCGAGGGCGCCATGGCCGCTTTGCTGCGGGACGCCGTGAACCCCAACCTGGTGCAGACCATCGAGGGCACCCCCGCCATTATGCACGGCGGGCCCTTTGCCAACATCGCCCACGGGTGCAACTCCGTGCGGGCCACCCGCCTGGCTCTGAAGCTGGCGGACTACTGCATCACCGAGGCGGGCTTCGGCTCCGACCTGGGCGCGGAGAAGTTTATGGACATCAAGTGCCGCATGGCTGGCCTGGCCCCCTCCTGCGTGGTGGTGGTGGCCACTGTGCGTGCGCTGAAATACAACGGCGGCGTGCCCAAGGCGGAGCTCTCCGCGGAGAACGTCCCCGCCTTGGAGAAGGGCATCGTCAACCTGAAGGCCCACGTGGAGAACATGCAGAAGTTCGGCGTGCCGGTGGTGGTGGCCATCAACCGCTTTGGCACCGACACCGACACGGAGCTGGCTGTCATCGACCGCTGCTGCCAGGAGCTGGGCGTCTCCTACGCCCTGTCCGAAGTCTTCGCCAAGGGCGGCGAAGGCGGCGTGGAGCTGGCCCAGACCATCTGCCGCGTCATCGAGGAGAACGAGGGCAAGAGCCACTTCGCGCCTATCTATCCCATCGAGGCCACGGTGGAGGAGAAAATCACCGCCATCGCCCAGAAAATCTACGGTGCCAAGGGCGTGAGCTTTACAGCTGCCGCCCAGAAGTCCCTGAAGGATATCAAGGCCCTGGGCGGGGACAGCATGCCTGTGTGCATCGCCAAGACCCAGTACTCCCTGTCGGACAACGCCAAGCTGCTGGGCCGTCCCACGGACTTCACCATCACCATCCGGGATTTGCGGCTCTCCAACGGCGCCGGCTTTGTGGTGGCCTACGCCGGGGACATCATGACCATGCCCGGCCTGCCCAAAGTCCCCGCCGCCGAGAAGATTGACGTGGACGAGAACGCCGTCATCCACGGGCTGTTCTAAGCATGGCGGAGCAGTTTATCACCCATTCCCCCGAGGAGACCAGCACTTTGGCCCAGCGCCTGGCCCAGGATTTGCGGGGCGGGGAAGTCATCGCCTTCACCGGCGGCATGGGGGCGGGCAAGACCGCCTTCACCCGCGGCCTGGCTATAGGCCTGGGGGCCGGGGACGTAGCCTCCAGCCCCACCTTTGCCTTGGTCAACGAGTACACCGGCCGCCTGACGGTGGAGCACTTTGACATGTACCGCGTGGACAGCTGGGACGACCTGTACTCCACCGGCTTCTTCGACTACCTGGGCACAGACTGCGTGCTGGTGATAGAGTGGAGCGAGAACGTCGCCGGCGCTTTGCCGGAGGACGTCATCGCCGTGGACATCCGTCCCGGGGAAGGGGACAACGACAGAATCATTACCATAGAAGGTTGGAAAGGAGGGGGAACGCATGCTGACACTGGGGATTGATTCCTCCGCGGTGGCCGCCTCTGCCGCTTTGGTGGAGGACGGCAAGCTGCTGGGGGAATTCTACTGCAACACCAAGCAGGTCCACAGCCAGACGCTGCTCCCCATGGTGGAGGGCCTGCTGCAAACGGTGGGCCGCTCCTGCGGGGGGCTGGACGCCATCGCCGTTTCCCATGGGCCTGGCTCCTTTACGGGGGTGCGCATTGGCGTCTCCTGTGTAAAGGGAATTGCCTTGCCTAAAAATATCCCCTGCGTGGGGGTTTCCACATTGGAGGCCATTGCCTACAGCGGCATCCCCTACGAGGACGCCATTCTCTGCGCCGTGATGGACGCCCGCTGCGGCCAGGTGTACAACGCCCTGTTCCGCTCGGAGGGCGGCGCTCTCCACCGCTTGACGGAGGACCGCGCCCTGCCCATCAAGGAGCTGGAGGGCGAGCTGTGGCCCCATGGCCGGGAGGTCCTCCTGCTGGGGGACGGGGCGGCCCTGTGCCACCAGGCGTTCTCCATGTGGGGCGCCCGCCTGGCCCCAGAGGGCGTCCGGTACCAGCGGGCCTCCTCTGTGGCGCTGCTGGGGGAACAGGCCGCTAAAGAGGGCAAAACCGTCCCCGCCGGGGAGCTGGCACCTGTGTACCTGCGCCTGCCCCAGGCGGAGCGGGAGCTGAAAAAACGCCAGGCTGAACAAGCCAACGGCTGAAGGTTCGGAAAGGAGTTTGTATTAAAATGAAAATCGCGATTGGCTGTGACCACGGCGGCTTCGAGCTGAAAGAGGCTGTCCGGGGCTATTTGGAGGAACGTCAAATCCCCTATGAGGACTTCGGCGCCTACAACACAGATTCGGTGGACTACGCCCCCATCGCCGCTAAGGCTGCCCGGGCGGTGGCCGCTGGCCAGGCGGATTTCGGGGTGCTGGTCTGCTCCACGGGCATTGGCATCTCCATGGCCGCCAACAAGGTGAAGGGCATCCGCGCTGCGCTGTGCACCAACGAGTTCTGCGCCGAGATGACCCGCCGCCACAACAACGCCAACATCCTGTGCATGGGCGGCAAGGTCATTGACAAGGAGACCGCCGTAAAGCTGGTGGACATCTTCCTGCACACAGAGTTCGAGGGCGGCCGCCACCAGCGGCGCATCGACCAAATCGCCCAGATCGAGGAAGGCACCCTTTAAAGATTACCAAATTTGGAGGAACAAATCATGCAGCAATATGAGAATGTTTTCGTCATGGACCACCCGCTCATCCAGCACAAGCTCACCTTTTTGCGGGATGTGTCCACCGGCACCAAGAATTTCCGGGAGCTGGTCAGCGAGATTGCCACGCTGATGTGCTACGAGGCCACCCGGGACCTGCCCCTGATGGATGTGGAAACCGTCACCCCCATGCAGAAGACCACCACCAAGGTCATCGCCGGGCGGAAGCTGGCCTTTGTGCCCATCCTGCGGGCGGGCCTGGGCATGGTAGAGGGCATGTTGGAGCTGGTGCCCTCCGCCAAGGTGGGCCACATCGGCCTGTACCGGGACCACGAAACCTTGAAGCCTGTGGAGTACTACAACAAGCTGCCCCAGGATATTGACGAACGCGACGTCATCGTCCTGGACCCCATGCTGGCCACCGGCGGCTCCGCCATCGACGCCATCACCATTGTTAAGCGCAGCCATCCCAAGAGCATCAAGTTCCTGTGCGTCATCGCCGCGCCGGAAGGCCTGGAGGCCCTGACCAAGGCCCATCCCGATGTGCACATCTACTGCGCCGCCGTGGATGAGTGCCTCAACGAGAACGGCTACATCCTCCCTGGCCTGGGGGACGCCGGGGACCGCATCTTCGGCACGCTGTAACAGAATGCCTTGTTTTTAAGGGCTGCCGCCTTTCGCGGCGGCCCTTTTGCTGTCTCTTGTGAATTTTTTGATAGCTCTTTCAAAACGCCGCGGAATGTGATATACTATCAATTTGACAGAGCATATTTATGCAGTCATCCTTTTTGTAGCATTTCGTCCTTTTTACAATCACTTTTTGGGAAGGTTTTAAAAACGTATGAGTGTATTACAATCCCAGCGCCTCAGCGATGCTGTAACGCTGCATACCTTTACAGACCCGCGGTTTAAGACCATGAAGGTCTCTGTCAACCTGTTCCTGCCCTTGGAGCAGGCCACCGCGGCCCGCAACGCCATTTTGCCCTCGCTGGCCAGCCGGGCCACCCGGGCTTACCCCGACTACACCGCTTTAAACGGCCGCCTGGCTCAGCTGTACGGCGCGTCCCTCAGCAACAGCGTGCGGAAGATGGGGGACTTCCAGGTGCTGTCCCTCTCCGCCAACGGCATTTCCAGCCGCTACGCCTTTGGGGGCGAGGATATGTTCGCCCAGCTCACCGGCCTGCTGTTCGACGTGCTCTTTGACCCCCTCAAGGACCAGGAAGGCCTGTTCCCAGAGGATGGCTTCCGCCAGGAGCAGCGCCAGCTTCTGGAAATGCTGGATTCCGAGTACAACGACAAGATGGTCTACGCCCACCAGCGCTGCGAGGAGCTGCTGTTCCAGGGGCAGAACGCCGGCCTGGGCCGGTGCGGCTCCCGGGCGGATGTGGAAGCCCTGGAGCGCCGCGCCGTCACCGCAGGGTGGGAGGAGCTTTTGCAGAACGCCAAAATCGAGATTTTCGCCCTGGGCGACTGCGTCCCGGACGTGGAGGCGTTCCGCGCCCGGTTCGCCGGCCTGGGCAAGGCACAGCCCACCGGCTTGCTTGCCTATCAGGCCCCTGGCGAGGCCCGCCGCCTCACCGAGGAGCAGCCCTTGTCCCAGTCCAAGCTGTCTATGGCCTACCTGGCGGACTACACCCCAGAGGAGCGCCCCCTGTTCCGGCTGATGGCCGCGGCTTTGGGCGGCGTGCCCAGCTCCAAGCTGTTCCAAAACGTCCGGGAGAAAATGAGCCTCTGCTATTACTGCTCCACGGGCATGGGCGCCGGCAACCGCGCCATGTTCATTGAGAGCGGCGTGGAAACCGCCAACCTGGAGCGAGCCGAGGAGGCCATCTGCCAGCAGCTGGCGGCCTTGCAGCAGGGGGAACTCACCGAGGAGGAGCTGCTCTCCGCCAAGCTGGCGTTGGTCAACTCCCAGCGCTCGGTGACAGATTCCCTGGCCGCCGTGGAGGGCTCTTACTTGGGCCAGGCTTTCAACGGCTACGTCCTCTCCCAGGAGGAGGCCGTCCAGCAGATACTCTCCTACACCCGGGAACAGGTGGTGGAGGCCGCGGGCCGGCTTCGCCTGGCGGCAGTGTACACCTTGAAAGGAGGCGCCCAGCATGGCTAAGACAATCACCGGCAAGCAGGTGGGGGACAGCTACTACCGGGTGGAGCACCCCTCTGGCCTGACGGTGCTGCTCTACCCCAAGGAGCATTGCAGCACCACCTACGCCATTTTCGGCACCCGGTACGGCTCCATCGACAACTGCTTCCAGCGCAGCGACGAGGCTGGCCCCGAATCCGTGCCCGAGGGCATTGCCCACTACTTGGAGCACAAGCTCTTTGAAAGCGAGGAGGGGGACGCCTTCGAGCGCTTCTCCAAAACAGGGGCCAGCGCCAACGCCTTCACCTCCTTCGAGTCCACCTGCTACCTGTTCTCCACCACGGACCAGGTGTACCAGTCCTTGGAGATTTTGCTGGACTTTGTACAGTCCCCCTACTTTACAGAGGAGACTGTCCGCAAGGAGCAGGGCATCATCGGCCAGGAAATCAAAATGTACGACGACGACCCCCAGTGGCGGGTGATGTTCAACTACCTCAAGGCCATGTACCGCAGCCATCCCATCCGGGAGGACATTGCCGGCACAGTGGAGAGCATCGCGAAAATCACGCCGGAGCTGCTGTACCGGTGCTACAACACCTTCTACAACCTGGGGAATATGGTCCTTGCCATCGCCGGCAACTTCCAGGTGGACAAGGCCCTGGCTGTCTGCGACAAGATGCTCAAGCCCGCCGCGCCTGTGACGGTGAAGCGGGTGTTCCCCCAGGAACCGGACACCATCGTCCAGCCCGTGGTAGAGGAGCGCCTGTCTGTGGCGTCGCCCCTGTTCCAGTTCGGCTTTAAGGAGCCCGGGGCGGACCAGCCCCGCAGCGAAAAGGACGTGGCCGCCACGGAAGTGCTGCTGGAAACCTTGGCTTCGGACGCCTCGCCTTTGTTCCGGCGGCTGCTGGACCAGGGCCTGGTCAACGAGTCCAGCTTCTCTTACGAGTACTTCGAGGGCAACGGCTACGCCACGGTGATGTTCTCCGGAGAGTCCAAAGACCCCCAGGCGGTGGCCCAGGCCATTTTGGAGGAAGTGGAGCGCTTCCAGCGGGAGGGCATCCCGGCCGAGGCCTTTGAGCGCTCCAAGCGGGCGCTGTACGGCGAGCTTGTGGCGGCGCTGAACAGCACCGGCAGCATCGCCAACGGCCTGGTGAATATGCACCTGAAAGGCAGGGAGCTTTTCACCTATATCGATTCCCTGGCGTCTTTGCGCCTGGAAGATGGGGAAGAGCGCCTGCGCAAGGTTTTCCAGCGGGAGCGCAGCGTGCTTTCCGTCATCCTGCCCCACTAAAACACACGGCCTTGGGCCGAAGGAGGAAACTCTCATGACGCATCACATCACATTCCCCCACCTGGGGCTGGAGTTCACCGTGAACACGGTGGCCTTCTCCATTGGCGGGTTCAGTGTCTATTGGTACGGAATCATCATCGCGGTGGGCTTTTTGCTGGCTTTGGTTTACGCCAGCTACAGCTGTAAAAAGATGAACATCGATGTCAACCGCCTGTTTGACGTGGTCATTGTGGGCCTGATTGCCGGCGTGGTTTTCGCCCGCCTGTTCTATGTGGTGTTCTACCCCGGCGACAAGTACCGGGAGAACCCCATGGAGATTTTCCAAATCCACGACGGCGGCCTGGCCATTTACGGCGGCTTAATCGGCGCGGTGGTCTTTGGGGGCCTGATGGCGAAAATCCGCAAAATGAAAGTCGCTGCCGTGCTGGACATCGCCTCCCTGGGCTTTCTCATTGGCCAGGGCATTGGCCGCTGGGGGAACTTCATCAACCAGGAGGCTTTCGGCTCCGCCACGGATTTGCCCTGGGGCATGCACAGCGACAACACCGCCTTGGTGGTGGACGGCAACGTGCACCCCTGCTTCCTGTACGAGTCTCTCCTGTGCCTGCTGGGCTTTGTGCTGCTGCACTTCTTCACCAGGAAGCTTCGCCGGTACGACGGCCAGACCTTCCTGCTGTACATTGTCTGGTACGGCGCCTGCCGCTTTTTCATCGAGGGCCTGCGCACCGACAGCCTGATTATCCCCGGCACCGGCCTGCGGGTGTCCCAGGTGATTGCCGCGGCCTGCGTGGTGGCTGGCATTATTTTGCTGGTGGTGTTCCGCCACAAGACCAGCTTGACCGGCTGCGGCGACCCCCACGTCATGGAGGCCGTGGGCCTGGTGGAAGCCGCCGAGCCCCAGCCGGAGGAGGAGCACATCGCCAGCACCATCTTTGGGGATTTGCCCGAGGAAGAGGTGCGGGAAATCTTCTCTGACCCCCTGGAGGAAAAAACCGCCAAGGAAGCCCCCCAGGAGAAGGGGGAGGACCCTGCCTCTCAAGAGGAAAGCGAAGCGGCAGCCAAGGAAGCGGAAACCAAATAACACATAAAACACTGTTGGAAGGAAGGGGAATGGATATGGCGACACGTATGGATGGAAAGGCGGTCTCCGCCAAGGTGAAGGAACAGGTGGCCCAAGAGGTGGCCGCCTTGCAGGGGCAGGGCGTCTGCCCCGGCTTGGCCGTGGTCATCGTGGGGGAGGACCCTGCCTCCCGCATCTACGTGAACAACAAGAAAAAGGCCTGCCAGGCCACGGGCATCCACTCCGAGGAGTACGCCCTGCCCGCCTCCACCACCCAGGAGGAACTGCTGGCTTTGGTGGACACCCTCAACCACAAGGAGGACATCCACGGCATTTTGGTGCAGTCCCCCCTGCCCAAGGGCTTGGACGAGGGCGCCGTGGTGGAGGCCATCGACCCCCAAAAGGACGTGGACGCCTTCCACGCCTACAACGTAGGCAAAATCATGATGGGAGACTACCACTTCCTGCCCTGCACCCCCGCCGGCATCATGGAGCTGCTGCAGGCCTATGACATCCCCGTGGAGGGCAAGCGCTGCGTGGTCATCGGCCGCAGCAACATTGTGGGCAAGCCCATGGCCATGCTGCTGCTCCACCAGAACGGCACCGTCACCATCTGCCACAGCCGCACCAAGGATTTGCCGGAAGTCACCCGCCAGGCGGACATTCTCGTGTCCGCTGTGGGCAAGAGCCGCTTTGTCACGGCGGAGATGGTCAAGCCCGGCGCCGTGGTCATCGACGTGGGCATGAACCGGGACGAGAACGGCAAGCTTTGCGGCGACGTGGACTTTGCCGCGGTGGAGCCGGTGGCCTCGTATATCACCCCGGTGCCCGGCGGCGTTGGGCCCATGACCATCGCCATGCTGCTGAAAAATACGGTCACAGCCGCCAAGCTCCAAAACGGCCTGCTTTGACCCGATTGGAGTTGTCCCTTTATGGCAATGCTGGAAAAAATACATTCCCCAGAGGATATCAAGGGCTTTGACGGGGAAGAACTGGAATCCCTTTGCGAGGAGATGCGCCGTGTCATCATCGACACTGTTTCCGCCAACGGCGGGCATCTGGCCTCCAACCTGGGGGTGGTGGAGCTCACCGTTGCCCTGGGGCTGGCCTTTTCCCCGCCCCGGGACACCATCGTCTGGGATGTGGGCCACCAAAGCTACCCCTACAAGCTGCTCACCGGCCGGTACGGGCAGTTCCACACCATCCGCACCGAGGGCGGCCTGGCCGGTTTCCCCTGCCGGGAGGAGAGCCCTTACGATTTGTTCACCTGCGGCCACAGCAGCACCTCCATCTCCTCGGCCCTGGGCGTCTCCGAGGCCAACTACCTCCAGGGCAAGGACGGCTACGTGGTGGCTGTCATCGGCGACGGCGCCCTCACCGGCGGCCTGGCCTATGAGGGCCTGAACAACGCGGGGCGCATGCACCGCAACCTCATTGTCATCCTCAATGACAACACCATGTCCATCTCGAAAAACGTGGGCTCCATGGCGCGGTACCTCAGCTACATCCGCACCAAGCCCGGCTATATCAAGACGAAAAACCACCTGGAGAGCTCCTTGCAGAAGCTCCCCGTGGTGGGCCCTGTCATCGCCACGTTGCTGCGCAGGTTGAAACGGCGGGTGAAACGCCTGTTTTACAACACCACCATCTTCGAGGATATGGGCTTTGCCTACTACGGCCCCTTTGACGGCCACAACATCAAAGAGCTGGCCGTCACCCTGGAGACAGCCAAGCTTATCAACAAGCCGGTGCTGCTCCACGTGCGCACCTATAAGGGCAAGGGCTACCAGTACGCCGAGCAGGACCCCACCATCTACCACGGCCTCTCCGGCTTTGATGTGACCACCGGCGACACCGGGGAAAAATCCCAAAGCTTCTCCGACGAGTTCGGCCAAACCCTCTGCTGCCTGGCCCGGGAGAACGAAAAGCTCTGCGCCATTACCGCCGCCATGCAGAGCGGCACAGGCCTGGGCGGCTTCCGGGAGGAGTTCCGCAGCCGCTTCTTCGATGTGGGCATTTCCGAGGAGCACGCCGTCACCTTTGCCGGCGGTCTGGCGGCAGGGGGCATGCTCCCCGTGTTCGCCGTGTACTCCACCTTCCTGCAGCGTGCCTACGATGAGCTGATTCACGATGTGTCCATGCAGGGCACCAAAATCATTTTGGCCATTGACCGCGCCGGTGTGGTGGGGGAGGACGGTAAAACCCACCAGGGCGTGTTCGACGCCGCCTATTTGCAGACCATCCCCAACGCCACGGTGTATTCCCCCGCCTACTTTAAGGAGCTCCGCGCCCAGCTCTCCTACCTGGTGGAGAAGGGCCAGGGGCTGTGCGCCATCCGCTACCCCCGGGGGAAGGAGCTGTATAAGCCCGCCTATTTCCAAAGCACCACCGCCCCCACCAGCGTGTACGGGGAGAAGGACGCCCCGCTGTGCATCGTCACCTACGGCCGCATTTTCTCCTTTGCCGCGGAGTGCCGGGACAAGCTGGAGCGGGAGGGAATCCAGCTCAAGCTCATCAAGCTCAACCGCATCATCCCCATCGACCCCGCCGCCGTGGAGGAGGCACGCGCCTGCCGCCATGTGTTCTTCTTTGAGGAGGGCATCCAGCGGGGCGGCATTGGGGAGCACTTTTCCTTCCTGCTGGAGGAAGCCGGCTTTGAGGGCCACTTCCACCTGCGGGGCATTGCGGACCCCTATATCAAACACGCGCCCATGTTCCGCTCCTTGGAGACGCTGGGCTTAAACGCGGAAAGCATGGAAACCCTGGTGCGCGCCACCTTGGCCCAGGAGAAAGGAGGCCCCCATGAAGAAACGGCTTGACATCCTCGTCACGGAACGGGGCCTGGCGGAGAGCCGGGAAAAGGCCAAAGCCCTGATTATGGCGGGGCAAATCTACGTGGACAACCAAAAGGCCGACAAGCCCGGGGACACCTTCCCGGAGGAGTGCCGCATCGAATCCCGTGGCAAAGGCCTGCCCTACGTCAGCCGGGGCGGCCTAAAGCTGGAAAAGGCCATGGAGGAATTCCCCATCACCCTGGAGGGCAAAACCTGCATGGATATCGGCGCCTCAACCGGCGGTTTTACCGACTGCATGCTCCAAAAGGGCGCGCGGAAAGTCTACGCCGTGGACGTGGGCTACGGCCAGCTGGCCTGGAACCTGCGCAACGACCCCCGGGTGGTCAACCTGGAGCGCACCAACGCCCGGTACCTCACCCGGGAGCAAATCCCCGAGGAGGTGCAGTTTTTCTCGGTGGACGTCTCCTTTATCTCCCTGACCTTGATTCTGCCCCCCGTCCGGGAGCTGCTGGCCCCCGGCGGCCAGGCCGTCTGCCTGATTAAGCCCCAGTTCGAGGCGGGCCGTGAAAAGGTGGGCAAGAAAGGCGTGGTGCGGGACAGGGCCGTCCATGAGGAAGTCATTGAGAAAATCCGCTGTTTCGCCTTGGAAAACGGCTATTCCGTTTTGGGGCTGACCTACTCCCCTGTGAAAGGGCCCGAGGGGAACATTGAGTACCTCATCTATCTGGAGCGCTCGGAGGAGCCGGTGCAAAACCCCCAGGCGCCCCCAGCCCGCCAGGTGGTGGAGCAGTCCCACCAAGCCCTGGATAAGCCCGCCGAGGGCTGACCATTTCCGCCCTTGGGGCGTCTAAAAGGAGGGAAGCTCTGTGAAAATCGCTGTGGTGCCCAACTTGACCAAAGAGGCCGCCCAAACCTGCACCGACGAGGTGCTGTCCATTTTGGGCCGCTGCGGCTGCGAAACCGTGCTGAAAACCGACTTGTTCACCGCCCACGGCATCTACCAGGAGCGGGTGGAAGACTCCCTGCGGGCCTGCGATGTGTTCATCGCCATCGGCGGGGACGGCACCATCATCCACACCGCCAAGCTGGCAGCCTCCTTGGGCAAGCCCATTCTGGGCGTGAACGCCGGAACCCTGGGCTTTACCGCCGGGGTGGAGCGCCACCAGCTCTCGTTGCTCGCCAACCTGGTGAAGGGGGAGTACCGGGAGGAGAGGCGGCTCATGCTCTCTGTGGAGCTCTCCTCCGGCGGGGAAACCCGCGCCTTTTACGCCATCAACGACGCGGTCCTCTCCGGGGAGCCGGCGAAAATCATCGACTACAACATGGTGCTGGGGCGCCGCTCCTACCGCTACCGGGCGGACGGCTTTATCGTGGCCACGCCCACAGGCTCCACGGCCTACTCCCTCTCGGCAGGGGGGCCCGTGATTGAGCCCAACATGGACTGCCTGGTGTACACGCCCATCTGCCCCCACTCCCTGTTTAACCGAAGCGTCATCTTTGGGGCGGATTCCCACCTGGCGGTGAACATCCCCGAAAACATCGGCAAACTCTACCTCTCCGTGGACGGCGAAACGCCCCTGGAGGTTTCCACCGGCGACCAGCTGCGCTTTTTCGCGGCGGACCGCTGCGCCCGCTTTATCCGCCTGGGCGCTCACGACTTTTACGACATCCTCAACCAGAAAATCATCGAAACCCGGCAGTAGGGCCGGGTTCGCACCCATATATTCCAAAGAAAAGGCATTGCCAGAAAGGAATGGTCCCACCCCATGAAAACTCGACGGCACGCGAAAATTCTGGAACTTATCAAAGAACACGACATCGACACCCAGGACGAGCTCCTGCGCTACCTGCGGGAAAGCGGCTTTGACGTGACCCAGGCCACCGTTTCCCGGGACATCAAGGAGCTGCGCCTTGTAAAGACCCTTTCCCGCGCGGGGAAATACCGCTACTCCACCGGCAGCGAGAACATCAGCGACATGTCCTCCAAGTTCTACTCCCTCTTTGGGGACTCCGTCCTCTCGGTAGAATCCGCCCAGAACATGCTGGTCATCCGCTGCATGGTGGGCATGGCCCAGGCGGTGTGCGCCTCTTTGGACTCCATGCACTGGCCGGCCTTTGTGGGCACGCTGGCAGGGGACGACACCATCTTCATCGTCTGCCGCACAGAGGCCGACGCCCAGGAATCCCAAGAGGAATTCCGCAAGCTTATCAACAGGTAACAGGCTATGCTGGCGCAACTGTTTATCCGAAATATCGCCGTAATTGAAAAGGCCTCCATCGACCTGGAAAAGGGCTTTACTGTCCTCACCGGCGAGACAGGCGCGGGCAAGTCCATCATCATCGACGCCATCCACGCGGTGCTGGGGGAGCGCACCTCGAAGGAGCTGGTGCGCACCGGCACGGACAGCGCCTCTGTCTCCGCCCTGTTCACCGGCCTGGACGAGGACACCCTGTCCCTGCTGGACCGGCTTTCCCTCCCCCGGGAGGAGGACGGCTCTTTGCTCATCCAGCGGGACATCCGCCTGGAGGGCCGCTCCACCTGCAAAATCAACGGCGCGCCTGCCACGGTCTCCATGCTCAAGCAGCTGGGGCCCCGGCTGGTGACCATCCACGGCCAGCACGAAAGCTACGAGCTCCTCTCCCCGGAAGTCCACATGGAGTACCTGGACAGCTTCGCCGGCCTGGAAAGCCTGCTGGCGGAGTACCAGGCAGCCTACCGCACCCTGCGGGAGACCCAGCGGCAGCTGGAGGCCCTGCAGACCGACGAGGGGGAGAAGGCCC
>FR893829.1:19679-54144 GCA_000435395.1 Firmicutes bacterium CAG:94
GGGAGAAGGCCCGCCTCTCCGACCTGCTCCACTATCAAATCGACGAGATAGAGGCCGCCAACGTGCGGGTGGGGGAGCGGGAAGAGCTGGAGGCCCAGCGGGAGCTTATCCGCAACAGCGAGAAAATCGCCAGCGCCCTGGAGCTGCTGCGGGGCCTGCTCTCCGGGGACGAGGAGAGCGAGGGGCTGCTGGCCGGCATCTCCCAGGCTGCTGCCCAGGCAGGGCGCGTGGCCGCCTACCTGCCGGAGCTGGCGGAGGCCTCCCAAAAGCTCCAGGAGGCAGGGTACCTCCTGGAGGACGTGGACGCCATCCTCCACGGCACCGCGGTGGACTTTGACCCCGCCCTCCAGGAGTCCATTGAGGAGCGATTGGATTTGCTCTACAAGCTGGGCCTGAAATACGGCGGCAGCGAGGAGAAAATCCTGGAGTACCTGGAGGACTGCCGCACCCGCCTCCACCAGATTGAGTTTTCCGACGAGGAGCGGGAGCGCCTGGAGGCCCAGTATGAAACCCAGAAAACCGCGACCATCGCCTTGGCCAAGGGGCTTTCGGAACAGCGCAAGGCCGCCTCCAAGCAGTTTATTTCCCAGGTGAAGGGGGAGCTTGCCTTCCTCAACATGCCGGGCATCGCGTTCGAAACGGAAATCCAGCGGGTGCCCCTGTACCACATGGGCTGCGACAAGCTCCAGTTCCTGGTTTCCGCCAACAAAGGCGAGCCCCCCAAGCCCATGTCCAAAATAGCTTCCGGCGGCGAGCTCTCCCGCATTATGCTGGCTATAAAGACGGTGCTCTCCGGCAAAGACAAGGTGGACACCCTCATCTTCGACGAGGTGGATACGGGCATCAGCGGCGCCGCCGCCAACAAGGTGGGGCAGAAGCTGAAGCAAGTCTCCCAAAACCGGCAGGTGCTGTGCATCACCCACCTGGCCCAGATTGCCGCCCTGGCGGACCATCACTTCCTCATCTCCAAACATGTGGAAGGGGAGCGCACCTACACCCAGGTGCAAGGGCTGGATTTCGAGGGCCGCAAGCGGGAGGTGGCCCGCATCATCGGCGGCGACCAGGTGACGGACCTCCAGCTGGAAATGGCCGGGGAAATGCTGAAAAAGGGTTGACATTTCCCCCTTTGGGCCGTATAATAGCTCTCAACAGCGAAGACGGAATCAAGTAGGCGCCGGTCCCGCGGCCAAGAGAACCCCCGGCTGGTGAAAGGGGGAGCGCGGCGGCGGCTGAAATTACCTTCCCGAGCTGCTGCCCTGAACCTTCCAGTAGGGGCGGCCGGATGGCGGGCGTTACACCGCCAGGGCATGGAAGTGCCCGGTAAGGTCACGTCCGCAAGGCCGTGATAAATTGAGGTGGTACCGCGGTAGTGTTTTAAGACTTATCGCCCTCTGCGTGAAAATGCAGGGGGCTTTTCTTTTTCCCAAAAAGCCTCCCGGGGCATTTTCAAAAAAATCAATTTTTTGGAAAGGACTGACACACATGGGAGTGTACGAAGAACTGCAAGCCCGGGGCCTGCTGGCCCAGGTCACCAACGAGGAGGAAATCCGCAAGGTGGTAAACAACGGCCAGGCCACCTTCTACATCGGCTTTGACTGCACCGCCGACAGCCTGACCGTGGGCCACTTTATGGCCCTCACCCTGATGAAGCGGCTGCAAATGGCTGGCAATAAGCCTATCGCCCTTATTGGCGGGGGCACCACCATGATTGGCGACCCCTCCGGCCGCACGGATATGCGCAAGATGCTCACCAAGGAGGACATCGACCACAACGCCGCCTGCTTTAAGCGCCAGATGGAGCGCTTTATCGAGTTTGGCGACGGCCCCAACCAGGCAATGATGCTGAACAACGCCGATTGGCTGTTAAACCTCAACTACGTGGAGCTGCTGCGGGAAGTGGGCGCCTGCTTCAGCGTGAACAACATGCTCCGGGCCGAGTGCTACAAGCAGCGCATGGAGAAGGGCCTGTCCTTCCTGGAGTTCAACTACATGATTATGCAGAGCTACGACTTCTACTACATGTTCCAGCACTACGGCTGCAACATGCAGTTTGGCGGCGACGACCAGTGGAGCAACATGCTGGGCGGCACCGAGCTTATCCGCCGCAAGCTGGGCAAGGACGCCCACGCCATGACCATCACCTTGCTCACCGATTCCCAGGGCAAAAAGATGGGGAAGACCGCCGGCAACGCCGTGTGGCTGGACCCCAACAAGACCAGCCCCTTCGATTTCTACCAGTACTGGCGCAACGTGGGCGACGCCGACGTGCTCAAGTGCATCCGCATGCTCACCTTCCTGCCCCTGGAGCAGATTGACGAGATGGACGCCTGGGAGGGCAGCCAGCTGAACAAGGCCAAAGAGATTCTGGCCTACGAGCTGACCAAGATGGTCCACGGGGAAGAGGAGGCCAAAAAGGCCCAGGAGGGCGCCCACGCTCTGTTCGGCGCCGGGGCGGACACCGCCAACATGCCCACCACCCAGCTGGCGGAGGAGGACTTTACCGACGGCCAAATCGCCGTGCTGGATTTGCTGGTGAAAACCGGCCTGGCCAGCTCCAAGGGCGAGGGCCGCAGGCTCATCCAGCAGGGGGGCCTCACCGTGGCGGAGGAAAAGGTCACCGACATCAACAAGACCTTCCCCAAAGCCGACTTTGAAGCAGGCCTGGTCATCAAGAAGGGCAAGAAAGTGTTCCACAAGGCCATTGTATAAAAGAGCGGTATAGCGCGCAAAAAGGGTACAGCTTGGTTTCAAAGCTGTACCCTTTCTTTTTTTATTGGAGAATGTATTACAGCAGCGCCTCCTGGATGGCGGCCAGCACCGTGTCGAAATCCGCCTCTGTCACCAGCAGGGAAATCTCCACTTCCGAGGTGGTGATAAGCCGGATGTCCGCGTCCGTGCTGGAGATGGCGCCAAACACCTGGGCGGCAATGCCCGGGGTGTTCTTCATGATGGGGTCGTACACGGAGATTTTGTGGTTGACCGAGCTCACAATCACGTCGATGTCCGTCTCCTGCTTCAGCTTGGAGGTAAAGCCCAGGATGTCAATCATATCCTCGTCGGAGATGGTAAAGGAAAGCCCCGTGGTGGCCCCGTGGGTGGGGGCCATGGAAATCATGTCGATGTTGATGCCGCACTTGGAAATCTCCTCCAGCACCTTGGCGATGGAGGCCACGTTGGCGGGGAACTCCTGCAACGTCACCAACGTGATGTTGTCCACCGTGCTGATAACCGTGGTAGCGCTCATAGCAATCCCTCCTCAAATCAAATGGGACATGTCATACAGCCCAGGGCCCTTGCCCGCCATAAACACGGCGGCGTTTACAGCCCCGGCCGCGAACAGCTCTTTGGACTGGGCGGAGTGGGAGAGGGTGAGCACCTCGCTTTGCCCGGCGAAAATCACCTGATGTTCCCCCACAATGGTGCCGCCCCGCACAGAGTGCAAGCCAATCTCCTTTTTCTCCCGCTTTTTCCGCTGGGAGTGGCGGTCGTACACATACTGCATGGAGTCCTCCCGCACCTGGTTGATGGCGTCGGCAATCATCAAAGCGGTGCCGCTGGGGGCGTCAATCTTCTGGTTGTGGTGCATCTCCACAATCTCCACGTCAAAGCTGTCGCCCAAAACAGCCTCGGCCTTTTTAGCCAGCTCGATGAGCAGGTTCACGCCCAAGGACATGTTCCGGGAGTAGAACAGGGGCAGCTCTTTGGAGGCCTCTTGGATTTCCTGGGTCTGCTGGGCGCTGTAGCCCGTGGTGCACAGCACCGCCGCCGTGCCAGGGTGGCTGCGGCAGTACTCCAAAATGGAGGACAGGGCAGAGGGGTGAGAGAAATCCACCACCACCTGGGCCTCTTCCTGCACATCCTGTAAAGAGGCGTACACCGGGAAGCCCCCCTGGGACTGCCCAGCCACGTCCACGCCCGCCACAATGGAGCAGTCCTCCCGCTGGCTGGCGAAATTCTGAACTGCGGCGCCCATCTTGCCGTTGCAGCCGCAGAGGATGATCTTTGTCATAGTGAGACTTCCTTTCTTTTCCACAAGGGCCCGCTTACACCAGGCTGTGCTTTTGCAGCAAAGCGGTGAGCTTGGCCTTGCCCTCTTCCGTCATGGTGGTCAGGGGCATGCGGCAGAAGCGGCTCTGGATAAGCCCCATCTGGTACAGCGCCTCCTTGATGGGGATGGGGTTCACGTCCATAAAGAAGCCATCCATCAAATCCAGGTACTGGCTGTTGAGCTTCCGGGCGGTTTCCAGATCGCCTTTCAGCATGGCGTCGGCCAGCTGGTGCATGGTGCCGGGCAGGGCGTTGGAGAACACAGAGATAACGCCCTTGCCGCCCAAGGCCATAATGGGCAAAGTCTGGTTGTCTTCGCCGGAGTAGATGGTCAGCTCGTCACCACAGAGGGCCGCGGTGCGGGCCGTGGCGGAGATGTCGCCGTTGGCCTCTTTCACCGCCACGATGTAGGGGTTCTTGGAGAGCTCCTTGTAGGTGGCGGGCTGGATGTTGCACCCGGTGCGGCTGGGCACGTTGTAGAGGATGCAGGGCATCTTCACGCTGTCGGCCACATAGTTGAAGCTTTCAAGCAACCCCTTCTGAGAGGTCTTGTTGTAGTAAGGCGTCACCAACAGCAGGCCGTCGGCGCCCAGCTCCTTGGCCTCTTGGGAGAGCTCCACGCAGAACTGGGTGTCGTTGCTGCCGGTGCCGGCAATCACAGGCACCCGCCCATGGACTTTCTCAATGATAAAGCGGATAACCTGGGTGTGCTCCTCGGTGGTCATGGTGGCGGCTTCCCCAGTGGTGCCGCAGGCCACAATGGCATCGATGCCGCCCTCTATCTGGAGCTCTACCAAACGCTCCAGCTCACCCCAGGCGATGGAGCCATCCCCGTGGAAAGGCGTCACCAAAGCGGTGGCGGCCCCTGTAAAAATCATGTGCTTCATAAAGGTCCTCCTTCAAAGGTCAGTCAAAGTAGCCCTTGGCAGCCAGCAGCTCCGCCATGAGCAGCGCCCCGCCCGCGGCGCCCCGCAGGGTGTTGTGAGAGAGGCACACGAACTTGTAGTCATACTGGGTGTCGGGGCGCAGGCGGCCGATGGAAACAGCCATGCCGCCCTCCAAATCCCGGTCCAGCTTGGGCTGGGGCCGGTTGTCTTCGGTGAAGTAGTGCAGGAACTGCTTGGGGGCGCTGGGCAGCTCCAGCTCCTGGGCCGGGCCCCGGAAGTTTTCCCAGCGGCGGATAATCTCCTCCTGGCTCACCTTGTTCTCCAGGGAGAAGAACACAGCCGCCATGTGGCCGTCGGACACGGGCACACGCAGGCACTGGGAGGTGATGGAGGGAGTGGTGGTGTTGACAATCGCGCCGTTTTCCACGTGGCCCCAGATTTTCAAAGGCTCCTGCTCAGACTTTTCCTCCTCGCCGCCGATGTAGGGAATCACGTTGTCCAGAATCTCCGGCATGGTCTCAAAGGTCTTGCCAGCGCCGGAAATGGCCTGGTAGGTGCAGGCCAGCACCTTGGTCACGCCCAAATCCAGCAGGGGATGGATGGCGGGCACATAGCTTTGCAAAGAGCAGTTGCACTTTACGGCGATAAAGCCCCGCTTGGTGCCCAGGCGCTTGCGCTGGGCTTCGATGACGGCCACGTGGTCCGCGTTGATTTCCGGGATTATCATGGGCACGTCGGGGGTGGAGCGGTGGGCGCTGTTGTTGGAGACCACCGGGCACTCGTGGCGGGCGTACAGCTCCTCCAGGGCGCGGATTTCCTCCTTCTTCATGTTCACGGCGCAGAACACGAAATCCACCAAAGAGACGATTTTCTCAATGTCCTTTTCCGCGTCGTACACCGGCATCTTGGCCAAAGCGGCAGGCAGGGGCGTTTTCATGGCCCAGCGGCTTCCCACCGCTTCCTCGTAA
The DNA here is from genome assembly GCA_000435395.1 of Firmicutes bacterium CAG:94. Lineage (GTDB taxonomy): Bacteria > Bacillota > Clostridia > Oscillospirales > Acutalibacteraceae > Acutalibacter > Acutalibacter ornithocaccae. The sequence continues at coordinate 25,582 of FR893829.1, forward strand.
GTCCGCCCGGCGGAACGGGCGCTGGCGGCCAGGGCCTCCACCTTAAACCAGGGGTGGTTCTCCAAAATGGTGGCAAAACGCTGGCCCACCATGCCAGTGCATCCAATGATGCCTACGCGATACTGTTTCATAGCTGTTCCATATCCTTTCTGGGTGAAAAGTCAGGCGAAAAAAGGGGGGCAAAGAAAAAACCGGTTGAAAACCGGCTGCCCATCTCCTATAATAGAAATGCTGCCCCAGGCCCTGTGGCTTGGGAGCTTCTGTCTCAATAGCACTCCATCACAAGTGATGACAGTCGCAAAGCTGTTTGCTGTTGCAACCAGGAAGATACCTGCCAGGCATCCTCCTTCGGCAGCCCACCCTTTCACAAGATTTCATCAGTTCCGGCAACCTCCATCCCGCTACTTTTGAAAGCCGCGCCTCTATTTGGTTTTAATCATACCCTAGTTTCCTTCCGTTGTCAATTTCTTCCGCCACACTTTGCCGCACTTTATTCTATGAATTTTTCCAGAAGGCGTGCCAGTACCCTTCTGGAACAGGAAATGAGGAATACCTTCCATGAAAACAAGCGATTTTAACTTTGACCTGCCGGAGGAGCTCATTGCCCAAACGCCCATCGAGCCCCGGGACCACTCCCGGCTGATGGTGCTGGACAAGGCCACCGGGGCCATTGAGCACCGGCACTTTTACGATATTATCGACTACCTCACCCCCGCGGACTGCCTGGTGCTCAACGATTCCCGGGTGCTGCCCGCCCGCATCTACGGCGTAAAGGAGGGGACCGGCGCCCACGTGGAGTTCCTCCTGCTGCAAAACAAGGGCGGCGACGTGTGGGAGGCCTTGGCAGGCCCTGGCAAGCGGGCCAAGAAGGGCAGCCGCTTCTCCTTTGGGGACGGCCTGCTCCACTGCGAGGTGGTGGACGTCCTCCCCGATGGCAACCGGCTCATCCACTTTGAATACGAGGGCGTGTTCTTCCACCTTCTGGACCAAATCGGCCAGATGCCCCTGCCGCCCTACATCAAGGCCCGCCTGGAGGACAAGGAGCGCTACCAGACCGTGTACTCCCGGGAGGAGGGCTCGGCAGCGGCCCCCACGGCGGGGCTGCACTTCACCCCGGAGCTGCTGGAGCGCATCCAGGCCAAGGGCGTGGAGCTTGGGTTCGTCACCCTTCACGTGGGGCTGGGCACTTTCCGGCCGGTGAGCGTGGAGGACATCCAAGACCACAAGATGCACTCGGAGCACTACTACATGCCCCAGGCCACCGCGGACCTTATCAACAAGACCAAGGCGCGGGGCGGCCGGGTCATCGCCGTGGGTACCACCAGCTGCCGCACCATCGAGTCCGTGGCCCAGCGGGAGGGCCGCTTTCAGGAGAGCGCCGGCTGGACGGACATCTTCCTCTATCCCGGCTGCACCTTCCAGGGGGTGGACGCCCTCATCACCAATTTCCACCTGCCTGAGAGCACGCTGATTATGCTGGTTTCCGCCTTGGCAGGCAGGGAGAACGTCCTCCACGCCTACAACGTGGCCGTCCAGGAGCGCTACCGCTTTTTCAGCTTTGGCGACGCCATGTTCATCCACTGAACTTCCTAGTTTGAGATTTGAGAGGTACCTATGATACACAACAAGAAACTGGAGCACGCGCTGCAAAAGGTCCAGAAGCCCGGCCGCTATGTGGGCGGGGAGCTGAACTCCGTGGTGAAAGACCCCTCCCAGGTGGAGGTGCGCTTTGCCTTCTGCTTCCCCGATACCTACGAAATCGGCATGTCCCACCTGGGCATTAAAATCCTCTACGGCGCCATGAACGAAATCCCCTATTTCTGGTGCGAGCGGGTGTTCGCCCCCTGGGTGGACATGGAGGAGGAGATGCGCCGGGAGGATATCCCCCTGTACGCCTTGGAAAGCGGCGACCCGGTCAGCGACTTCGACTTCATCGGCTTTACCCTGCAATACGAGCTGAGCTACACCAACGTGCTGAATATGCTGGAGCTGGCGGGCATCCCCCTGCGCAGCAAGGACAGGACGGAGCTGCGCAATATTGTGGTGGGGGGCGGCCCCTGCGCCTGCAACCCCGAGCCCTTGGCGGACTTCTTCGACATCTTCTTTTTGGGGGATGGGGAAGAGGTGGACATCGAGGTGATGGAGCTCTACCGCCAGTGCAAAAAGGAGGGCAAGTCCAAGCTGGCGTTTTTGGAGCAGGCCGCCCAAATTCAAGGGGTGTATGTCCCAGCCTTCTACGACGTCACCTACAACGAGGACGGCACGGTGAAAGCCTACACCCCCACCCACGGCGCCCCCGCCACGGTGAAGAAGCGCAACATGATGGACATGGACAAGTCCTACTATCCCAAAGACTTTGTGGTGCCCCTCATCGACGTGGTGCACAACCGCATCTCCGAGGAAGTGCTGCGGGGCTGCATTCGCGGGTGCCGGTTCTGCCAGGCTGGCTTTTTGTACCGCCCCTATCGGGAAAAGAGCATTGAGACCATCGACCGCCAGTGCCGGGATTTGTGCTGCTCCACCGGCTACGACGAGATTTCCCTGTCCTCCCTTTCCACCAGCGATTACAGCCAGCTCAACCAGCTGATTGACACCCTCCACCAGTGGACAGAGGGGGAGAAGGTCAGCCTTTCCCTGCCCAGCCTGCGGGTGGATAACTTCTCCCCGGAGCTGATGGAGCGCATCAACTCCGTGCGGAAAAGCGGCCTGACCTTCGCCCCGGAGGCTGGCTCCCAGCGGATGCGGGACGTCATCAACAAGAATGTCACCGAGGAGCAGCTGCTCCACACGGTAAACGTGGCCTTCACCGAGGGCTGGACCCGCATCAAGCTCTACTTTATGATTGGCCTGCCCACCGAGACCATCGAGGACGTCATCGCCATTGACGAGCTGGGCCAGAAGGTGGTGGACGCCTTCTACCAGAACAAGGAAAAGCCCCGGGGCAAAGGGGTGGAGGTGTCCCTCAGCGCGGCAGCCTTTGTGCCCAAGCCCTTCACGCCCTTCCAGTGGTTTGGCCAGGACACCATGGAGATGCTCCAAGAGAAGCAGCGGGCCCTCAAGGGGAACGTCCACTCCCGCAAGCTGTCCGTCAGCTACCACGGCGCCCAGACCAGCTTTTTGGAGGCCGTGTTCGCCCGTGGGGATAGGCGGCTGTGCGCCGTGATGGAGAAGGCCCGGGAGTTCGGCCTGCGCTTTGACGGCTGGGAGGACTGCTTCGACTTTGACAAGTGGATGGAGGCCTTTGAAGCCTGCGGCCTGGACCCCGCCTTTTACGCCAACCGCCGCCGGGAGTTTGACGAGGTGTTCCCCTGGGACCACCTGGACTACGGCGTGAAGAAGGAGTTCTTCATCGAGGAGTGCAAACGGGCCTACGCCGCCCAGACCACCCCCAACTGCCGGGAGCAGTGCTCCCACTGTGGGGCAGCCTGCTACAAGGGAGGAATCTGCGTTGAAAAACGTGAGAATATGGTTTGAGAAAAAAGGGGCGGCCCGGTACATCTCCCACCTGGACCTGACTCGGAACATGGCCCGGGGGCTCAAGCTCTCCGGCCTGCCTGTGTGGTACACCGAGGGCTTTAACCCCCGCATCTACATGACGTACGCCATGCCCCTGTCCCTGGGGGTGTGCGGGGAGCGGGAGTGCATGGACATCCGCCTGACGGAGGACGTCCCCCTGGAGGACATCGCGCCGCGGCTGAACGCCCATCTGCCCGCGGGGCTCCAGGCGCTGGAGGCCACCGAGCCTGTGGACAAGTTCGAGGACATCCAATACGGGGAGTACCAGCTGTTCCTGGAAGGCGACCCCGCGGTGCTGGAAGAACAGCTCCACACCCTGTTCCAGCGGGAGGAGGTGCTGGTGCTCAAGCACACCAAAAAGGGCGACAAGGAGTTCGACATCAAGCCGGATTTCCAAAACGCCCAGCTCCATCCCCAGGAGGACGGCATGCTGCTGGAGCTGCGGCTGCCGTGCAGCGTCAACGGCAGCACCAACCCCGCCTTGCTCCAGGAGGCCCTCAAGCGGCACCTGGGCTTGGAGCCCTATGGCGCCATCACCCGCAAGTGCTTGCTTCTCCAGGATTTTTCCCCGCTGCGGTAAAATAATCCTTGCTTTTTGTCCTGCCTTGTGCTAAAATATTTGAGCATTTGAAATCCGCGGGTTTTCCTCAAAGGCTTCCCCGTGGGGTTCGAACCGCGGGAACCTGGCTTTTTGCCTTGTCTTCCGCGAGCAGAAGCGGGCAGTCCGCTGCCGGATGGCCGGCATGAATGTCTGAACATTATTTTTTTGGAGGAATCTCAAATGGATGCAATCAAAGCTATCTCTCAGGACTCTCTCAAGGCTGAGGTCCCCCAGTTCTCCATCGGTGACACCATCCGCGTGGACGTGAACATCCGTGAAGGCGACCGGGAGCGTATCCAGCAGTTCGAAGGCACCGTGATCGCCCGCAAGGGCAGCGGCATCAGCGAGACCTTCACCGTGCGCCGCGTTTCCTACGGCGTAGGTGTGGAGCGCGTGTTCCCCCTGCACTCCCCCAACGTGAAGGCCGTGAAGGTTGTCCGCCAGGGCCGCGTGCGCCGCGCCAAGCTGTACTATCTGCGCAACCGCGTGGGCAAGGCCGCCAAGGTCAAGGAGCAGCTTAAGTAAGAAAGCAGCATAAGAGATGTGAGAAAGGGACATTTGCTGTCCCTTTTTTGCTATTGTTTTCAGCCGGCCAGCAGGCTGCCGCCGGGAAGGAGGAACCCTATGGAGCAGAATACAGCCACGCCCCCCAAAGGGGGAAAAGCGGTCCGCACCATTTTAGAATGGACCGAGGAGATTGTCTTGGCGGTGGTGCTCATCGCGGTGGTGTTCACCTTTGTGTGCAGGGTGGTCACCGTGACAGGCACCTCCATGGTCCCCAGCTTCCACGAGGGCGACCGGGTGCTGGTGGTCAACGACTTCAACGGTGTGGAGCAAGGCGACGTGGTGGTCATTGTCAACGTGCTGGAGGAGCCCATCATCAAGCGGGTTATCGCCACAGAGGGCCAAACCGTGGACTTCGACTACGAGGCCGGCGTGGTCTATGTGGACGGCCAGCCCGTGGACGAGACTCAGTTTGGCCTGGAGAACGGCATCACGTCGGAGCCTTTCAGCTCCTTCGAGCTGTTGGAGTTCCCCCAGACCGTGCCCGAGGGCCGCGTGTTTGTCCTGGGGGACAACCGGGCTGTCTCCGAGGACAGCCGCTACCAGGACGTGGGCATGATTGACGAGCGGAACATCTTGGGGAAAGCCGTGTTCCACCTGTTCCCCTTCCAGAGCCTGGGGCCTGTGTAACCGTATATTTCTAAGTTAGGAAAGGAGGGGGACGCCGTGGAGGAGATAGCACGCCCCCAAAAGGAAAAGCCCCTGGGCGGCAGCCCCTTTGCCCGCTCCGTGCTGGATTGGACGGAGACCATAGTCATGGCGGTGGTGCTGGTGGCAGTGGTGTTCACCTTCCTGGCGCGGGTCATCACAGTGGACGGCCGCTCCATGGAGCCCACCTACCACAACGGTGACCGGGTGCTGGTGACAAACCTGGCCGGCGCGCCCCAGCAGGGTGACGTGGTCATTGTCATCAATGCGCTGGAGGAGCCTATCATCAAGCGGGTGGTGGCCACAGAGGGACAGACCGTGGACTTTGACCCCGTGCTGGGGGAGGTCCTGGTGGACGGGGTGACGCTGCCCGGCTCTGTCTTTGGCATTGAGGACGGCATCACCTTTGTGCCGGATGTTCCCGGCCAGGTGCTGGAGTTCCCCCAAACCGTCCCCGAGGGCTGCGTGTTCGTCCTGGGGGATAACCGGGGCCACTCCACCGACAGCCGGTTCCAGTCTGTGGGCATGGTGGACCAGCGGAACATCCTGGGAAAAGTGGTGTTCAACATCTACCCCTTCTCCAACCTGGGGTTTGTATCGTAAAACAGAAGCAAGACAATGTGGGGCGTGCCAGCGGTGACGCGGGCCGCCCATCTTATTACATAGAAGGAGGCGGTATCCATGGCAGAGGCCCAATCCATCCAGTGGTTCCCCGGCCACATGGCCAAAACCCGGCGGAAAATCCAAGAGGACATCAAGCTTGTGGACGTGGTGGCGGAGCTCTTAGACGCCCGCGTGCCCCAAAGCAGCTCCAACCCCGTGCTGCGGGACATCATCCAGCGCAAGCCCAAGGTGGTGCTCTTAAACAAAAGCGATATGGCGGACCCGGCCCAGACTTCCAAGTGGGTGTCCTATTTCGCCAGCCAGGGGGAGAAGGCCATCCCCTTGGAGAGCAAAACCGGCAAAGGGCTGGGCGCCTTTTACCCCACGGTCCGGGAGGTGCTCAAACCCCAGATTGAGGCCTGGGAGAAAAAGGGCATGGTGGGCCGCCCCATCCGCGTGATGGTGGTGGGCATCCCCAACGTGGGGAAATCCTCCTTTATCAACCGGATGATTCTGGGGGGCGGCGCCGGCAAGGCGGCTGTGCAGGACAGGCCCGGCGTCACCCGGCAGAACCGGTGGTTCACCGTGGGCAAAGGCTTTGAGCTGCTGGATACCCCCGGCGTGCTGTGGCCCAAGTTTGAGGACCCCATTGTGGGGGAGCACCTGGCCTTTACCGGCGCCGTGCGGGATGAAATCCTGGATATGGAAAGCCTGGCGGCCCGGCTGCTGGAACTGCTGATGGAGCTGTACCCCAACGCCATCAACAGCCGGTATAAGACGGACATCCGCCCCGAGGAGCACCTGCCCGGCCACGAGCTGCTGGAGCGGGTGGGCCGCAAGCGCGGGATGCTCATCTCCGGCGGCGAGGTAAACACAGAGCGGGCGGCCATCACCGTGCTGGACGAGTACCGGGGCGGCAAGCTGGGGCGCATCACTCTGGAGCGCCCATAAGGGAGGTACCTATGGCACGTACAGCGAAACAACCTATCCCCCAGGACCACGACTGGTACGCCTGGGAGCGCCGCGCCCAAGAGGCGGGCTATGGGCTTGTCTGCGGCATTGACGAGGCGGGCCGTGGCCCCTTGGCTGGGCCCGTGTGCGCCGCCGCGGTGATTCTGCCCTTGGATTGCCAAATCCCCGGGCTAAACGATTCCAAAAAGCTGACGGAGAAAAAGCGGGAGGCGCTGTTCCCCCTTATCCAGGAGAAGGCCCTGGCCTATGGGATTGGGTGGGCCAGCGCCCAGGAAATCGACGAGATAAACATCCTCCAGGCCACCTTCCTGGCCATGAAGCGGGCGGTGGAGCAGCTGCCCCTTCAGCCGGGCTGGGCTTTGGTGGACGGCAACCGCATGCCGCCCCTGGAGATTCCCGGGGAGACAGTGGTCAAAGGCGACGCCCAGTGCGCCAGCATCGCCGCTGCCAGCATTTTGGCCAAAGTCAGCCGGGACAGGCTCTTGGAGGAGTGGGACCAGCTGTATCCCCAGTACGGCTTCGCCAAGCACAAGGGTTACGGCACCAAGGCACATTACGAGGCCATCCAGGCCCACGGGATTCTGCCCATCCACCGCAGGAGCTTTTTGAAGAACCTGGGGGAGAAGCCATGAAAAACCAGTCCGGCAAGGCGGGGGAGGAGCACATCGCCCGCTGGCTGGAAAGCCAGGGCTATGAGATTTTGGCCCGGAATTTCCACTCCCGCTACGGGGAGATTGACATCGTCGCCCAGCGGCCCCCATACATTGCCTTTGTGGAGGTGAAAGCCCGGGTGGAGAACAGCTTGGTTTCCCCCTTCGAGGCCATCACGCCCCGGAAGCAGAGGAAAATCATCGCCACCGCCCAGGAGTACCTGCGCCAGCACCCCAGCGGGCTGCAGCCCCGGTTCGACGCGGCGGCGGTCCACCTGCAGGAGGGCGCCGTGGTGGGGCAGGAGTATTTGGAAAACGCCTTTTGGGGCTGATGATGGAAAGGAGGCGCGCTATGCGCTATTTTGACCTGCATTGCGACACCATGACGGAGTGCGCTGTAAAGGATATCCCCTTGCGGGAGAATACTCTCCACGTAAGCTTGGAGCAGGTGAAGGACTGGGAGCACTACGTGCAGTGCTACGCCGTGTGGCTTCCGGACGACCTGCGGGGGGAGGCTGCCTGGCAGCGCTTTTTGCAGGTGGCGGAGCGCTTTGCCCGGGAGGTGGGGGAAAACGCCGGCTCCCTGGAGCAGCTGCGTGGCCCCGGCGACCTGGACCGGCTGGAACGCCAGGGGCGTCACGGAGCCATCCTCACGGTGGAGAGCGGGGCAGTGCTGGGCGGCAAGCTGGAGCGCGTCCAAGAGTGCAAGCGATTGGGCGTGGGGATGTGCACCTTGACCTGGAACAGCGCCACCGAGCTGGGCCGGGGCGTGATGGCCCCTGGCCGCACGGGCTTGACAAAGTTTGGCCGCCAAGCTGTAAAGGCCATGGAAAAGGCGGGCATCCTCATCGATATCTCCCACGCCAGCCCGGAGCTTTTCTGGGACGTGGCGGAGATTGCCGTAAAGCCTTTGGTGGCATCCCACTCCAACGCCAAGGCGGTGTGCGGCCATCCCCGGAACCTGGAGAAAGAGCAGTTTGAGGCCATCCGGGATTCCGGCGGCCTGGTGGGGCTGAATTTTTACACGGCCTTCCTCAACGACAAGCCGGAGCAGGCCTCGATGGAGGACGTGCTGCGCCACGCGGAGTACTTCCTGGCTTTGGGCGGAGAGGACACCTTGGCCATGGGCGGCGACTGGGACGGCGCGGAGCTTCCCCCGGATATGCCGGGGCTCTCCGCCATCCCGGCGCTGTACGAGCTGTTCCTGCGGCACTATCCGGAGCCGGTGGTGGAAAAGCTTTTCTACGGCAACGCCGCCCGGCTGTTCCGCCAGGAGAATTTGCTTTGACAGAAACGGTAAAATACGGTATAGTTATACGCAAACGCCGGGAAAGCCCTTCCCGGCGGGGAGAATCAAATTCGGAAGTATAAGGTGATGCTGATGCGTTATAAAAGTACACGCAACTCCCAGCTGCGGCTGGAGGCCTCCCAGGTGATTGCCCAGGGCATCTCGGAGGAGGGCGGGCTGTTTGTGCCGGAAAGCTTCCCGGACCTCTCCGGGGAGCTGCCCGCTTTGGCCAAGCTGGACTATCCCGCTTTGGCAAAGGCCATCTTTTCCAAGTTCCTCACGGATTTTACAGAGGCGGAGATTGAGGCTTGCGTCAGCCGGGCGTACACCCCGGAGAAATTCGGGGGCCCCTGCCCTGTGAAGCTTGTTCCCTTGTCAGGCAGCAGCGAGGAAAAGCTGCTGCTGGAGCTTTGGCACGGCCCCACCTGCGCCTTTAAGGACATGGCCCTGCAAATTTTGCCCCACTTCCTCACCACGGCCCTGCAAAAAGCCGGCGGCGGGAAGGAAGCCGTCATCCTCACCGCCACTTCGGGGGATACGGGCAAGGCGGCCCTGGAGGGCTTTAAGGACGTGCCGGGCACCCGCATCTTGGTGTTTTACCCCCGGGACGGCGTCAGCCCCATGCAGAAGCGCCAGATGGCCACCCAAGAGGGCGCCAACGTGGCTGTCTGCGCCATCGAGGGCAACTTCGACGACGCCCAGTCCAGCGTGAAACAGATTTTTACCGACCCCAAGCTCAAGGAAAAGCTGGAAGCGCACGGCATGCTGTTCTCCAGCGCCAACTCCATCAACTGGGGCCGGTTGCTGCCCCAGATCGTCTACTATGTCTATGCCTATCTGGAGCTTGTCCGGCAAAGGAAGCGCATCTTGGGCGAGCCCATGGACGTGGTGGTGCCCACCGGGAATTTCGGCAACATTCTGGCTGCCTATTACGCCCGGAAAATGGGCCTGCCCATCCGCAGGCTGGTGTGCGCCTCCAACGCCAACAAGGTGCTGACGGACTTCATCCGCACCGGCACCTACGACCGCCGCCGGGAATTCCACGCCACGGCGTCCCCCTCTATGGACATTTTGATTTCCAGCAATTTAGAGCGCCTGCTTTACGACCTGTGCGGCGAGGACAGCGAAACTCTGTCGGGCTGGATGAAAGACCTGGCCGAGACCGGGGTGTACTCCGTGGGCGACGCCGTGCGGAAAAAGGTGCAGCAGCTGTTCTACGGCGGCTTCTGCGGGGACGGCAGCACCTTTGAGACTATCCGGGAATTGTGGGACACTGAGGGCTACCTCTGCGACACCCACACCGCCGTGGCGGTGGACGTGTACCGCCAGTACAGGGCGCAGTCCCAGGAGAGGGCTGTCCCCACGGTGATTGCCTCCACGGCGAACCCCTACAAGTTCTCCGGCAGCGTGCTGGAAGCGCTGCAAGCCGGCCTGCTTGCCGGGGATGACTTCCAAAACTTGGAAGCCTTGGAGCGCTTCACCGGCATTCAGGCCCCTGCCCAGCTGCGGGCTCTGCGGGAGAAGCCGGAGCGCTTTACCCAGGTGATTCCCCGGGAGGGCGCGGCCGCCTATGTTTTGGAAGCTCTGGGGATTCCCTCATGAGCCTGTTCGTCATCGCGGATTTGCACCTGTCCCTCAACGGGGAGAAACCCATGGACGTGTTCCGGGGCTGGCACAACTACGTGGAGCGCCTGGAGGACAACTGGCGCCGGGTGGTCCAAGAGGGGGACACGGTGGTGATAGCCGGGGATATTTCCTGGGCCATGAAGCTGGAGGACGCTGTGCAGGATTTCCAGTTCCTCCACAGCCTGCCAGGGGAGAAGATACTCCTCAAGGGGAACCACGACTACTGGTGGTCCACCCGCAGCAAGATTGACCAGTTCCTGGCGGAGCACGGCTTTTTTGACATGAAGGTCCTGCACAACTGCGCCTATCAGGTGGAGGGCAAGGCGTTGTGCGGCACCCGGGGCTGGCTGTACAACTCCGCCACGGCGGAGGACAAGAAGATTGTGGCCCGGGAGGCAGGCCGCCTGTCCATGTCTATGGCCGAGGCCAAAAAGCTGGGCGGGGAGCTGGTGGCGTTCCTCCACTACCCGCCGGTGTACGACAGCATGGAGTGCCAGGAGCTTCTGGACCTGCTGGCGGAAAACCAGGTGTCCCGCTGCTACTTTGGGCACATCCACGGCCAGTACGCCGCCCAGAAGGCCCTGGTGGGGGAATATAAAGGAGTGCACATGCGCCTTGTTTCCGCGGACTATGTCCAGTTCTGTCCGGTCCGGGTGGAATAGAACGTTAAATTTTTCACTTTTTCCCGAAGTTTTTGCGGGAAAGCTGTAGATTCTTCGCACCGCGTGTGCTATAATCATCTAGTTACTTCGGTAAGTTTATTTTGAGAGGAAATCAGAGACATGAATGTAAAAGCGACCAACAAAGTGGAAACCAACCGCTATGAGCTGGAGCTGGAAGTCAGCTCCGAGGAATTTAACGAAGCCATCAACACCGTTTACAAGCGGGAGAGCAAAAAGATGAATATCCCCGGCTTCCGCAAGGGCCATGCCCCCCGGGCGTTCATCGAGAAATATTACGGCGAGGAGGTCTTTTACGAGGCCGCCATCGACCACCTGTACCGCCCCATGGTGATGGAGGCTGTGGAGAAATCCGGCCTGCAGGTCATCAGCATCGGCGAGTTTAAGATTGACGAAATCGGCAAGGACAAGGGCATCCTGTGCAAGCTGAACGTGGTCACCAAGCCCGAGGCCACCATCGAGGGCTACAAGGGCATCGAGGTCACCCGCCCCTCCGTGGAAGTCACCAGCGAGGACGTGGACCGCGAGATTGACCGCGTGCGCGAGCGCAACTCCCGCATGATTACCGTGGAGGGCCGCGCCGCTGAGAACGGCGACATCGTCACCATCGATTTCGACGGCTACCTGGACGGCAAGCAGTTTGACGGCGGCAAGGCCGACAACTACGAGCTGACCTTGGGCGCCGGCCAGTTCATCCCCGGCTTTGAGGACCAGGTGGTGGGCCACAGCGTGGGCGACGAGTTCGAAGTGAACGTCACCTTCCCCGAGGACTACCACGCCGAGGAGCTCAAGGGCAAGCCCGCCGTGTTTAAGATTAAGCTCCATGAAATCAAAGCCAAGGAGCTGCCCACTGTGGACGACGAGTTCGCCAAGGACGTCAGCGAGTTTGACACCCTGGACGAGTACAAGCAGGACATTGAGAAGCACCTGAAGGAGCAGCGCGAGAAGGCCGCCGACAACGATGTGGAGAACCAGCTGGTGGAGGCCATCATTGAGAAGGTCCAGGCTGAAATCCCCGACGAGATGGTGGAGAACGAAGTGGACGAGATTATCAACTCCTTCGCCTACCGCCTGCAGTCCCAGGGCCTGAAGCTGGAGACCTACCTGAAGTACACCGGCCAGACCACCGACGACCTGCGGGTGCAGTACAAGCCCCAGGCCGAGCGCCAGGTGAAAGTGCGCCTGGGCCTGGAGAAGATTGCCGAGCTGGAAGGCCTGAAGCCCACCGAGGAGGAGACCGAGGCCGAGTACCAGAAGCTGGCCGACGCCTATGGCATGCCCCTGGAGAGCGTGAAGAACCTGGTCACCGTGGAGGGCATCAACGGCGACATCCAGAACCAGAAGGCCATCGACCTGGTCAAGGCCAACGCCGTGGTTGTGGAGAAGAAGGCTGAGGAAGAGCAGACCGAGGAGAAGAAGCCCGCGAAGAAGCGCGCTTCCACCAAGAAGAAGGCAGAGGCTGCCGAAGGGGAAGAGGCCGCGGAGAAGCCCAAGCGCCGCTCCGCCAAGAAGGCCGAGAGCGCCGAGGAAAAAACCGAGGGCTAAAGCTTGGTTGCCCAGAATAAATCTTACTGTTTGTTTTCATACTAACCAACGTTTAGGAAAGGAGTCCCAGTGCAAATGAGCTTGGTTCCCTATGTAGTCGAACAAACCAGCCGTGGGGAGCGTTCTTACGATATTTTCTCCCGGCTGCTCAATGACCGTATCATCCTGCTGAACGAGGAAGTGAACAGCGCTTCCGCCGGCGTCGTGGTGGCCCAGCTGCTCTACCTGGAGGGCCAGGACCCGGAGAAGGATATCTCCCTGTATATCAACAGCCCCGGCGGCGTTATCACCGACGGCATGGCCATCTATGACACCATGCAGTACATCAAGTGCGATGTTTCCACCATCTGCCTGGGCATGGCGGCCAGCATGGGCGCCTTCCTGCTGGCGGCAGGCACCAAGGGCAAGCGCTTTGCTTTGCCCAACAGCGAAATCATGATTCACCAGCCCAGCGGCGGCGCCCAGGGCCAGGCCACGGATATCAGCATCCACGCCAACCACATCCTGCGCGTAAAGGATAAGCTGAACCAAATCCTCTCCGAGCGCACGGGCCAGCCTTTGGACGTGGTAAAGTGCGACACCGAGCGCGACAACTTTATGACTGCCCAGGAAGCCCTGGAGTACGGCCTGATTGACAAGGTCATTGAACACCGGTAATAGAAAGGGAGTGGACGGATGCCAAACAGCAACGACCATGAAATCTGCTGTTCCTTCTGCGGCAAGCCCCAATCCGTGGCGGACCGGCTCATCGCCGGTTCCGGCGTATATATCTGTGACGCCTGCGTGCGGCTTTGCATGTCCATCATTGAGGATGAAGACCGCTTAAAGACGGGTAGGAGCGACGAGAAAGAGGTGGGCATCCTCCTTCCAAAGCCCCAGGAGATCAAAAAGAAGTTGGACGAGTACGTGGTGGGCCAGGACAACGCGAAAATGGCCCTCTCCGTAGCGGTCTACAACCACTATAAGCGCATTTACTTCTCCGATGACGACGTGGAAATCACCAAGAGCAACGTGCTGCTGCTGGGCCCCACCGGCGTTGGCAAGACGTACCTGGCCCAGACGCTGGCCAAGCTGCTGGATGTGCCCTTCGCCATTGCGGACGCCACCACCTTGACGGAGGCTGGCTACGTGGGCGAGGACGTGGAGAACATCCTGCTGCGGCTGATTCAGGCGGCGGACTACGACATCTTCAAGGCGGAACGGGGCATCATCTACATCGATGAAATCGATAAGATTTCCCGGAAGTCTGAGAACCAGTCCATCACCCGGGACGTCAGCGGCGAGGGCGTGCAGCAAGCGCTGCTGAAAATCCTGGAGGGCACGGTGGCAAGCGTACCTCCCAAGGGCGGGCGCAAGCACCCCCAGCAGGAGGCCATCAACATCAACACCTCCAACATCCTGTTTATCTGCGGCGGCGCCTTTGACGGCCTGGAGAAAATCGTCCAGCGCAGGACAGCCTCTGGCTCCCTGGGCTTTGGCGGCGAGGTCCACGGCAAAAAGGAGCTGGACCAGATTGACTGGATGAAGGACGTCACCCCCCACGATTTGGTAAAGTACGGCCTTATCCCCGAGCTGGTGGGCCGTATTCCCGTCATTACCGCGCTGAACGCCCTGGACGAGGAAGCCTTGGTGCGCATCCTGCGGGAGCCCAAAAACTCCCTGCTGAACCAGTACAAGAAGCTCTTTGACCTGGATAAGGTGGATTTGGAGTTTACCGAGGAAGCCCTGACGGCTGTGGCCAAAAAGACCCTGGAGCGCAAAACTGGCGCCCGCGGCCTGCGGTCCATCCTGGAGGACATTCTCATGCCCCTGATGTACCAGGTGCCCAGCGATTACACCATCGAGAAGGTGGTCATCACCAAGGAGACGGTGGAGGATGGCGCGGCGCCCCAGATTACCTACAACAAGGAGCGCAAGCCCGTAAAGATTAAGATTACCCAGCCCAAGCGGCGGGACCGCCGGGATTCGGTATCATAAAAAATGCAAAAAGGCTGAGGCGCCGGCCCCAGCCTTTTGCTGGTATTTAGGAGTACATACATGCAAATTATTACAGATGAAAATACCAAGATAGAGAACAATCTTGTCCTGCCGGTTTTGGCGGTGCGGGGCCTGGTATTTTTCCCCGGCATGATGCTGCAGTTCGACGTGGCCCGGAAAAAGTCCATCTTGGCTGTGTCCGAGGCCCTTTCCAAGGACCGGCTTATTTTCCTGGTGACCCAGATAGACCTTTCGGAGAAGGAGCCCCGGGGCGAGGACCTGTACAAGACAGGCGTCATCGCCCGGATTGCCCAGGTGGTGCACCACTCCGAGGAGGGTGTGAAGCTCCATGTGGAGGGCATCTGCCGCGGGGAAATCAACTCCCTGCTGCGGGAGGAGCCCTATCTGCTGGGCGACGTGACCAAGTGCCCGATGCTCACCTATAAGCCCTCCTACCGCTCCGAGGCGCTGCTGCGGATTGTCCACGAGAAGTTTGACGAGTACCTGCGGCTGTTTAAGCACGTGCCGCCGGATGTCCTTCTGGGCGTGCTGCAGGAAAAGGACTGCGGCCGCCTGGCGGATTACATCGCCTCCAACATCTCCATCGATTACGAGCGCAAGCAGTACATCCTGGACGAGCTGCGGCCTTTAAAGCGCATGCAGAAGCTCATTGATATCCTCGCGGAGGAAGTGAAAATCCTGGCGGTGGAGAACGAAATCAACCAGAAGGCCCAGGCCCAGATGGACGAGAACCAGCGGGAATACTTCCTCAAGGAGCAGATGCGGGCCATCGCCAGCGAGCTGGGGGAGGAGGACAGCCCCCAGCAGGAGGCCGACGAGCTGCGGGAAAAGGTGCAGGCCCTCAAGCTGCCCAAGGTGTGCGAGGAGAAGCTCCTCAAGGAGTGCGACAAGCTCTACCGCATGCCCTACGGCTCCCACGAGGCCAGCGTCATCCGCATGTACCTGGACACCTGCCTGGAGCTGCCCTGGAAGAAGTCCTCTAAAGAGCGGCTGGACCTCAAGCGCGCCCAGCGCATCCTGGACCGGGACCACTATGGCCTGGAAAAAGTGAAGGAGCGCTTTATCGAGATTTTGGCGGTGAAGAGCCTGGCGCCCCAGCAGACGGGACAGATTATCTGCCTGGTGGGCCCGCCCGGCGTGGGCAAGACCTCCATCGCCCGCTCCATTGCCGAGGCCACCGGCCGGAAGTACGTCCGAGTGTCTTTGGGCGGCGTCAGCGACGAGGCGGAGATTATGGGCCACCGGCGCACCTATGTGGGCTCTATGCCCGGGCGCATCATCAACGCCGTCAAGCAGGCCGGGGTGAACAACCCCCTTATTCTGCTGGACGAAATCGATAAGCTGGGGCAGAACTTCAAGGGCGACCCCTCCTCTGCCCTGCTGGAGGTGCTGGACCCGGAGCAGAACACAGAGTTCACCGACCACTACGTGGACATGCCTTTTGATTTGAGCAACGTGCTGTTCATCACCACGGCCAACGACGCCGGGCGTATCCCCGGGCCGCTGTACGACCGGATGGACATCATCGAGCTGGGCAGCTACACGTTGGAGGAAAAGCTGAACATCGCCACCCGGCACTTGATTAAAAAGCAGCTGAAAAAGCACGGCATCCAGGCCAGCCAGTTGAAATTCACCAAGGCCGCCGTGAAGGATTTGATTGAAAGCTACACCCGGGAGGCCGGCGTGCGCACCTTGGAGCGCTCTATCGCGTCCATCTGCCGCAAGGTAGCCAAGATGATTGTCTCCGATGGGGAGTTTACCTCTTACACCGTCAAGCCGGAGAACCTGGAGGAGCTGCTGGGGCCCCGGAAGTACACCCGGGACCAGCTCTCTGGCGAGGACACTATTGGCCTGGTCAACGGCCTGGCCTGGACCAGCGTGGGCGGCGAGCTGCTGCCCATCGAGGTGGCTGTGATGGAGGGCACGGGAAAAATCCAGCTGACAGGCTCCCTGGGCGACGTGATGAAGGAATCCGCCGGGGCGGCCATCACCTGCATCCGCACCCGGGCCGGGGCCCTGGGCATCTCGCCCAAATTCTATGAGAAGTGCGACATCCACATCCACGCCCCTGAGGGCGCCGTGCCCAAGGACGGCCCCTCCGCCGGCATCGCCATGGCGACGGCCATCACCTCCGCGCTGTGCGGTATCCCGGTGCGCCACGACGTGGCGATGACAGGGGAAATCACTTTACAGGGCCGCGTGCTGCCCATTGGCGGCTTGAAGGAGAAATCCATGGCGGCCTATAAGAACGGCATCAAGACCGTGCTCATCCCCGCGGAAAATGTGCCGGACCTGGCCGAGGTGGACAGCGTGGTGAAGGAAAACGTCAAGTTTATCCCGGTCAAGCGGGTGGATACCGTGCTGGAAACCGCCCTGACCCACATGCCCCGACCTGTAACCCAGGAGACGGTGGTGCTGGCCGGGGATATTACCGCCAAGCACCAGAAAGCTCCCGAGCTGTACCAGTGACAAGGAGGCTGTTGTGAACTTTCAGAACGTGGAATTTGAATTGGCCGCCGGCAGGAAGGACCAGCTGCCCAAGTGCACCGCGCCGGAGATTGTCTTTTCCGGCAAGTCCAACGTGGGCAAGTCCTCTCTGATTAACAAGCTGGTCAACCGCAAGGCCCTGGCCCGTGTCAGCGCCACGCCGGGCAAGACGGCCACCATCAACTTTTACCGGCTGCCGGAGTGCCGCCTGGTGGACTTGCCAGGCTATGGCTATGCCAAGGTGTCCAAGGGGGAGCGGGACCGCTGGGCCTCCTTGGTGGAGGGCTATTTCGCCCAAGATAGGAATGTGGCCTTGGTCATCCAGCTGGTGGACATGCGCCACAAGCCCACGGCGGACGACCTGCAAATGGTGGACTTCCTGCTGCAAACCGGCAGGCCCTTTGTGGTGGTGTGCACCAAAAGCGACAAGCTCAACCGCGGGGAGACAGAGGCGCAAACCGCCCTGTTCAACCAGCTGTTCCAGGAGCAGGGGATAGACTGGCTGCCCTTCTCCTCTGTAAAGGGCAGCGGCTTAGAAGCGTTAAAGCAAGTGATAGAAAGCGCAGTGGACCAAGAAGGAATGGGGGACTGAAGATGATAGCGAATTGCCTGGGAATCAACGAGGCAGGACATTTGGAAATCAGCGGCTGTGACACAGTCCGTTTGGCCGAGCAGTACGGCACGCCGCTGTATGTGATGAGCGAGGATGAAATCCGCAGCGTCTGCCGCCGGTACGTGGCCTCTTTCGCCAAGAACTACAACGGAAACGGCAAGCCCATCTACGCCAGCAAGGCCTTTAGCTGCAAGGAGATTTACCGCATCGTCCTCAGCGAGGGCCTGGACGTGGAAGTGGTGTCTGGCGGCGAGCTTTACACCGCCCTTCAGGCCGGCGTGCCTGGCAGCCAAATCCATTTCCAGGGAAATAACAAATCCGCTGGGGAGCTGACCATGGCTGTGGAGAACGGCGTGGGGGACATTGTGGTGGACAACCTGTACGAGCTGGAGCGCCTCAACGCCATCGCCGGGGAGCACAGCATGGTGGCGCCCATCTCCTTCCGCATCAAGCCCGGCATTGACGCCCACACCCACGAGTTCATCCGCACCGGCCAGGTGGATTCCAAGTTCGGCTTGGATTTGGCAAGCGGCGAGGCCATGGAGGCGCTGCGCCGTGCCAAGGCCATGGAGCACGTGGCTGTAAAGGGATTGCACTGTCACATCGGCTCTCAGATTTTGGAGAAGGCGCCTTTCGTCCACGCGGCGGAAGTGATGCTCCAGTTTTACGCCAAGGTGCGGGACGAGCTGGGCATGACCTTTGAGCACCTGAACCTGGGCGGCGGCTTTGGCATCCACTACACAGCGCAGGACGACGCCATCCCCTACGAGGAGTACATGGAGGACGTGTCCGCCATGGTGCACAGCACCTGCGAGAAGCTGGGCCTAGAGCTGCCCCGCATTTACATCGAGCCCGGCCGCTCCATTGTGGGCGAGGCTGGCATCACCCTGTACACGGTGGGGAGCATCAAGGAAATCCCCGGCGTGCGCACTTACGTGGCCATTGACGGCGGCATGTTCGACAACCCCCGCTATGCCCTGTACCAGTCCGCCTACACCTGCTGCATCGCCAACAAGGCCAGCCAGCCCGCGGACTTCACCGCCACCATCGCCGGCAAGTGCTGCGAGAGCGGCGACTTGATTCAAGAGCACACCCTCATCCAGAAGCCGGAGGAGGGCGACATTTTGGCGGTGCTCTCCACAGGGGCCTATAACTACTCCATGGCCTCCAACTACAACCGGAACTTAAAGCCCGCCTGCGTGATGGTTTCCAAGGGGGAATCCCGCATTGTCATCAAAGGGGAGACCTACGAGGATTTAATCCGCAACGACGTGTAACTTTTCCTGTTTACTTTTTTGCTTTTCTATGTTAAAATTCTAAAGCAGAAAGTTTTTGAAATAAAGGAGCGCGGGAAAAGATGAACGGAAAAATCCATGACAAGAACACGGATTTCCTTTTCCAGGCCATTTTGGCCCTGGAGACACCTGAAGAATGTTACCGCTTTTTTGACGACCTGTGCACCGTGCCGGAGCTGAAGGCCATGTCCCAGCGGCTGGCGGTGGCCCACATGCTCAGCCAGAAGCAGGTGTACAGCGACATTGTGGCCGAAACCGGCGCCTCTACCGCCACCATCAGCCGGGTGAACCGGTCCTTAAATTATGGCAGCGATGGCTACGAGCTGGTGTTCAGCCGCCTGGACAAAAAGGAGAGCCAGGAGTGAGGAGCTATTCCGTTTTTGCCCAGTACTACGATGAGCTCACTTCCAACGTGGAGTATCCCAAGCGGGCGGAGTACCTTCTGGAGCTGATGGAGCGCCTGGGCCATGCGCCGGGCCTCACGCTGGATTTGGCCTGCGGCACAGGCTCCCTGACGCTGGAGCTGTACAAGCGGGGCGTGGATATCTACGGCATCGACGGCTCTGTGGAGATGCTCTCCGAGGCCCGTACCAAATGCGCGGAGGCAGGGGCGGACATCCTGTTCCTCTGCCAGAATATGCTGTCCATCGACCTGTACGGCACGGTGGACACGGCTTTGTGCACCCTGGACAGCCTGAACCACCTGAAAAACGGGGAAGAGCTCCAGCGGGTGTTTGAGAAAGTATCCTTCTTTATGAATCCGGGGGGATACTTTCTCTTTGATATGAATACTCTGTATAAGCACCAGGTGGTTTTGGGCAACGAGACATACGTCTACGACATGGACCACGTCTACTGCGTGTGGCAGAACCGCTGCCACGCCGGCGGCAAGGTGGATATCCAGCTGGACTTCTTCGAGCCCGAGGGCGGCCTTTACGCCCGCAGCACCGAGCGCTTCTCCGAGCGGGCCTACCCCGTGGAGGAGGTGCTGGAGCGCCTCTCGAAGGCGGGCTTTGGGGAGGTGCAGGTCTTTGACGAGCTCACCTTCAACCCGCCCCGGGAGGACAGCCAGCGGCTTGTATTCGCCGCGAAAAAGCGAGAAAGGTAAGAAAAGGATATGGATAAGATTTTACGCACCATTACCTCGGATGGAAGCCTGATGGCCTCTGCCATCGATTCCAGCCAGATTGTATACACAGCCCAGAAAATCCACGGGCTCACCAAGACCTCCTGCGCTGCCCTGGGGCGTCTTTTGACAGGGGCGTCTTTGATGGGCAACATGCTGAAAACCGACGGCGCCTCCCTGACCTTGAAGGTCAACGGCGGCGGCCCCCTGGGCAACCTGGTGGCCATTTCCGACAGCCACGGCAATGTCCGGGGCTACGTGGATTTCCCCGAGGTGGAGCTGCCCTTAAAGCCCAACGGGAAAATCGACGTGGGCGGCGGCGTGGGCGACCAGGGCCGCCTGGCGGTGATTCGCGACCTGGGCGAGGGCGACCCCTATGTGGGCCAGGTGGAGCTTGTCAGCGGCGAGATTGCCGAGGACTTGACCAATTACTACGCCAGCAGCGAGCAGGTCCCCACGGTGTGCGCCTTGGGCGTCCTGGTGGACAAGGAGAGCGGGGAAGCCATGCTTTCCGGCGGCCTGCTGATTCAAGCCCTGCCCGGGGCGGATAACGCCGCCCTGGACCGCCTGGAGCAAAATATCGCCCAGCTGGATTCCGTCACCACCATGCTTGCCAAGGGTATGGGGCCGGAAGAGATGTGCCGCGCCGCGCTGGAAGGCTTTGAGGTGGAAATCCTGGACCAGGCGCCGGTGTACTATGCCTGCAACTGCAGCAAGGAGCGCTTCGCCCGGGGCCTGCTCACCTTGGGCGCCAAGGAGCTTTTGAGCCTTCACGGCGACGAGAGGGAGCAGGTGGAGACAGTCTGCCACTACTGCAACAAGAAGTACGTCTTCACCAAGGCGGAGATTGCGGAGCTGGCAAAACAGGCGGCCAAAACCGGCAAAAAAGTTTTTTGAAATTTTTTGAAAAAACCTGTTGACAAATCAGACCAAATCGTGTAAGATATTAAACGTCGCTGATGCGGCAAAACAAAATGTGTGAAGGGCTTATGGGGGCATAGCTCAGCTGGTTAGAGCACCTGCCTTACAAGCAGGGGGTCACAGGTTCGAGTCCTGTTGTCCCCACCATACACATCATTGGGGTATGGTCACACAGTGTGGGGCGTTGCCCCAAGAATATGGCCCGGTAGTTCAGTTGGTTAGAACGCTAGCCTGTCACGCTAGAGGTCGACGGTTCGAGCCCGTTCCGGGTCGCCATATTTGCCTCTGTAGCTCAGTTGGTAGAGCAGGGGACTGAAAATCCCCGTGTCATTGGTTCGATTCCGATCGGAGGCACCATTGCGGGAGTAGCTCATCTGGTAGAGCGCCACCTTGCCAAGGTGGAGGTAGCGAGTTCGAGCCTCGTCTTCCGCTCCAACATGAGAAAGGACGCTTATTTTGCTGTGAAGTAAGCGTCTTTTCTTCAAGATGGTGACATAGCCAAGTGGTAAGGCATGGGTCTGCAAAACCCTGATTCCCCGGTTCAAATCCGGGTGTCACCTCCAAAAAAGCTCTGGTTCTTGGAACCGGAGCTTTTCTCTTTTCCATTTTAAAAAAACAAGCAAAAGAAAGGGCCGCCCCTCTTGCAGGGATGGCCCTTTTCTTTCGCTTCTTTTGCATTTAGGAAAGCCGCTCTGCCAGCTCTGTAGCGTACCGCACAGAGGCCATGGCGTCCTTGCCGTAGAAATCCGCGCCGATGTTGTCGGCGTACTCCTGGGTGAGCACCGCGCCACCCACCATCACTTTCACGCCGGGGGCCCGTTCCCGCAGCAGCTGGATGGTCTCCTTCATATACACCACCGTGGTGGTCATCAGGGCGCTTAGCCCCACCAGCTGGGCGTTTTCCCGCCGTACCGCCTCCAGCACGGTTTCTGGGGCCACATCCTTGCCCAAGTCCACCACATGGAAGCCGTAATTCTCCAGCAAGACCTTGACAATGTTCTTCCCGATGTCGTGGACGTCCCCTTTCACCGTGGCAATGACAATGGTCAGGTGGCTGCGCTGGGTGTCTCCCTGGCCTTGGAGGTGGGCTTTAATCACCTCGAAGGCCGCCTTGGCTGCCTCGGCGCTCATCAGCAGCTGGGGGAGAAAGAGCGTCTTTTTCTCAAAGCGCTCTCCCACGGCGTCCAGGGCGGGGACGATTTCCTCGTTGATTAAGGCAAGCCCTGCCCTAGACTGGAGGGCGCTTTCCGCGGCTTGGCGGGCGGCGTCCTTTAAGCCCTTTTCAATGGCCTCCCGCAAGGTGTACTCTGCTTTGGCTGGAGCGGCCGCCTGGGGCTGTTCCTGGCCGTAGGCGGCGATGTAGGCCATGCAGTTCTCATCCCAGCCGGAAAGGGCGCAGTAAGAGCGGTACACGCGCATCATGGCCTCGGATTTAGGATTCATAATGGCGGCGTCCAACCCACGCTGCAGCGCCATGAGGAAAAAGGTAGAGGTGATATTTTCCCGCTGCGGCAGCCCAAAAGACACGTTGGAAACCCCCAGGGAGGTTTTCACCCCCAGCTCCCGTTTCACCCGCTCCAGGGCGTCCAGGGTGACGAGAGCGGCATCCTGGCCAGCGCTGACAGCCATGGTCAAGGGGTCAATGAGGATGTCGCTGCGGGGGATACCGTAGGAAAGGGCCGTCTGAACAATGCGCCGCGCCGCCAGGAACCGCCCTTCCGCCGTCTCGGGGATGCCCTCCTCGGTGATGGTCAAGCCAACCACCACACCGCCGTACTTTTTCACCAAGGGGAAAATCGCCTTCATGGAGGAGGTTTTCGCCGTGACGGAATTGACCAAGGGCTTGCCGTTGTACAGGCGCATGGCCCGCTCCATGGTCACCGGGTCGGAGGTGTCAATCTGCAGGGGGAGGGGCGTCACCGCTTGGAGCTCCTGGATGGTTTCGCACATCAGGCTGGGCTCGTCGATTTCCGGCAGCCCCACGTTTACGTCCAGCACATGGGCGCCGGCATCCTGCTGGGCAATGCCCTCCCGCAGCAGGTAGGGGATGTCGTGGTCCCGCAGCGCCTGCTTGAATTTCGGCTTGCCTGTGGGGTTGATGCGCTCCCCGATAATCACAGGCTGGGCGCCGAATTCCACCCAGCGGATGCCAGAGGTGACCAAAGTCCGGGAGGGGGCGGGGAGGGGCTGGCACCGCAGGCCAGCGCAGGCAGCGGCCATTTTCGCGATGTGCTCTGGGGTGGTGCCGCAGCATCCGCCCACAACCCAGGCGCCTTCCCGGGCGATTTCACCCATCCAGCTGGCGAATTCCTCAGGCCCCACGTCGTAATAGGTTGTGCCGTCCCGCTCCACGGGCAGCCCCGCGTTGGGGTTGACCACCAGAGGCAGGCCGGTAAACTCCCGCAGCTTGGGCACCAAAGCCGCCATCTGCTGGGGCCCCAGCCCGCAGTTAAGGCCGATGGCGTCGGCGCCCAGGCCTTCCAGCACAGCTGCCGCCACGCCGATGTCCCCCCCGGTCAGAAGCTTGCCGTCTCCGTCAAAGGTCATGGTGACAAACACCGGCAGGTCGGAGTTCTCCTTGGCGGCCAGCAGCGCGGCCTTGGCCTCGTAGATGTCGCTCATGGTTTCCAGCAGGATCCCCTGGGCCCCGGCGCGGCAGCCCGCTTGGACCATCTCCCCAAAGGCGGAGACAGCTTCCTCAAAATCCAGCTCCCCCAGGGGGCGGAGAAGCTTCCCTGTGGGGCCGATGTCTAAAAATACCGTGCCGTGGCCGCTGGCCTCCACCGCCTGCAGGGCGTTTTCCACCCCGGCGGTGACCACCTCCTCCACGGTGTGGCCGCTTCCCTCCAGCTTAAAGCGGTTGGCGCCGAAGGTGTTGGNNNNGCTTGGCGCCGAAGGTGTTGGTTTTCAAGAAATCCGCCCCGGCCTCCAAATAGGCCCGGTGGATTTGCACAATCTCCTCCCGATGGGCAAGGCCCCACAGCTCGGGGGATTCCCCGGGCAGCAGCCCTCTCTCTTGAAGCATGGTGCCCATGGCCCCATCGAAATGGCGGATTTTCCCGCCCAGCTGGCGCAGGACTTGGTTCATATGCAGTTCCTCCTTTTGAGGTTTGGTTTTATGTTTCTTGGCGGAAGGGGCAGTTTTCTGCGGCGCAGGCCATGCACTTCCCCACATGGCACAGGGAGGGGTCTGGGGAAAGGCCCACAATCCCCGTGATGGACTTCATGGGGAGCATCAGGCAGTTTTCCGTCAGCGTGACGCCAATCTTCTTGGAGATTTGCAAGGCGTCAAAAAGGAAGCGCTGGCTGGCAAGGGGCAAGTCCCCATAGCCGGGGCTGTAGCGGGGCCGCAGGTAGAGCCCGCGCTCCTGGGCGTACTGGGCAATCCCCCCTTGGGCCAAGTCCGCCTGCTCCTCTGTGTAGGCAGCCGCGCAGGCCTGCAGCACGGGGACCAAGGGCATCTCCATAAGCTCGTACCGTTTGATAAGGGCGTCTATCCCCGGCCCCAAGGTAAAGGCAGTCAAAAAGGCCTCCTGGCAGCCCCGGAGATGGGAGGCCAAGGTCTTGCTGGCCAGGTATGTCCCGCCGATGATGACGCCCTCCGCCGCCACAGAGAGGGGGAAGCGCCCGTCCACATACCGGGGCGCCGCCGCTCGCTTTACCTCCGCTTCCGCCCGGGCTATCATCTCATCCAGCTGGGGCTCGCTGGCCGCCCCGCCTAAATAGCGGTAAATCGCTTGTTTCTCCATGGGCTCACCGCAGGATGTGGCTGAGGTTTTCCAGGATTTTCGCGGCGGTCTTGGGGCGGTTCATGGTGTACAGGTGGATGTGCCGCACACCGTTTGCCACCAGGTCGATGATTTGGTCCGTGGCGTAGGCGATGCCGGTCTGCTCCATGGCCAGGGGGTCGTCGGCGAACTTGTCGGCAATGGCCAAAAACCGCGGGGGCATCATGGCGCCGGAGAGCTCGGCGCTGCGCTTCACCTGCTTGGCGTTGATAACCGGCATAATCCCCGGGATGACAGGCACCTTGATGCCAACCGCCA
Organism: Firmicutes bacterium CAG:94; assembly: GCA_000435395.1. Classification (GTDB taxonomy): domain Bacteria; phylum Bacillota; class Clostridia; order Oscillospirales; family Acutalibacteraceae; genus Acutalibacter; species Acutalibacter ornithocaccae. The sequence continues at coordinate 50,761 of FR893829.1, forward strand.
GCACCCGGTACAGGAAGTTGTAATACACGTTGTTGTCGAAGAACATCTGGGTGGTGAGGAAATCGCAGCCAGCCTCCACCTTTTCCTTAAGGTAGTAGATGTCGTCCTCCTTGTGGGGGCACTCCACGTGGCCCTCTGGATAGCAGGCGCCGCCCACGCAGAAATCCCCTTGGGCCTTGATGTCCTGTATCAGCTGGATGGCGTAGGTGTAGGGGCCGGGAACAAACTCCTTGGGCCGGTCGCCCCGCAGCGCCAGGATATTCTCAATGCCCCGGGCTTTCATCTCCTCCAGGCGCTGGTGAATCTCCTCCCGGGTGGAGGAACAGCAGGTGAGATGGGCCAAGGCGGGGATATGGTGGGTGTCCTGGATGTAAGAGGCCACCTCCACCGTCTTTTTCGAGGTGCTGCCCGCCGCGCCGTAGGTGACGCTGATAAAATCCGCCCCCAGTTGGTGGATGGCGTCCACGGTCTCAAAAATGCCGCTGAACTCCACGTCTTTTTTCGGGGGGAAAATCTCGCAGGAGAAAACGACTTTCCTGTCGCTTTGCTGAAGCAGGTCTTTTATTTTCAAAATGGGTCACACCTTTCTTTTCTTACTAGGGATACAAGTTACCTTCTTTTAACTTAACTTTTTTATTCTACCATGGGAAAGAGGAAAAGGGAATACCCCAAAGGCTTTTCGCATATCTACCATAGGGGTGATTTCGATGCGGCGGAAGCTATTGTTTTGGGTGTTGTTTTGCGCTTCCCTTGTGCTGTTCTGCGCCCAAACCATTCAGGCCTTTGGGATTGTGGCCTTTCACGCGGAGTTCTTTGAAAAGAAGCCCACCATTGTGGTGGACGCGGGCCACGGCGGGGAGGATGGGGGAGCGGTAGGCGTCAACGGGCTGGTGGAAAAGGACGTGAACCTGGCCATCGCCCTGGCCTTGGCGGAGGACTTAAAAGCGGCCAACTTCCCGGTGGTGCTGGTGCGGGAGGGGGACTATTCCGTGGGGGACCAGTCGCTGGGCACCATCGCCGAGCGCAAACGCTCCGACACCAAGAGCCGCGCCCAGCTGGTGGAGGAGACCGGGGAGTGCGTCCTCATCAGCATCCATCAAAACAAGTTTGAGCAGAGCCAGTACAGCGGCGCCCAGATGTTCTACTCGCCCAACAACCCGGAAAGCGCCGCCCTGGCCGAGTGCATCCGCCAAAGCGTGGTGGGTTCTCTCCAGCCCCAGAACACCCGGCAGAACAAGGAAGCGGGGGAGGACATCTACCTGCTTTCCCACGTCCAGGTGCCCGCTGTGCTGGTGGAGTGTGGGTTCCTCTCCAACCCAGAGGAAGCGGCCCTCCTAGGCCAAGAGAGCTACCAGCGGGATATGGCGGCCGCCATCTACAACGGGCTGATTTCCTTTTTAGAGCAGCGGGAAGGGGAGGGATAAGGCTTCATTTTCTCCCCGTTTTGTGGTATAATAGCCGGAGAAAATAGGGACGCGAGCGGCGAGAGGAAATAATCCCGCCCAGCCCGGCGGTGAGAAGCCGCCTGGGCGACATGACACCGCAGGTGTGGTACAATGAGCGGCATGCGCCGCAGGTGTGCTATCGCATGGAAGCGGACTTTTAAGGGGCGGGCCAGGGGCCTGCCGGGACTTTATTTAGCAAAGGAAAAGGATGGGGAAGCTATGGCCGGGAAAAGCAAGCTGATTTACCAGTGCCGGGAGTGCGGGTTTGAATCCGCCAAATGGATGGGGAAGTGCCCCAGCTGCGGGGAGTGGAACTCCTTTGAGGAGGCCATCAAAGAGCCTGCCGTGCCCCAGAAAAAGGTGGCCGGCACCGGCGGGAGGCTTTCGCGGCCCACGCCCATCAGCGAAATCAGCACGGTGGAGGAGGCCCGGTACCACACGGGCCTCTCGGAGCTGGACCGGGTGCTGGGGGGCGGCATTGTCAAGGGCTCTCTCATTTTAATCAGCGGTGACCCCGGCATTGGCAAATCCACCATGCTGCTGCAAATCTGCGAGCACCTGGGGCAAAGCCTGCGTATCCTGTATGTGTCCGGGGAGGAATCCGCCCGGCAAATCAAGCTGCGGGCCGCCCGGCTTGGGGTGCAAAGCCCCAACCTTATGGTGCTGACAGAGACGGACGTCCAGTATGTCATAGAGGAGATCCGCAGCGAGCAGCCGGACCTGGTGATGATTGACTCCATCCAAACCATGAACCACACCGATTTAAATTCCTCGCCTGGCAGCGTCACCCAGGTGCGGGAGTGCACCAACGCCATGATGCGCTGCGCCAAGTCCTTGGACATCCCCATCTTGGTGGTGGGCCATGTGAACAAGGATGGCGCCATTGCCGGGCCCAAGGTGCTGGAGCACATTGTGGACGCGGTGCTCTATTTTGAAGGCGACCGCCAGATGACCTACCGCATCCTGCGGGCGGTGAAAAATCGCTACGGCTCCACCAACGAGATTGGCGTGTTCGACATGGGGGAGAACGGCCTGCAACAGGTGGAAAACCCCTCCCAGGCCATGCTGTCCGGCAGGCCCAAGGATGTGTCCGGCACCTGCGTCACCGCCGTGATGGAGGGCACCCGGCCCATCCTGGCGGAAATCCAGGGCCTGGCCACTACCTCTGGCTACGGCAACCCCCGGCGCATGGCCACCGGCTTTGACTACAACCGCATGGCTTTGATTCTGGCTGTGCTGGAAAAGCGGGCGGGCTATTATTTCTCCAACCTGGACGCCTACATCAACGTGGTGGGCGGCCTGCGGCTGGACGAGCCCTCGGTGGACTTGGCTGTGGCCATGTCCCTGATTTCCAGCTTGAAGGACACGCCCATCCGGGAGGACACAGTGGTCTTTGGGGAGATTGGCCTGGCCGGGGAGCTGCGCAGCGTCAACCACGTGGACCAGCGCATTGGGGAAGCGGCGCGGCTGGGCTTTACCCGGTGCGTGCTGCCCTATCACAGCTTGAAGAACCTGGGCGCTTCCCGGACACAGGGAATGGAAATCATCGGGGCTAAGAACATTCGGGAAGCCTTCGAGGCCGCCACATGAGTCTCCTGCGCCATCCAAGGCTGCCGGAAGGGGAGGCAACCCACGTGCTGGCCTCTGGGGAATTTCCCTGGCTTGCAGAAGCGCTGGAGCGGCGCGGGCTCACCGTGGTGGCAACCCAGCGGGACAGCCGGCTGCCGGGGCCCGTGCAGTTCCATCCGGATTTGCAAACCTGCCCACTTCCCGATAAACAAATGTTCGTTTTAAAGAACAGCCCGCTTCAACCGGCTTTAAAAGCCCTGGGATTTTCCCTGCGGGAAACCCAATGTGAACCATCAGGTACATATCCAGGGGACGCGCTGTGTGGGTGCTTTCCGTGGGGGCCGTGGCTGGTGGGCAATCCCAAGGCCAT
>FR893829.1:54161-54393 GCA_000435395.1 Firmicutes bacterium CAG:94
CAAGGCCATAGACAGGGCCATTGCTCAAGAAGCCCAAAAGCAAGGCCTTCAGCCGCTGCCAGTCCGGCAGGGCTACAGCGCGTGTTCCGTGGCGCTGGTGGACAGGGAAAGCGCCATCACAGCGGACCAGGGAATGTTCCAAGCGTTACGTACCAAAGGATTTGCGGTGCTGCTGATTCGTCCGGGACACATTGCGCTGCCAGGTTACGACACAGGCTTTATCGGCGGCTGC
>FR893829.1:54438-89793 GCA_000435395.1 Firmicutes bacterium CAG:94
CGGACAAGCTGGCCTTTGCGGGAGCGCTGTCCAGCCATCCCGATGGAGAGCGGATGCGGGAGTTTTTGCACAGCCGTGGCGTGGCGCCTGTAGAGCTGTGGGAAGGCCCCTTAGTGGACGTGGGCGGCATCCTTCCATTGCGGGAGCGCTGAGGGAGGGCTGCTGTTGGCCAGAAAGAGAGACTGAAAAGAAAAAACACGAAATTATAGAAAATAAATATTTTCTATAATTTAGGGGAGGAAAAAATGCCGTTTTCCATTCGTGACGAGCTTTCGCCAGTGGTGCAGCAATACGCCATGTATCTGCGCAATGTGCGGGGCTTGTCTTCTAAAACCGTAACGGAATATTGTAAAGATCTGCGCACGTTTTTTCGGTTTGTCAAACGGGACCGCGGCCTGGTGCCGCCGGAAACGCCTTTTGAGGAAATCGCCGTGCAGGACGCGGACCTGGAGTTTATCCGCTCTGTGACCACCTATGAAATCTATGCCTTTATGAACTACGTGGCGGACGACAGGAACAACATGGCGTCCACCCGCCAGCGGAAAACCACCACGCTGCGCTCCTTTTTTGGGTATCTCACTGCCCACGAGAAGCTGCTGGAAAAGGACCCCACCGAAACCTTGGTGGCCCCCAAAAAGGGCAAGTCCCTCCCCCATTTCCTTTCACTCGAACAAAGTATCGAACTTCTCAACGCGGTGGAGGGCCCCAACGCCGAGCGGGACCGGTGCATTTTGACGCTGTTCTTAAACTGCGGCATGCGCCTCTCCGAGCTGGTGGCTATCGACCTCACCGACGTGCTGCGCAACAACAACACCCTGCGGATTCTGGGCAAGGGCAACAAGGAGCGCATTGTCTACTTAAACCAGGCTTGTCAGGAGGCTATCTCCCGCTATTTGGCGGTGCGCCCCAAGGACGGTGTTGTGGATAGGAATGCCCTCTTCCTCAGCAACCGCGGCACCCGTATCAAACCCATCACCGTGGAGGTGATGGTGAAGAAATACCTGGAGAAAATTGGCCTGAGCGGACCGGGATATTCTGTCCACAAGCTGCGCCACACCGCCGCCACCTTGATGTACCGCTATGGGAATGTGGACATCCGCGTCCTCCAGGACATCTTGGGCCACACCAACCTGGGCACCACGGAAATCTACACCCACACCTCCAGCAGCCAGATGGAGCAGGCTGTTAAGGCCAACCCCCTGGCCAAGGTGACAGAACGCCGTAAAAAGCCAAAACCAGAACCGGGCACAGGAACCTCCACACCCGCCGGTGGCGAGGATACAGAGAAATAAAAAAAGAGCGCCTAAGCTTTAGGCGTTCTTTTTCTTTGCGTTTTTCAGTTTTGATGTTCTTGGAAGTTGCGTTCCTTCAGCTCGGATTTCTTAATCAGGCGGCCGTTAACGTAAACCATCTTGTCATCGTCGTCCTCATCCTCGTCAGCCTCAGGAGGAGCAAAGAACCGGGCGGTTTCGGGGTCCTCTTCCTCAACCTCCTCCTTTTCCGGGGCAGGGCCGTTCTTTTCCTCTTGCAGCCGCTGCTCGTAGGGCTTAATCAGATACTTGTCCACCACGGGGTACACCGTGAAGTTGATGAAGAAACTGACCAGCGAGAACAGCAGGAATATCAAGAGGGCGATAAGCAGGAAAACCACAAGCCCATTGAGTGGAATCACGTAGAGCAGGTACAGAAGGCCACCCAAAATCAGAGTGATTAAAAAGTTGCGGCCCACGCCAGCCATAGCAAGGATAAAAGCGTTGCGGTACGCTTGACGGAATTTCAAGTCGAAGGTGACGAACATCACCGGCAAGTAGTACTGGGCAAACAGGAAGAACAGCGCCAGCACCAGGCAAAGCCAGAAGGGGATGTAGAAGAACCAGCTGCGGGTGGTGCCGTTGTAGTAGTAAATCGCGGAGAAGCTGAGCACCACGTACACCACATAGACGATAAACCCATTGAGCAGGAAGTACTTCCAGTTGCCCTTGACGTTCTCCCAGAAGTCAGACCAGACGAAGGCGTGCTCTTCCCTGGCGTAGTTCCGAGTGACAAAAGTCAGGCCGGCCGTAAAGGGTGAAAGCAGCACCAAAGGGAACGGCATAGCATACATGGCCCACGCGTCCAGCTGGATGTAGCTATCCCCCACCGGAAGCTGCAACATAAAGTGGGTGGGCGCCAGATAGATGAGAACCATCAGCGCCAAGATTACAGCAAAGGGGATGAGGAAAATTAAGTTTAGCTGCACCATGGGCCCGAACTTCCGAAGGAGAATCTCAAAGAAGCGGACGGGCGCCGCCTTGGGCGGGTCATCCTTGTTGACACCTGGACCAGGCTTATTATAATTTCCAAAAATTCCGAGAAAAGCCAAAGAACCAACTCCATTTCCACAAAACGTGCTATATTTTTTATCCCAATTTTGCCTTGGGATGGCAATCATTATACACCTGTTTTACATGGCTGTCCAGCAGTTGCACATAAACTTGTGTGGAAGAAATGTCCGCGTGTCCCATCATGGTCTGGATGTCCTTGACAGAAGCGCCGTTTTCCAGCAGGTGCAGGGCGAAAGAATGGCGCAGCGTGTGGGGGGTGATCTCCTTGGTAATCCCCGCCTCTGTGGCGTAGCCCTTCACAATCTTCCAGAAACCCTGCCGGGTAAGCCGCCCGCCGTTTAAGTTGACAAACAGGGCGTTACCGCTCTCCGGCCCGGTGATGAGCCCGCGCATGCGGTAGATGTAATCGGAAACCGCCACCACCGCCGAAGGATACACGGGAATGGAGCGCACCCCCTTGCTGCCCCGGCAGTACAGGACACCGGAGCGCAGGTTCAAATCCTGGATGTTCAGGTTTATCAGCTCCGAGGCCCGGATGCCGGTGGCGTAGAGCAGCTCCAGCATGGCCTTGTCCCGGCAGCCCTTGGGCTCTGTGATGTCCGGCTGGGCCAGCAGCAGCTCGATCTCCTCTCCCGAGAGCACCTGGGGCAGCTTCTTCACGGTCTTTTCCAGCTTGATTCCCTTGGCCGGGTTAGAATCCATCAGCCCGCGGAAAATCAAGAACTTGTAAAAGCACCGCACAGAGGCCAGGTTTCTGGAGATGGTGGTGGGAGAACGCTTTAAGTCGTGAAGGTGCTCCACATACCCTTGAATGACCTGCTCGTCCGCCTCCAGGGGGTCAATGCCAGCGTTGGACAAATACTCCAGGAAATATAAGGCATCCCGCAAATACGATTCCCGGGTGTTGGCCGAATTGGCCTTTTGGTTTGTCAGATAATCGCTGAACAAAGAATAATAGTCGCTTGTGCCACTCATGGTTTGTGCCACCCTCTTTTCTTATAGAAATAACCCATACACCAGCACAGGCAAGCAGCCAGCCAAAGATACCGCCACTGAGAAGCTTAAAAACAGCAGCAAATCGTGGAAGTAGAGCTTTAAATCCAGGCTGCCCTCCCCTTCTGGAGAGAAGCCTGCCTTGGCCAAATGCTTGGAAAAATGCAGCGAGCGCACCGCGAAAAGCAAGAGCAGCACTCCCGCCAAAGCGGCGGCCGGTGTATATAGCAATGCGGACCGGGCAAGCCCCAGCAGCTCGTCCCTCCATAAAAAGTAAGAGACGCCGATTCCCACTGTAATACCCCGGAAAAAGAGGAACAGCGGCACCGCGAATACCCCAAATGCGGTGACGCCCAGCAGGAAAAGCGGGACTAAGCCAATCAGCACATTGAGCAAGAGAGTGGTAAAACAGGAAATAAACCCAGAGCCAGCCACGGGGATGCCGGAAAACTGCAGAGGCATCACCCAGCGGCCTTGAAAAAGCGGGAAAAACACAGCCAGCGCCGCTCCCACAGCCACCCCTAGGAGCAACGCGCACAACAGCAGCAACAAAGCCTTGGGGCCGCTAAAGCGCTCCCAGAAGGGAGGCTCGCCTTGGGGGCCATCCTTGGGCCGGGGCTTGAACACATCTTTCACAGCGCACACATCCTCGTTTGTCAAATGGGGAAGAAAATCCCTTCCCCCCATTCTTATGTGGGGCTTGTGGGCGCTATTCGCTGTTGTGGTCCGAAAATGAATAGAGGTAAAAAGATTACAGGAAACCTCGGTTTGCGTTTCTGCGCAACCTGGTAAAATGGACTGTCCCATATACAGGGCGGTAAATTATGAGGCCATTTTCCGAGTTTCTTTCAGCAAAACCAGGTGTTTCGCTGGTAAAAACCGCAAAATATACGGAGGGGAGTGACACCCGCAACCCATATCTAGCGGTTTTGCAAGGTTGGATTTTTCCAGGCTTCATGCCGCTTCCCGGCATTTTTGGCCTAGCTTTTCTGCCGCACGCATACTTGCGGGCAACAAAAGGGGGATTTTTCCCTGTGGATATATACTATAATACAAGTTGCGGAATTTTGCAAGCAAAATCCGGGATATTTTTTCAATTTTATTTCAACCGATAAATTTTATGTACTTCAAATTATGTAAATCAATGTATATTTTGTTGGAAAGGTTATGTCTCTCACACAAAATCTAGTACGCATAAATATGCAACGCGGCAGAAAGTGTGGTTCCCCTCGGTTAAAATTTCACCTTTTGCTTGCGGTTTACGCCCAAGATACCGCCGATGCACCCGCTGAGAAAAATCGCCGCAAGCCGCGCCCCGCCGCTGATGGTAAACGCTCCCTGATACACCACCAGGGAACCCGCCGCTACAACACAGCCTGCCAACAGCCCACAGGCGCCTCCCAGCAAGGCTCCCTTCTCCCCGGAAAACAGCGCCGCAGATAACCCGCCTAAAAAGACGCCGATACAAACGGTGGCTGTCACTAGAACCGTCAGGGCGGGCCCTTGGGGCAAATTGCCCGATTTCGCAATTACCGCAGCCGCCACAGCCAAGATGGCAGCGCTCATCACGCCAGCAACGCCCAGGGACAAAAGAAACGCTTTTACCTTTTTCATGGTGGCACCTCTCCCCTCTTTGTCTGTTTCAAGATATGTAGCTGCCCGGGAAAATAGGACAAAAAAAGAAGCCGCCCCGCAATCAGGGACGGCTTTACGCAAAAAGCGCGCTGTGAATTTCACAACGCGCCTTTTTTGGATATTGCTTTGCTTAGGTCTGGTCGTCCTCGTGGACGGTGTCCACGCTGCCGATGGCCCAGCGCTTAATCAGCATCTTAGAACGGTCGCTGCCGGTTTCGATAACGATGGAGTCCACCTCATCCTTCACAGCGACGATACGGCCGCAAATGCCGCCGATGGTGGTGATTTCATCCCCCACCTGGGCGTTTTTGCGCATCTCCTGCTCTTTTTTCTTCTTCTTGCTCTGGGGGCGGAAGAAGATAAAGTACAGCGCGACGATAAAAACACCGTAAACCAGCAGCATCACAATCATGCTCATGCCGCCGGCGGCTGAAGCAGAAGCAGTTGAGTCAAGAGCCATTAAGTGATTCATTTTATCTATGCACCTCCGAGTTAATGGTTAGATTATATCAAGAACCAGCGAAACTTGCAAGCAAATCGTGGAAAGTTTTCGCGATTAAATGCGCTTTCCCAAAGCTTCGATGTGTTCCTGGTAGAACGGTTCGTACTGCCCGGCGTCCAAAGCGTCCCGGATGCACTCCATCAGATGGTTGTAGAAATAGAGGTTGTGCATCACAGTCAGGCGCATGGCCAGCATCTCCCCCGCCTTGAACAGGTGGTGGATGTACGCCCGGCTGAACTTCTGGCAGACAGGGCACTGGCAATTTTCATCCAAGGGGGCCTCGTCCAGCTCGTACTTGGCATTGAGCAGGTTGCGGCAGCCCTCCCAGGTGAAGGCGTGGCCGTGACGGGCGTTGCGGCTGGGCATAACACAGTCGAACAGGTCCACACCCCGGCGGACCGCTTCCAGAATGTTTGCGGGGGTACCCACACCCATCAGGTAGCGGATTTTGTCCTTGGGCATGTGGGGCTCCACCGCCTCGATGATGCGGTACATCTCCTCGGTGGGCTCGCCCACGGCCAGGCCGCCAATGGCGTAGCCGTCCAGGTCCAGCTCCGCGATGCGCTTCATATGCTCCACCCGCAAATCCTCAAAGGTACAGCCCTGGTTGATGCCGAACAGCAGCTGGTGGGGGTTGATGGTGTCCTCCAGGCTGTTCAGGCGGGCCATCTCCTTTTTGCAGCGCTCCAGCCAGCGGGCGGTGCGCTCGCAGGAGGCTTTGGCGTATTCGTAGGTAGCGGGGTTCTCCACACACTCGTCAAAAGCCATGGCGATGGTGGAGCCCAAGTTGGACTGGATACGCATGCTCTCCTCGGGCCCCATGAAAATCTTGTGGCCGTCCACGTGAGAGGCGAAGGTGACGCCCTCCTCCTTGATGTTCCGCAGCTTAGCCAGCGAGAACACCTGGAACCCGCCGCTGTCTGTCAGGACGGGGCCGTCCCAGCCGGTGAACTTGCGGATGCCGCCCAGCTTTTTCACGGTCTCGTCCCCGGGCCGCAGATGCAGGTGATAGGTGTTGCACAGCTGCACCTGGCAGTGCAGGTCTTTCAAATCGTAGGCGGACACAGCGCCCTTGATGGCCCCGGCGGTGGCTACGTTCATAAAGGCAGGGGTCTGCACCGTTCCGTGGACCGTTTCGAACCGGCCACGGCGGGCGGCGCCCTCCTGCTTGATAAGATGGTACATGTATCTACTCCTTCGGTCTCATCTTTCCACAAAAATGCGGCGCCGGGAAAGGCACCGCATCGTTCTATCACAGAGTATTATACCGTGTTTCCTGGGGCGCGTCAAGGCTTATCCCATCAGGCCAGCGTTTCGCAGCCGACAGGGGTGTAGCCCGCCTCTGTGACGGCGTCCAGCAAAACCTGGTCCGCCACATCCTGGGCCAAGGTGACAGTGGCCTTTTTGCTCTCCAGGTCCACTACAGCCTCGGTGACACCCTCCACGCCGGCCAGGGCTTTCTGCACATGGGCCTGGCAGTGGGCGCACATCATGCCTTCTACAATCAATACTTTTTTCATTTCACTACTTCCTTTCTCGTTTTCCGGCTCCTGGGGGATTTCCGCCACAGGAGCCGTTTGGTTGTCTGTATGAGAAGCGTCCAAAGCTGGAGCGCTTTTCTCCGCAAGTGGCGCGCCTTTGCGTTTGAAGAACCGCAAGCGCAGGGCGTTGGTCACCACGCACACGGAGCTCAAACTCATGGCGGCGGAGCCAATCATGGGGCTGAGCCGCAGCTGGAAGGCTGGGTACAGTACGCCGGCTGCCAGGGGGATGCCCAGCACGTTGTAGAAGAAGGCCCAGAACAAGTTCATGTGGATGTTCCGCACCACGGCGCGGCTCAAATCGATGGCGGCTGCCACGTCGTCCAGGGAGTCCTTCATCAGCACCACATCGGCGGACTCAATGGCGATGTCTGTGCCCGCCCCAATGGCGATGCCTATGTCAGCCCGGGTCAAGGCGGGGGCGTCGTTGATGCCATCCCCCACCATGGCCACCTTGTGCCCCTCCTCCTGAAGGGAGCGGATGTGGGCTTCTTTCTGGGTGGGCAGCACGTCGGAGATGGCCTGCTCGATACCCAGCTCCTTGCGGATAGCCTCGGCGGTGACTTTGTTGTCGCCGGTGAGCATCACCACATGGAGGCCCATCTCGTTAAACCGCTGGATAGCCGCACGGCTGGTCTCCCGGATGGTGTCCGCCACAGCGATGACGCCCAGCAGCTTCCCATTCCGGAGGAACAGCAAGGGCGTTTTCCCCTCCTGGGCCAGCTTGTTGACCACAGATTTCGCAGCGCTGCGCTCTTCCAGTGTGGCGGGCTGGTGGTTCTCCTCCAGGAAAGCCAAGTTCCCCGCCAGGTATTCCCTGCCGTTTACCTTGGCCCGGATGCCGCGGCCCGCCACCGCCTCAAAAGCTTCCGCTTTTGGAAGAGACAGCCCCAGCTGCTGGGCGCGCTCCACCACAGCCTGGGCCAGGGGATGCTCGCTGCCAAATTCAGCGGCGGCAGCCTCGGCTAGGAATTGCTCCTCTGTCAAAGAGCGGTCCAAGGGGAGGACATCTGTCACGGCAGGGTGGCCCGAGGTGATGGTTCCGGTCTTATCCAGGACGATGGTGTCCACGTTGTGGAGGTTCTCCAGGCTCTCGGCGGACTTAATCAAAATGCCCATCTCCGCGGCCTTGCCTGTGCCCACCATGATGGCCACAGGGGTGGCAAGGCCCAAGGCGCAGGGGCAGGAGATAACCAGCACGGAAATGGCGTTGGACAGGGCGAACTCAAAGCCCATGCCGGCAATGAGCCACACAATGGCCGTCACAATGGCGATGGCGATAACCACCGGCACGAACACGCCGCTGACCTTGTCCGCCAGCCGGGCGATGGGCGCCTTGGAGTTGCTGGCCTCGTCCACCAGGCGGATGATTTGGGAGAGGGTGGTGTCCTCCCCCACCTTGGAGGCCTGGAACTGAAAGGTGCCGTTTTTGTTGATGGTGGCGGAGATGACCTGGTCGCCAGGGTTCTTCTCCACGGGGATGCTCTCGCCCGTGATGGCGGCCTGGTCCACATAGCCGTGGCCCTCTGTGACAACGCCGTCCACCGGGATGCCTTCGCCGGGACGGATGACCACAATATCCCCGGCCACCACCTGCTCCGCGGGGATGGTCTGCTCCACCCCGCCCCGGAGCACCACGGCGGTTTTGGGGGCCAAATCCACCAGCTTGCCCAGGGCGTCGCCGGTTTTGGACTTGGAGCGGGCCTCTAAATATTTGCCCACCGTCACCAAGGTGAGAATCATAGCGGCGGACTCAAAGTATAAAGCGTGGGCATACTCATGGACCAACTCCACGTCCCCGTGGCCGAACCCATAGGCCAGCCGGAACATGGCGAATAGCCCGTACACCAGCGACGCCCCAGAGCCAATGGCCACCAGGGAATCCATGTTGGGCGCCCGGTGCCACAGCGCCTTAAAGCCCGTCTGGAAAAAGTGCCGGTTGATAAACAGAACCGGTATGGTCAGGAGCAGCTGGGCCAGGGCGTTCACCAGGGAGTTTTCCATACCCACAAAGAACCAGGGCACCGGAAGACCCATCATGCTGCCCATAGCGATGTACATCAAGGGCACCAGCAACACAATGGACGAAATAAGCCGGCGCTTCATCTGTTTTTGGCTGTTCATGGCCTGGTCCTGGCGAGCCTGCCACTCGCTGCGGAACCCACCCTTGCTCTGGGCGGTGGCTGGCTGCTGCTCCAGAGAGGAAGCGCCGTAGCCGATTTTTTCCACCGCCTGGATGATGTCCTCCTCGCCCACCTTGCTCTCGTCGTAGGAGACGGTCATCTGGTTGGCCAGCAGGCTGACGTTTACCTCCTCCACGCCCTCCAGCTTGGAGACACACCGGGTCACGTTGGCCTGGCAGGCGGCGCAGGTCATGCCGGTGACGTTGTATTTTTCTGTTTTCATACCTTGCTCCTCACTTCAGCTTTTTGATGAGCTCCACCGCTTCGTCCACAATCTGGGTGTTGCCCTTTTGGATTTCCTCCACCACACAGGTTTCCAGGTGGTCTTGCAGCACCAGGTAACCAAAGGACTGCAACGCACTCTCCACCGCGGCCACCTGGATGAGGATGTCCCCGCAGTAGCGGTTTTCATCCAGCATCTTGCTGATGCCGTTTAGCTGGCCCATCATGCGCTTGAGGCGGTTTTGCAGCAGGCGCAGCTCCTGCTCGCTTCTGGGGGTGGCTTTATGGTGATGGCAGCAAGCGCCGCCGGTATCCTGCATCGCGTTGGACATAGCGAAAACCTCCTTTTTAATATACCTAGCCGGGGTATCTTGCTGCCTTTAGTATAATACCCCCGCAGGGTATTGTCAATCCCTCAGAGAAAAAATATTGCAACGCCTTTTGTGCGCCGCAAGAATCGCCCGCGGCAAGGGGTTTTCCATACCCCCTCCCCCTATAAAAGGACATGGAAAAGGGACAGCCAGATGCGGCTGCCCCTGTAAGGAAACGCTGTTTACTTTCCAAAATACTCCCGGATTTCCTCCATCCGCTGGCTTTGGGCCACGTGGAAGGGACAGCGGGAATCGCAGTGCCCGCAGGAGACACAGTCGCCGGCGGTCTTTTCCAGATTGTTGTAGTGGTCCCGCGCCAAAATGTCCCCTGCCTTGGAGAGGTCGTAATACTTGTTGATAAGGCCAACGTCCAGCCCCATGGGACAGGGTTGGCAGTGGTTGCAGTACACGCACACGCCGTTGGCGTCCTGGGGAGCGAAGGTGCCCAAAATGGAGTAGTCCCGCTCCTGGGCGGAGGCGCTGCAGAAGCCCAAAATCCGCTGGAGGTCCTGCCGGTCCCGCACGCCGGGAAGCACCGTCAAGACGCCGGGCTTGTCCAAAGCGTATTGGATGCACTGGTACTCTGTCAGCGCCTGGCGGAAGGGAGAGGTCTCCGCTTTCAACAGCTGCCCGCCGCTGAAAGCCTTCATTACGGAGATGCCCACGCCCTCAGCCTGGCAGCGGCGGTACAGCGCCTGGCGCTCGTCCACTTGGCCGATGGCGTACTCACCCTGCTGGTAATCGTAGCCGGGGTTGATGCTGAACATCACCATGTCCAGGATGCCCAAATCCAACGCCTTCTGCACCACGGCAGGCGTGTGAGAGGAAAGCCCCACGTGACGGACCACCCCTTGCTTTTTTAAAGATTGGATGTAGTCCAGCGCACCGCCGCTGACGGCTTTTTCCAAGTCGGCCAGCTCATCCACACAGTGGATAAAGCCAAAGTCGATGTAATCTGTCTGAAGGGCTTCCAGCTGCCAGGAGATAGAGCGCTTGATTTCCTCCAGGTCCTGGGTCCAGCCGTACTTGCCCGTGTGGTAGTCCGCCCCAAAGTGCACCTGGAGATAGGCCTTCTCCCGGCAGCCGGCAAGGGCTTTGCCATAGGCGGCAAAGGGAGCGGCGTCCCCGGCAGCCATGTCAAAGTAGTTGACGCCGCTTTCCAGGGCCATCTCCACCGTGGCTTGAATTTCCTTCTCCCCCACCTGGCTGGTCAGGGAGCTGTTGCCCAAGCCGATGATGCTAATCTGTTCCTCCCCGTGGGGAAGCTTGCGGTATTCCATAGGAATTCCTCCTTCTATCCTAAAAGGGAGGCATCAGCCGCCCAGCTTGGCGATGAAGTCCGCCATGGCCTCGGAAATCTTAATGCCCTGGGGACATACAGCCTCGCAGCTGCGGCAGCCAATGCAGGCGCTGGGCTGCTTGTCGGCGGGGATGGCGGACAGGGCCATGGGCGCGATAAAGCCGCCCTGGGTAAAGCAGTGCTCGTTGTACAGAGAGAGCAGGTTGGGAATGTCCAGGCCCTGGGGGCAATGGCTGGTGCAGTAGTGGCAGGCCGTGCAGGGCAGCACAATCTTCTTCACCATGCCCTGGGCAATGGCGTGGAGCGTTTCCAGCTCTGTCTCGTTTAAGGGCTTGTCCGTCTCAAAGGTGGCGATGTTCTCCTTCATCTGCTCCATGTTGGACATGCCGGAGAGAGTCACCACCACGCTGGGGATGCTCTGCAAATAGCGGAACGCCCAGGCGGGGATGCCCTCGTCGGGCCGGAGGGCTTTCAGCTTGGCCTCGTCCTCCGGTGCCAGGGAAGCCAGCTTGCCGCCCCGCAGGGGCTCCATCACCCACACGGGGATGTTCCACTGGTTCAGCAGCTCCACCTTGCGCTTGGCGTCCTGGAAGTCCCAGTCCAGGTAGTTCAGCTGGATTTGGCAGAACTCCATGTCCTTGCCGTAGGCCTCTAAGAAGCGCTTCATCACGTCGTAGTCGCCGTGGGCGGAAAAGCCCAGGTGGCGGATGCGCCCGTTTTTCTTCTGGGCCAGCAAGTAGTCATAGGTGCCGTACTTGGGGTCCAGGTAGGCGTCGATGTTCATCTCGCACACGTTGTGGAACAGGTAGAAGTCGAAGTACTCCACCTGGCATTTCTCCAGCTGCTTCTCGAAAATCTCCTCCATCTTGCCCATGTTGGACAGGTCGTAGCCGGGGAACTTGGTGGCCAGGTAGAACTTCTCCCGGGGATGGCGGGCCAGGGCCTTGCCCATCACCAGCTCGGAGTTGCCGTTGTGGTAGCCCCAGGCGGTATCGTAGTAGTTGACGCCCCGGGCCATGGCCTCGTCCACCATGGCGAAAGCGGCGGCCTCGTCAATTTTGGAATCGTCCCCATCCACCACCGGCAGGCGCATGGCGCCCATGCCCAAGGCGGAGAGCTTTACATCTTGAAAATCGCGATAAATCATGGTTACACGCTCCTTTTTGTTCTCTGGCACCATTATAGGACTTGAAGTTAACTATAAGTCAAGAGGCAAAACAGATTTTTTCACCCTGTCACCAGCTGGAGCGTCACCTCCACGCTCTCCCCCGCCAAGGCCTGGGCAAGGCCCTCTGTCTCCCGGAGGGTGGCCAGGGGCGTATAGCTGCCGCCTGCGGGAGACTCCTGATAAAACAGCCGCAGCCCGCCGGTGCCCTCCAACACAAGCTGGCCTGCTGGAACAGTGGAAAAGTCCTCGGCCGCCTCTGGCAAGGCGCTGGGGAGGTCGTAGCGTTTCACCACACCGTTTTGGTCCGCCATCACCAGGGAGATGGGCAGCATGGACGCCAGCTCCTGGGCGGCGGCAGTGTCCGCCAAGTCCGCCAGGAAGGTTTCCCCGCCCACGGCAATCTGCAACAGCGTCTCCTCCGGGGCGGAGGGCTGGCTGTCCCCTTCTCTGGCATCTGGGCTGGAGGACGGCGCCTCCACTTGGGAAGGGCTCGGACTGGGCGCGGAGGAAAGCTGGCTGCTCCCCTGGGCGCTTTCTAGCTGGGAAGAACTACCCGTCTCCTGGGTGTTGCAGGCGGTGAGGGACAGCGCGAAAAAAGCGGCCAAAAGCAAGGGTAACATGTGTTTCTTCATCAGGACACCTCCAAGGTTTTCTCCCCTGTATTATAGCAGGGATGGAGCAGGCCGTCTATCTTTTGCGTTCGCCACCCCTTGACAGGATTTTTTTATTCTGTTACCCTGAAACTTAGAGTTGCCGGCAGCTCTCCTAAATCTTTCAAAAGGAGAGTTCAAACATGAATATGACCATTCCTTTCCGCTGCGCTCCAAGGCACCAAAGAGAATGAAACATAGTGTCTCGGACACAGCAAGTCGTAAATTTGTTAGAATGTACTTGAGGAGGCAGGCACACTACAGAGCACGTGAAGGTGAGTAGGCTCAACCTTGCGTTGGACTGAATGAATATGTGTGCTGGACACTCTTTCAAGCACCAATGAGTAGGGCTTTGCACCCTGTAACCTTATCTTTGGAGAGACGGACTACTTCAATCTTTCAGCGAGCGTCCTTTTCAACTGTCCACCGGACAGTTGAACTGCCTGTTCCCTCAAATACTTTTTCGAGGGGATGTTATGCTTAAAATCGTTTACCGTATCTGCTGCGGGATGGATGTCCACAAATCCTTTGTCGTGGCTTGTATTGCCTCTACCAATGACCAGGGGGTGACAACTTACAAAAGTAAGCGGTTTTCCACTTTCACCGGGGATCTGCGCCGGTGCGCGGCTTGGTTATCTGAAAACAACTGCAAAGATGTGTGCATGGAATCTACCGGAAAGTATTGGATCCCCATTTACAACATTCTGGAACCAACCTGTAACATTGTTCTTGCTCACCCCAAATATGTGAAAGCGATTCGGGGTAAGAAGACTGACAAACGGGACGCCAAATGGATCGCCGACATTTTCAAGCACGACCTTGTCGCCGGGAGTTTTATCCCTCCGGCAGATATTCGCCAGCTTCGGGATTTGGTGCGTTACCGCTGCAAACTCACCAACTTTACCACCGGCGAGAAAAACCGGGCACAGAACTGTCTGACCGTCTCCAATTTCAAATTGGACGATGTGTTCTCGGATGTGTTCGGTAAAGCCGCTTCTGCAATTACAACCAGGATTCTGGAAAACCCAACAGCAAAAATCACGGATGTTTCTGGTTTCCGCACGAAAGGCATGAAAGCATCCAATGAACAGGTGCTCGCCGCCGTGGATGGAGAGATGTGTGAAGAACAGGCTGAAAAGCTCCGCATCATCCGTTCCCACATGGACAGCCTTGAACTGTGCAAACTCAATCTGGAATCCTTGATCCTGTCCACTGCTGAGAAATATCTTCCTCAACTCAACCTTGTTATGACGGCACCGGGTATCCAATCCTTTGCCGCTATCGGCATCATTTCTGAAATCGGAGTGGATATGTCCGTGTTTCCCACCTCGAAGCACCTTTGCTCCTGGGCCGGGCTTACGCCGCAGAACAACGAGAGTGCCGGCAAGAAGAAAACCACCAGAATCAGCCGGGCTGGAGCCTACATCAAGCCATTGCTGGTCCAGTGCGCTCTCTGTGCTATTCGAGCCAAACGATTCCCGGAAGTCCGCAGCCGCTACCTCGCTCTCAAAAAACGCCGGGGACATAAAAAGGCTATTATTGCCATTGCCAGGATGCTCCTAACGGCTATCTACAACATGCTTAAGAAGAATGAGCCGTACAACCCTGAACTCTACCGCAAGGGTGATCGGCCACCTGCACACCGTGAGGTTTCCGTGGAAGAAGCCATCTTTATTCTCCAGCGGCAAGGTTATCTGGTGACTGCTCCAACTACTGCTTAGGCTTTAAGCATAACTTCATTTTTCGCCCGCTTTTAGGGGGCGTGGTTTTGTGCGCTCTTTTTCGGAATGGTACTTAAATCACAATGTTTCAACCTTCACCTTCCAGTTTCAGGAGAACACTGGGACATTGGCTTCCAATGGGGTTCCCTGCTGGCACAGCGCGGAATGTTAATTTGGGAGCGTATCCCCTTCCCCCTCACCCCGGAGAGGAAAGCCTTTGCCCAGCGGTGCCGGCCCATCTACCAGGCGTTTTTACATAGCGAAAAGCCCCGCCTTCCCTTCCAGGAATCCCTGAAAGAGAGGCGGGGCCTCTTTATCTGCCGCGGTGCTTTTCCTTCCGCTTTCGCTGGCGTATTTGGAATTTCTCCTGCCGTTCCCGTTCCTTGCGCTGGCGGGCGTCCTCTTGGCGGGACGCTTTAGCTGCCTCCCGCTGAAGGGCCAAGGCCTGCTGGGATTTCGTCCCCGGCCGGGCGGAAAGCTCCTTTCGCTGGATTTCCCGCCGCGCCCGCTTGGGATTTATGCGGCGCTCCTCCGGGATTTCCTGCTCCACAGGGGGGCTGAAGGAGAGCCGCTTCCAATGCTCCAGCAGGAACTGGTACACTTCCCCGTCTTTTGGTTCGGCACCAAAGGTGATTTTCGCCACCTCCAGCTTGGGGCCGGACCACCGCTGGTACAACCCCACCCAGAAAGGCTCTTCGAAAAACACAGTCAGCTTTGCCCCGTTTTTTTGTATGACAAACACTCCCTCGCAAAAAACGGCAAAGAAGGGACAGCCGAGGAAGGCGGGTTACTGACAGCATGGCTGTGCCCGGACTACCGGCCGGGACTGTGTTTTTATCTTTACGCGTATGGAATTTTCTTTAGTATACCAGGTTTTTCCCCGCCGCGCAAGGCTTAGGGGTTGCAGCTGCCGCAGGGCTCGTAGCCCTGGGCCAGAAGCTCCTCCCGGGTGCCGTGGTAGTCCTCCCGGTTTTTCTCGCTCATGGCCTCCACCGAGGAGCAGCTGGGAAGGTGGAACTTGTGGGAGCTGGTATTCAGCACATAGTCCCTGGCTTCCTCCGCGGCGCTGGACTGGCTTTCCTCCGGCGCAGAGGAAGCTTGGCCGCTCTCCCAGCTTTCGCCGGTGGCGTAGTCAATCTCCACCCCCGGCTGGACGTTGTACACATACACGTGGAAGGAAACCCCGTCCCCTTCGTCCTCCACGGAGAGGGCCTCCATCTCCACGCCGCTGGCCACCAGGTTGTCCCCCTCAAAAAGGGGCGTCACCCGGTAGAGCACGTGGTCGCCTGTTTCCTTGATATAGTCCGCCACCAAGTTCTCAAAGGGGAGCATCCCCTCCACATTCAGGTAGCGGGTGCCGGTGATGAGGTTTTCCTCGTTGGCGTTCTCCCCGGTCAGCTGGAAGCCGATAAGGTGGCAGCGGTTGTACAGGGAGCCTCCATCCACAAAGCTGTACTCCGCCTGGACCCAGCCGGTGGGGTGCACGCTGCTGATGCTCTCCCTGTCCTCGGTGGGCATCAAATCCTGACCGATGCAGGCGTAGGCCGCGCCGCAGCGGCCCAGGGAATCCAGGGAGCTGTACGTCTCAAAGGATTCCCCGGTAAAGTCCTCCAAAAAGAGCTGCGGCTGGTTGCCGTCCAGCTCCACATAGGGCTCCCCCGCGTAGGCGGGAAGCTCCTCCAGGGAAACCTGGGCGGCGCTGGACGTTTGGGAAGCCCCAGAGGGCAGCTCCCCTTGGCAGCCTGTCAGCACCAGGGCCAGACACAGCAACAGGGGCAAACAGGACAGCAGGCGTTTTTTCATGGCAGGTAAACCTCCTTGGTGATGGTATCGTGGGAAGTGCCGGGGAACTCCCGGCGGGACACAAGGCGCCACTGGGACAA
Organism: Firmicutes bacterium CAG:94; assembly: GCA_000435395.1. Classification (GTDB taxonomy): domain Bacteria; phylum Bacillota; class Clostridia; order Oscillospirales; family Acutalibacteraceae; genus Acutalibacter; species Acutalibacter ornithocaccae. The sequence goes on from FR893829.1 coordinate 70,932, forward strand.
ATCCAAATCAAAGTAGACGTCCGCAGGATACCGGCGGTTCCAGTGGTACAGCACCAGGGACTCCAGCTTCTCCCTGTAGGGCGCCAAAAGCTGCCCCTCGGCAAAGCAGTATTCCCCAGGGCCTGCCAGGTTTAGGAAGTTTTCATCGGCGCGCAGGTCTCCCTTCCAGCCCGCAAAGAGGGGCAGCGAATAGGGATGGACCCACAGCCGGCCCGGGCCCACTGTTTCCCCCATGTCCTGGAGGACAGCCCGGTCCCGGCTTTGGCGGCGGTGGTTGAAAAACAGGCCCTCCCTGTCGTCCAGGCAGAGGCATACAATCATGGCTCGGCACTCCTTTTCAAAAAGAATGCCCCCTGAAAAAGGGGGCGTGTGGCCTTTCGGCGGGATGTCAAATCCCCTTGACGAACTCCCGGAACCGGGGCAGCATGCCGATTTTGTCCGGGGTGTGGGGCGGCATTTGCAGAATGTCGTAGCCGGGCAGGTTGTTGCCCTCCACAAACACCGGGCCGTTGGGGGTGATGGCCACGTCCCAGCCCACATAGCGCATCTGGGGGACAATCTGGGAGGCCTCCAGGCACATGGCCTTGGCCTCCTCCCAATAGGGGATGGCAAAGCCCTGGATGGTGGTGTGGGTGCGGGGGTGCTCCGTGTAGGTGTGGCGGGCCTTGTCGTAGGCGGGATACTGGATGACGCCCTTGTCCAAATCGATGGGGGCGAACATGCCGCCGGAGTGGAGGTTGTCCACAGGCCGGTCGCTGTTGCCAATACGGATGTGGGCGTACACAATGTGGGGGCCGCTCTCGTTTAAGATGGTGACCACCCGCAGGGTGTTGATAGAGCTGGGGTTGAGCTGGTTTAAAACCTCGTGCTGCTGGAGCACATCCTCAATGACGCCGATGTGCTCCTCCTTCAGCTTCTGGTACATGGCGGCCAGGCTGGGGAAATCCCCCTTGGAAAGCTTGTTCACGCCAAAGCCGCCGCTGGAGGAATCGGGCTTGACCATGATGGTGTCACGGCTGGCCATAAAGTCCTCAAATTCTTTCTGGGTGGCCTTGCCAAAGTCCAGCCACTGGCGGCCGATGTACTTGCCAAAGGTGGTGTAGAACTCGCTTTTGTTGTCGAAGAAGTGGTAGTACTCCCGGTCGTTTAAAAGGCTGACCAAGGTGTTGTTCACGCTGCGGGTGATGTAGGTGGCCCGCTGGGCGTCGGTGAGGTTGTAGAACTCGCAGAGCAGGTAGTCGTTAAAGCCGGCGCCGTATTTCAGGCCGCACTTGACCACGTCGGCCAAGATGCCCACAGAGTTCTTCCCGGTAATCTTGTGGACCTTCCCCACCGTGCGGAACAGCTCCGGGTAATCCATGCGGGTGACGCAGCCCAGGATGTAGCTCAATTTTCCCATAGCGGCCCCTCCTTACCGTTTCTGCCCGCCGCGCTTGCCCTGGGGGCCCTGCTGGCGGCGCTGGGTGGCTTCCACATCCAGCTGAAGCTCCCCCTCGTCGGTAATGCGCAGGACGCTGCCTGCCTTGGCGCCCTGGGGCACTTCCGGCAGCTCGATGGCGTAAAATTTTTGGTCGCTGTCTGTGCAGATGGCGTATTTGCCGTCTAAGCGGTCAATCACAAGCTGTTTCATGGATTCCATTCTGTCCTTTCCAGTTCTTCATGATATTCGCTCCACAGGGAGAGCTGTTCCCCGTCCCAGGAGAACACCAAGTCCCCGTCGGTGTCGGTACGGTATATTGTGGCCCCGACTTCCTCCAGGCGGAGCAGTGTCTCCTCCCGGGGCAGGTTGCTGTTGTCCGGCCCCACGGAGACCACCGCGTAGGCCGGGGTGACTGCCTCCAAAAACCGCCGGGAGCTGGAGGAAGCGCTGCCGTGGTGGGCCACTTTAAGCAGGTCCGCGTCCAAGGCGGCGCCGGCTTTCACCAAGTCCAATTCCGCCTGTGCTTCAATGTCGCCGCAGAACAGGGCGGAAAAGCCCAAATAGTCCAGCCGCAGCACCAAGGAACAGTCGTTTGTCTCCTCATATTCCTCCAGCGGGCCCAGCACCTCCAAGGACGTTTCCCCCAGAGGGAGGCTGTCCCCGGGACCCACGGTTTTCACAGGCACGCCATGGGAGAAGGATGCCTCCTCCAAGGCGCGGTATTCCAGCGTTTGGCGCATTTCATCGGGCCAGGGATAGACCACCAGCGCTTCCACAGGGATTTCCTCCAGCACCTGGGCCATGCCGCCGGTGTGGTCGCTGTCCGGGTGGGAGGCGATGGCGTACTCCAAGCGCTCCACGCCCATCCGGCGGAGGTAGTCCACCACGCGGTCGCCAGAGGCGTAGGTCCCGGCGTCCAGCAACGCGGCCTGGCCCTGGCACCGCAAGAGGATGGCGTCCGCCTTGCCCACATCGATAAAGTGAATCTCCAGGGGCGCCGCCTCAACCGGCCCGCGGAAGCCGGAGAGGGTGTAAAGCCTGCCCCAGAACGCCCGCCCTACCGGCGTGGCGGAGAACACCAGCAGCGCGGCCAGCGCCACCAGAGCGATGCGCTCCAGCAGCCGGCGGCGCTTTTCCCGGGCGGCGTGGCGCTTCGCGCCCTGGGTGGACACTTAGCTTTCCTCGTTGGAGGAGGAGCCTTGCTGCATGCTGCGCTCCATCCACTGGGCGTAGGTCATCAGCACCTGGCGGGGCTTGGAGCCCTCGTGGGGACCCACAACGCCCAGCTGCTCCATCTCGTCGATAAGCCGTCCGGCCCGGGCATAGCCCAGGCGCAGCCGCCGCTGCAGCAGCGAGGTGGAGGCCTGTCCGGCCTCTACCACCACCTTGATGGCCTCGTCAATCATGGGGTCGCCGCCGCCCTCGCTGTCGCCGCCGTCATCGCCCTTGGACTCGCTGGCGGCGTTGCGCTCAATCTCCTCGATGACCTTCTCGTCATACTCGATGGACTTTGTCTTTTTCACAAACTCCACCACCGAGGAAATCTCGTCGTCGCTGACATAGCAGCCCTGCACGCGGAGGGGCTTTGTCACCCCCACCGGGGCAAAGAGCATATCGCCGTTGCCCAGCAGCTTTTCCGCACCGCCCGCGTCCAAGATGGTGCGGGAGTCCACGGAGTTGGACACGGTCAAAGCGATACGGCTGGGGATGTTGGCCTTAATCAAGCCGGTGACCACGTCCACAGAGGGCCGCTGGGTGGCCACCACCAGGTGCATCCCGGCGGCGCGGGCCAGCTGGGCCAGGCGGCAGATGGAGTCCTCCACCTCTTTGGGGGCGGCCATCATCAAGTCGGCCAGCTCGTCGATGATAATGACAATCTGGGGCATGGCGGGCATGGGCTGGCCGTTCTCGTCCTGGTAGTCCTGGGAGGCGGCCAAGCTGTTGTAGCCCTTCAAGTTGCGCACGTTGCACTCAGAGAAAATCTTATAGCGTTTCATCATCTCCGAAACGGCCCAGCCCAAGGCGCCGGAGGCCTTGCGGGGGTCCGTGACGACCGGCACCAGCATGTGGGGCATGCCGTTGTACTCTGTCAGCTCCACGGCCTTGGGGTCGATCATCAGGAAACGCACCTCGTCCGGGCTGGCCTTGTAGAGCATGCTCACAATCAGGGAGTTGATGCACACAGACTTACCAGAGCCTGTGGTGCCGGCGATGAGCAAGTGGGGCATCTTGGCCAAATCCGCGATGACAGGCTGCCCTGCGATGTCCCGGCCCAAGGCCACGGAAAGCTTGCTTTTGGAGGACTGGAAGGAGTTGGACTCCACCAGCTCCCGCATGCGCACGGTGCTGCGGGTCTTGTTGGGCACCTCAATGCCCACGGCCGCCTTGCCGGGGATGGGCGCCTCGATGCGCACGCCGGTGGCGGCCAGGTTCAGCGCCAGGTCGTCGGAGAGGTTTGTAATTTTGCTGATTTTCACACCGGCGGCCGGCTGGATTTCATAGCGGGTGACGGCAGGGCCGCGGCAGATGTCCAGAATTTTGGTCTGCACGCCAAAGCTCTTTAAGGTGTCCACCAAAATGCGGCCGTTGGTCTGAAGCTCCTCTGTCTCCAGGGCGGGGTTGCCGTGGGGACTCACCGCCAGCATGGTCACCGGTGGGAAGCAGTAGGCCTTGGCAGGCTCCGCAGCCTGGTAGGCAGCCATCTGGGCAGGGGTGGCCTCTTTGCGGTCGTTCCGCTCCTTCTGCTCCATGAACTTTTCCGTAAGCTCTTTTACGTCGTCGGGGACAGGAAGCTCCTCCCCTGCCGGCTTTTCAGGCAGGACAGGAGCCCCTTCCTCCTTGGGCGGGGCGGAGCGGACGGTCTCCACCTGGGGCGCGGGGATGTGGATGTCCTCAATCTCCTCCAAGGCGCGCTCCAAGGCCTGGGTGCCCTCCTCCATCTCCCGGGTATCGGGCGTGGGGGCGCTGGCAGCGGGAGCTTCTTCCGGGGGCTCTTCCCCGGTTTCCTCCACGCCAAACACAGCCTTGAGCCTATCCAGCTTTTCGTTGTTCCTCTCTTTTTTCTTTTTCTCCGGGGGCGGCGGGAACAGGGCAGCGGGAGCCTCGGCCCGCACGGGATGGGCAGGCAGCTGCTCCTCCAGGGGCACGTCAATGTCCCGGGACTGCTCCAGGATGAGGCGCTCCTCCTCCCGGCGCTGGCGGGCAGTTTCAATGCCCTCGCTGACCATGTCCACCGGCCGCTTGATGGTGCGGAACAACCCCAGCAGGGTGGTGCCGGTGAGGACCATCACCGCCACAAAGAGCAGCAGCACAATGATAATCCTGGCGCCCACCAGCCCGGCGGCCCGCACCATGGGCAGGCCCAGCAGGCCGCCCAGCACACCGCCGCCAGTCCCGGCGTTTTCCGTGTAGAGGTGTACTATGTACTCCCAGAAATTCAGGCCATCGGGAATATCCTGCTTGCCAAAGATAAAGCCGGTGGCGCAAAACAGCACAATGACCACCACGGTCATCCACACCTTGCCGCTGATGGAGCCCTTGGGCTTCTCCATGGCGGTGATGACAGCCACGTAAATCATCAGCACGGGCCACAGCAGCGCCCAGCTGCCGAACAGCCCCAAGATGGCGTCGTGGGCCCAGCGCCACAGGTTGTCGCCGGGGATGAGCACCAAGCAGCCCAGCAAAATGGCGCAGGCAAAGAGCACCACAGCCCGCACCTGGTTTTTCTGGCGGATGGCCTCGGCGGTGAGGTGGTTGTTCTGGCTGGCCTTCCCCCCGCGGCTGGATTTCGCGGTGGTTCTCTTTTTGGTGGAAGAGGCCGGTGGGGTCCTTTTGGCCGCCGGCTTCTTTTGGGACGATGTCTTTTTCTTCGCGGGCAAACTTACTCCCTCCGTTCTCAAGCGAAATCAACCCCCGCGGCGGGCTCTTTTAAAGGGGCAGGCCGGTAAACAGGTTGTTCCCTGTAATATGTTCAATCATCCCGATCACGGTGATAAGGCCGCCCGCAATCAAGGTGTAAAAGGCAAAGATGTGCAGCTTGTTGGTGGTGACAATCCACTTTAAAAGCTTGATGGCCAAAAAGCCCACCACTGCCGCTGTGATGATGCCGGCAACCAAAGCGCCGGCGCCTACGGCGTCCGCCTGGTCGCCCATATCCAGAATAGACACCAGGGCCGCCGCGGCGATGGAGGGGATGCCCAGCACGAAGGAATAGTCCAAAGCGGTCTGCTGGTTGATGCCCCGCAGCAGGCCTACGGAAAGGGTGGAGCCAGAACGGGACAGCCCCGGGAAGATGGCGGCCAAGCACTGGGTGATGCCAATGAGGATAGCGTCCACCGTGTGGATTTTCTTGCGGCCGTTGCTGCTGACCATGCGACCGGAGGCATCCTTGTGGCGGTGGACCTCCTTCACCCGCTTGTTGGCGGCAATCCCGGCGAAGAGCAGCGCGCTGGTGGCCAGCAGCGCCAGGCCCTCCACCAAAATGTCGGAATCAGAGCCCAGCATATCCGAAAGGCCTTTAAAATCCAGGCCCGTGCCGGGGATGGGCACAAACAGGAAGAACAGGGGCAGCAGGCCAATCACCAGCATAAAGAGCAGGCGGCGGTCGTGGTTCATCTCGCTCCACTTGAAGTTGCGGTGGGCAATGTCCACGCACAGGGAACCAAACTCTTTTATCAGCCGCCAAATCAGCTGGCGATAGACAAACACCACGGCAATCAGCGTGCCCAGGTGGAGCATGATGTCAAAGAGAATGCCGGGCATCTCAATGCCAAAGATATGTTTGGAGATGGACAGGTGGCCGCTGCTGGAGACTGGCAAAAACTCCGTCAGGCCCTGGATGATGCCCTGGATGATGGCGTCGAAAATACTCATAAACTCCTCCTTCAGTATGTACCGGCGGTGGGGACCGCCGTCCGTCTTAGTCCGCTTTCTTCTTTTTGGGCGTGCCATTTTTGCGCTTCCGGCCCCGGTCTATCATCTTCTCCAGGCAGTCGATGGCGTCGGAAAGGGAGCCCAAAGAATCGATCAGGCCCTCCTCCACGGCGTCGGGGCCGTCCAAAACGGTGCCCACGTCCATCACCAGCTCCTGGGTGTTCCGGGAAAGGCTGGTAAAGCGCTCTTTTGTAATGTTGGAATTTTGTGTGACAAAGTTGGTTATCCTGTCCTGCATCCGCTGGAAGTATTCCAGGGTCTGGGGAATGCCCAGCACCAGTCCGTTCATCCGCACCGGGTGGATGGTCATAGAGGCGGATTCCGCAATAAACGAGCGCTTGGCCGCCACCGCCAAAGGCACCCCAATGGAGTGCCCGCCTCCCAGCACCAGGGAAACGGTGGGCTTTTTCATGCCGGCAACCAGCTCCGCCAAGGCGAGGCCCGCCTCCACATCGCCGCCCACAGTGTTGAGCAGCATCAGCAGGCCGTCAATCTGGGGGTCTTCCTCCACGGCGACAATCTGGGGAATCACGTGCTCGTACTTGGTGGTCTTGTTCTGCGAGGGCAGAATGTAATGCCCCTCAATCTGGCCGATGATGGTCAGGCAGTGGATGGTGTGGCCATTGCACCGGGTAGTGACAGAGCCGTCCTCCAGCAAGGGCCGCTGGGAAGTTGCCCGGCTTTCCCCTGTCTCCTCCAGCTCCTCTTGGCAGCCCAGCAGCAAGGGCCTGTTTTTTTCTGTGTCCTTTTTCATGGCAGCATCCTCCTTTACAAGGGATAGTCTGCCAGAAAAGGGCGAGAATCATACAGGCCGGCGGAAAATGTGCCGGGCACAGGAAACCTATTTTGTTATTATAGCATTTGTTTCCCTTTTGGGCAAGTGAAACCTGCCATAGCTTTTCACGCTGGGATTTGCTACAATACATTTGTGCCTCTACGTTCCGTAGATATGCGGGATTCTCCCCCTCGTATGTGTGCAAAAGGCAGCTGGAGGCGTATCCTTTTCCTGGAAAGGAGGAACGAAATATGGACCAAGTAAAAATCGGCAAATTTATCGCCCAGATGCGCAAGGAGCAGAACCTCACCCAGCGCGGGCTTGCCGATAAGCTATCCATCAGCGACAAAACAGTCTCCAAGTGGGAGCGCGGCCGGGGCTTGCCGGAAGTCTCCCTGATGCTGCCACTATGCGGCGCCCTGGGCATCACCGTCAACGACCTGCTGACAGGCCAGCGGGTGGCGGAGGCTGACTACCAAACACGTGCGGAGGAAAACATGATGAACTTACTGCGGGAGAACGCGGAGAACAAAAAGAGAATGGCGCTGTCCGTTATCTGCGGGTGCGTCACAGTGATAGCCGTCTGCGCCCTGGTGGCTCTGGCCTCGTTCCTAGAGGTGGCGGCTGGATGGCGCGTGGCGCTGCTGGCGCTGGCACTTCTCACGGCGGCAGCGGGCATCGCCGCGGCGGCCATGCTGGAGGCAAGCGCCGGGTACTACCAGTGCCCCAACTGCCAGGAGCTGTTCGTGCCTACCATGGGCGCCTATGTAAAAGGCTACCACACCCTGACAAAGCGGCGGCTGAAGTGCCCCCACTGCGGGAAGGTATCCATGTGCAAGCACCGGATCACCCGGTAAAGTGAAACAGCGGAAGGGCAGGCTGCCGGCCTGTCCTTTTTCTTTTGGGCGGGCGGGAAGTTCTATTTGCCTATCCCCTGCTTTGGTGCTATAATTTCCTCAATAGGATTTTGCTTTTGAGGAGTGTGGGTTACAGCATGGAAAGCTTACTTATTTCCCTGGAAATCGTGCTGCCCCTGTTTCTGCTGATGGCCTTGGGCTATGTCATCAAGCTGACGGGGATGATGAACGAGACTTCCGTCAAGCAGGTGAACAAAGTTATCTTCAAGATTTTCCTGCCCCTGCTGGTGTTCTGCAACATCTACAACACCGAGCTGGCGGAGAGCTTTAACTCCCAGCTGCTGCTGTACGCGGTGGCGGGGGTGCTCATCCAGTTTGTGCTCTCTTTGTGCCTGGCCATTCTGCTGGAGAAGGACAACTCCCGCCGGGGCGTGATGCTCCAGGGCATGTTCCGCAGCAATTTTGTTCTCTTTGGCATCCCCATCAGCACGGCCCTTTTTGGGGACACGGCGGCGGGGCTTGCCTCCATTTTGATTGCGGTCATCATCCCCATATACAACGTGCTGGCGGTGATTTCCCTGGAGATGTTCAATGGCAAGCGGCCCAACGTTGGAAAAATCCTCCTCGGCATTGTCACCAACCCCTTGATTATCGGCTCGGTGCTGGGCGTGCTGTTTGTGTTGTTCCAAATCCCCATCCCCACGCCGGTTTACGACACCATCACCGACATTTCCTCCATTGCCACGCCCTTGGCCTTTATCATTTTGGGCGCCTCTTTCAGCTTTGGGGATGTGGGCAAGTACATCAAAGAGGTGCTGCTTGTACTGGGCGCCAAGCTGCTGGTGTTCCCCGCGCTGTTTTTGGGGATTGCCCTGCTGCTTGGCTTCCGGGACGCCCCCTTGGCAGTGCTGCTCACGGTGTTCGGCGCGCCCATCGCGGTTTCCTCCTTCACCATGGCCCAGCAGATGGGCGGGGACGACAAGCTGGCCGGGCAGCTGGTGGTGTTCAGCTCCATCTTCTCCATTGGCACCATGTTCCTGCTGATTTTCCTCCTCAAGGAGCTGGCGTTCTTGTAAACAGAAGTTTCCGCAGGAAAGTCCTGGGGTTTTATTGACAAAATGATGATTTTCGGCGATAATGATAGCATTAGTTTTTTCTATTTCCTATAGAAAAAGTCACCTCACCGCGGTGTAAGCGGCGGCAAGCTTTTGGAATGGCAAAAAAATCTAACATAAAGGAGCGAACGCGCAATGGCAGAGTTTCAGAAAATCCCCATGAAAACACCCCTGGTGGAAATGGATGGCGACGAGATGACCCGGGTCATTTGGAAGATGATTAAGGACATCCTGCTCCTTCCCTACATTGACCTGAACACGGAATACTACGACCTTGGCCTGGAAAACCGGGACAAGACAAACAACCAGGTGACGGTGGATTCCGCCCTGGCCACCAAGAAATACGGCGTGGCGGTAAAGTGCGCCACCATCACCCCCAACGCCGCCCGGATGGACGAGTACCATCTGAAGGAGATGTGGAAGTCCCCCAATGGCACCATCCGCGCCATTTTGGACGGCACCGTGTTCCGCACCCCTATTTTGGTGCGGGGCATCACCCCCTTCATCCCCGGCTGGCGCAAGCCCATCACCATCGCCCGCCACGCTTACGGCGATGTGTACAAGAACGTGGAGGCCCAGGTCCCCGCGGGGGCCAAAGCGGAGCTGCTGGTCACCAAGGCCGACGGCACCGAGGAGAAATACCTGATCCACCAGTTCGACGGCCCCGGCGTCATCCAGGGGCTGCACAACATTGACAAGAGCATCGAGAGCTTTGCCCGCTCCTGCTTCAACTTTGCCCTGGACGCTAAGCAGGATTTGTGGTTTGCCACCAAGGACACCATCTCCAAGAAGTACGACCACCGGTTTAAGGATATTTTCCAGGAGATTTACGACAAGGAGTACGCGGGGAAATTCCAGCAGGCGGGCATTGAGTACTTCTACACCCTCATCGACGACGCGGTGGCCCGTGTGGTCCGCAGCGAGGGCGGCTTTATCTGGGCCTGCAAAAACTACGACGGCGACGTGATGAGCGACATGGTGGCTACAGCCTTTGGCTCTCTGGCCATGATGACCTCCGTGCTGGTGGCCCCCGACGGCACCTGCGAGTACGAGGCCGCCCACGGCACGGTGCAGCGCCACTACTACAAGTATTTAAAGGGCGAGACCACCTCCACCAACTCGGTGGCCACCATCTTCGCCTGGAGCGGCGCCCTGCGCAAGCGCGGCCAGCTGGATGGCAACCAGGCTTTGGTGGACTTCGCCGACAAGCTGGAAGCCGCCACCATCTCCACCATCGAGGGCGGCGTGATGACCGGCGACCTGGCAGCCATGTCCACCCTGCCGGAAATCCACAAGGCGGACACGGAAGGGTTCCTCCGGGCCATTGACGAGAACCTGCGCCAGATGCTGTAATCTTTTACCCACAGGAAGTAACCATATCATGAACCAGAAAAAACAGAACGTCTCCATGTCGGTGATTCGCCGCCTGCCCCGGTATTACCGCTTCCTTTCAGAACTGGGCAAAAACGGGGCGACCCGCATCTCCTCCAAGGAGCTTTCGGAAAAGATGGGCTTTACCGCCTCTCAAATCCGCCAGGATTTCAACTGCTTCGGCGGCTTTGGCCAGCAGGGCTACGGCTACAACGTTTCCCAGCTCTGCGGGGAGATTGAAAAAATCCTGGGCATCCAAAAGCGCCACCCCTGCATTTTGGTGGGCGCGGGCAACCTGGGCAAGGCCATTGCCGGGCACATGCCCTTTGAGCAGCTGGGCTTTTCCCTTATCGGTGTGTTTGACAACGCCAAGCGGGTGATTGGGGGGAAAATCAGCGGCAACGAGATCCTGGATTACGCCACGGTAGAGGAGTTTTACCAAGAGCACCACCCGGTGATGGCCATCCTCTGCGTGCCCCGGGAATATGTGGAGGGCGTCTCCGACGAGCTCTACAGCCTGGGAATCCACTCTTTCTGGAATTTTAGCCACTACGACATCACCATGAAGCATCCGGACGCCATTGTGGAAAACGTACATATGAACGACAGTTTGATGACGCTCTCCTACAAGCTGGCACTGGCGGAAGCAGGCGATTCCGGCCAGGCGGCCGGATAAAAAACACAAAACAAAAACCTGGGCACTACGCGTGTCCAGGTTTTTTCTTTTTGTTGTATTACCCTTCGTAGGTGGTGATTTCCACAGACTGGATGACCATGTCCTCCACAGGCTTGTCGCTGGAATCCGTGTCCACCTGGGAGAGGGCGTACACGTTCTCCATGCCTTCAAACACCTGGGCAAACACCGTGTGGCCGGTGCCGCCGGTGGAGTAGTACCCGTCCAAGTTAGGGTTGCCGCCGTTTTCCTCGTACAGCTTTTTGACAGCGTCGGTGACTTTGCTCATGTCCACGGTGTTCACGCCCATGGCGTCGAAGTACTCGGCGTTCTCCTTGTACTGGTCGTAAATCTGCTGGTAATAGTCCCAATCGGTGCTCATGCCGCCGGTGGCGTTGATGAAGAACTGGCTGCCGTTGGTGTTGGCGCCAGCGTTGGCCATGGACACGGAGCCGTCGATGTTCAGCAGGTTGTCGTTGAACTCATCCTCGAACGCCTCGCCCCACACGCTTTCACCGCCGGTGCCGTCCCCGTTGGGGTCGCCGCCCTGAATCATGAAGTTTTCAATGACGCGGTGGAAGGTCAGGCCGTCGTAGTAGCCTTCCAGGGCATGGACTTTAAAGTTGTACACGGCCTTGGGGGCCTCGTCCGGGAAAAAGCGGAGCTTGATGACCTCGCCCGTCTCCATGGTGATGACAGCGATTTCCTCCCCTTCCTCGGGCATTTCCAGCTGGTAGCCAGGCTTTTTGCCGTTGTCCTTCGGGGTGAGGTCCTCCTGGGAGACAAGGGACTGCTGGGCATCGGCGGAATCTTCCGTGCCAAGGACCGTAGTGGCGGCAGAGGGCTGGCTGTTGCCGCAGCCGGCCAGCAGGCAGGCGCACAGCAGCGCGGAAAGCCCGGATAAGAGTTTGCGTTTCATATAGGTTATTCCTTTCTTTTGCAAATCGGGTCGGCCTCTATTGTACCGCAGATGGGCGAAAGATGCAACCTCTCCCCGGGCATTTTCCATCTTCCAGGCACATATAGTGGTGATATCAACAGGAAGGGCCGTTTGGAAGCGGAGTGCGCCCTTGCAGAGAAAGGAAGAACGGAAAATGCAGTTTCATCCAGAAGGCCATTTGATAGACACCTTTGAAAACAGGGCCGCCCTCCAGACCCCCGCCTCTTTGGCGGAGGCTATGCGGGATGGGAAAATCCTGGAGGCCAAGGCCGTGATGTGCGACTCCAAGCACAACCTGATTGTGGACTTGAAATTCATGCGGGGGCTCATCCCCCGGGAGGAAGGGGCCCTGGGCATTAAGGACGGCACCGTGCGGGACATCGCCATCCTCTCCCGGGTGAACCGGCCGGTGTGCTTTTTGGTGGAGGACTTTACCCGGGACGAATACGGCCGGATCACCGCCCTGCTCTCCCGGCGGGCCGCCCAGGAAAAGTGCCGGGAGGAATTCGTGCGCCGCCTCTCCCCTGGCGACGTGATAGACGCCCGCATCACCCACATAGAGCCCTTCGGGGTGTTCGCGGACATTGGCTGCGGCATTGTCTCTCTGCTGCCCATTGACTCCATCTCCGTCTCCCGCATTGAGCACCCCCGGGAGCGCTTTATGGTGGGGATGGATATTCGGGCGGTGGTCAAGTGCCGGGAAAGCGCCCGGGTGACACTCTCCCACAAGGAGCTGCTGGGCACCTGGGAGGAGAACGCCGCCAGGTTCCGCCCGGGGGAAACGGTGGGCGGCATCATCCGCAGCATCGAGAGCTACGGCGTGTTTGTGGAGCTGGCCCCCAACCTGGCGGGGCTGGCCGAGGTGAAGGAGAACATCTACCCCGGCCAGCAGGCCAGCGTGTTTATCAAGAGCATCCTCCCCGCCCGGATGAAGGTAAAGCTGATTCTCATAGAAACCTTTGACCCCGAGCCCAAGCGCCCCCAGCCGCCGGAGTACTTTTTCACCGGGGACCACATGGCCCAGTTTGTCTACTCCCCGCCCCAAAGCGACAAGTACATTGCCACCTGCTTTACCCAGTGACAGCAAAACCGCCCTGCCCAGGAATGCCCCGGGCAGGGCGGTTTTCTGTTTTATGGATTATTCAGCGGCAGGCGCGGCGGCTTCCGCAGGCTCGAAGGTGAACTTCCCTTCGGTGTAGTCGCAGCGGTAGGCCTTGTTGGCGGTGATGGCGCCTTCCAGCATCTTCTCGGAGATGGGGTCCTCCACCTGGTTCTGAATCACCCGGCGGAGAGGACGGGCGCCATAGGTGGGGTCGTAGCCCTTGTCAGCCACAGCCTCCACGGCAGCGTCGGTGAACTCCATCTGGATGTCCATGTCATGCAGCTTCTTCTCCAAGGTGGCGAGCATCTTCCGGGCGATTTTCTGGGTGTCCTCTTTGGTGAGCTTGTGGAACACGATGATGTCGTCCACACGGTTGAGGAATTCCGGCCGGAACAGGGCTTTCAGCTCACCCATGACTAACTCCTTCGTCTTTTCAAAGTCTGCCTCCTGGGCAGCCTCCTCCGAGGAGGCCTGGTTGAAACCTAGGCTTTGCTGCTTTTCAGTAATCAACCGTGCGCCCACGTTGGAGGTCATGATGATGACCGTGTTTTTAAAGTCCACGGTCTTGCCCTGGGAATCGGTGACGCGGCCGTCCTCCAGGATTTGCAGCAAAATGTTGAACACGTCCGGGTGGGCTTTTTCAATCTCATCAAAGAGCACCACGGAGTAAGGCTTGGTGCGCACGGCCTCTGTGAGCTGGCCGCCCTCGTCAAAGCCCACGTACCCGGGAGGGGAGCCCACCAGCCGGGAGACGGTGTGCTTCTCCATGTACTCGGACATATCAAAGCGAATCATGGCTTTCTCATCCCCGAACATGGCCTCGGCCAAAGCCTTGCACAGCTCGGTCTTGCCCACGCCGGTGGGGCCCAGGAAGATAAAGGAGCCAATGGGCCGGTTCTTGTCTTTTAAGCCCACCCGGCCACGGCGGATGGCCTTGGCTATGGCGCTGACAGCTTCCTCCTGTCCGATGACACGCTGGTGCAAGGTGTCCTCCAGGCGGAGCAGCCGCTTGCTCTCCTCCTCGGTGAGCTGGGACACAGGCACGCCGGTCCACATGGAGACGATGTCGGCAATGTCGGTGGGGACCACCACGCTGTTGCTGCGCTCGTTTTTCGAGGCCCACTCGTCTTTAGCGCGCTCCAGCTGGTCTTGAAGCTCCTTCTCCTTGTCGCGGAGGGAGGCGGCCCGCTCGAAGTCCTGGGCGTTGACAGCGGCGGCCTTGTCAATCTCCATGTCCTTGATTTTCTTCTCCAGCTCCTGCAAATCGTCAGGGGCGGTGAAGGTGCGCAGCCGCACCCGGGAGGCGGCCTCGTCGATGAGATCGATGGCCTTGTCGGGCAGGTAGCGGTCGGCAATATACCGGGCGGAGAGCTTCACGGCGGCGTCAATGGCCTCGTCGGTGATGGTCACCTTGTGGTGGGCCTCGTAGCGGTCTTTCAGGCCCTTGAGGATTTCAACGGCCTCGTCCTCGCTGGGCTCCCCCACCATGACAGGCTGGAACCGGCGCTCCAAGGCGGCGTCCTTCTCAATGTGCTTGCGGTATTCGTTGATGGTGGTGGCGCCAATGACTTGGAAGTCGCCCCGGGCCAGGGCGGGCTTTAAGATGTTGGCAGCGTCCGCGGAGCCCTCGGCAGAACCGGCGCCGATGATGGTGTGCAGCTCGTCGATGAACAGGATGACGTTGCCGTCCTGCTTCACCTCGTCAATGGCGCTCTTGATGCGCTCCTCAAAGTCGCCGCGGTACTTGGTGCCGGCCACCATGCCGGTCAAGTCCAGGGACACCAGGCGCTTGTTCTTCAGCAGCTCCGGCACCTCGCCCGCCTGGATTTTCAAGGCCAAGCCCTCTGCCACGGCGGTTTTGCCCACGCCGGGCTCGCCGATGAGCACGGGGTTGTTCTTGGTGCGGCGGCACAGGATTTGGATGACACGCTCAATCTCGTTCTGGCGGCCGATGACTGGGTCGATCTTGCCCTGGGCGGCCAGCTGGGTCAAGTCGCGGCCGAACTGCTCCAGAGCCTTGCCGGTTTGGCCGCCCTCTTCCCCGCCGCCGGGACGGGCCTCGTTCTGCTTGTGGAAGCCCGTGTTGTTGAGCATGTTGGAGAGCTCTGCCACAATGCGGTTGGGGTCGGCGCCCAAAATCTGCAAAAACCGCATGGCGTAGCTTTGGCCGTCCTCAATGATGGCGATAAGCAGGTGCTCCGTACCCACATAGGCGTTGTGGAGCTGGGCCCCTGCCACGGCAGCCACCTGTAAAATCCGCTTGGTGCGGGGGGTAAATTCATCCGGCGACAGGGAGGTGGGCTCCCCGGTGCCGATGCGCTCCCGGATGAGCTTCTCATAGGCCTCCGCCGTAACCCCCAGTTTATTCAGCACAGTATAGGCCACACCGCTGCCCTCTTTCAGCAGGCCCAGCATCACGTGCTCGCTGCCCACGTAGTCGTGGCCCAGCTCCTCGGCGGAGGAGATGGCCAGGTTCATGGCGTTGTTGGCCTTTTCGGTAAATCCATTGAAACGGTATGTCATAGTCTATCACTCCTTAATCTTCGCGCAGGCCTCCCGGGCCATCTGTGCCCGGAGGATATCGCGTTGGTTTTGGTCCAGTTGTTTGCCGGCCTTGGCCATCAGTGTGGCGGGCTGGGCGTTGACCATCAAAGCGTTCAGCTCCTGTGTGGTGACGCCCTGGAGCACACCGGTGGAAAGGCCCAGGCGTATATAGGAAAGCAGCTCCATGCACTCGCTGCTGGAAAGGACCCTGGCTGTTTTTAGAATGCCCGCGGCCCTATCTATCTTATCCTGCCAGGCGATATTTTCACTCATCTGGCTGCGGGCCTTGCGCTCCTCCTCCATCAGCTGGACGGTGATGGCCCGCAGGTTTTCCACGGCCTCGCTCTCGCTGAGGCCCAAGGTAATCTGGTTGGAAAGCTGGTACAAGGCGCCGGTGATTTTGCTCCCCTCGCCGTAAGTGCCCCGCAGGGTAAGCCCCAGCTTGGAAAGGTTGGAGGACACCCGGGGCATGGCGCCGCTTTCCGTCAAGGCGGGCAGGTGGAGCATCACCGAGGCCCGCAGGCCCGTGCCCAGGTTGGTGGGGCACTGGGTCAGGTAGCCGAACTCGCTGTCGTAGGCGAAGTCCAGCGTCTCGCTGAGCAAGGTATCAATGCGGTCGGCTGTCTCAGCGGCCTCCTTGAGGGAGAGGCCCTCCCGCAGCACCTGGATGCGCAGGTGGTCCTCCTCGTTAATCATGATGGAGATGCTCTCGTCCTCGGAGATGAGCACCGCCTTGCCCCGCCGGTCAGAGATGAACTCCGGGCTGACGATGTGGCGCTCCACCAAGGACACGGCCTCCTCCTCCGAGGCGCTCTCCAAGGGCAAAAAGCGGAACTCTTTGGAGAGGATGCTGTTGCCGGAGAGCAGGGCGTCCTTCACCTTCTGCTCCACGGCCTCCCGCTGCTTGTCGGTGGCCCGGGCTGGGAAGGGGTACTGCTTGAGGTTGCGGGCCAGGCGCACCCGGGTGCTGATGACCACGTCGCCGCAGTTGCCGGCTTTTTCATACCACTTCGCTGTCTCAGTCATGGCTTTCCATCTCCTTTATCTCGTCCCGCAGCACGGCGGCCTGTTCAAAATCCTGTTTCTCAATGGCCTGTTTCAGCAGGCGCTTTTTCTCCTCCAGGGGCGATTCCTGCACGGTCACCATCTGGTGCTGCCCGCCGGTAATCCGCAGGGCGGAGCCGCCGGGGACTTTCCCCTTGTGGCGGGTGGTGCCGTGAATCCGCTGGATGACGGGCATCAGCTGGCTGCGGAAGGTTCTGTAGCAATCGGCGCAGCCAATCTTCCCGGACTGGGTGATCTCCTCAAAGCTGGCCCCGCAGGTGGGGCACCGGGCCACGTGGCTGCTGGGCACCTCGCTGCCCATAAAGCCCCCCAGCAGGTTGCCGAAGTCCATGCCCCAGTTGGAGAAGATATTGCTGTAGCCCTTCTGCTTGGCGCAGTCGGCGCAGAGGTGGTACTCCGCCAGCTTGCCGTTGACGATGGTTTTGATATGGGTGGTTGCGGTCTTTTTCCCGCAGGATTGACACATCATAAAAACTCCCCCTTTATGTTCTGGTGGCAAGAAGCATGTTCTTGTAAATGGCGGCGCGCACGGTGTCGCGAATCTCCTTGGGCACTGCGGCCAAGGCTTGCTCGGAACAGGCGGCCTGAATCAGCCGGGCGGCGGAGGCATCCAACATGGTGTTTTGCTGCAAGTTGGCGGTCATGGCCCGGGCCGTGGCGGCGTCTAGGCTGTCCCCCACGCTGTTGACGATGTGCATAATCATATCCGATTTGGAGAGCCGCATGCGGGTGATGCGGATATAGCCACCGCCGCCCCGGCGGCTCTCTACGATGTACCCCTGCTCAGGGGTAAACCGGGAGGTGAGCACATAGTTGATCTGGCTGGGGACGCACCCCAGGTAGCTGGCCAGCTCGTTGCGCTGGATTTCCGCCGTGCCGTTTTCCTGGTTTAACAGGTTTAAAATATAGTTTGCTACACTGTCGCTAATACGCATTTCATCTTCACCAGCCCTCCAAGTTTGTTGTCTTTGACTTTCTTTGACTTTAATTATACCAAGTTCCCGCATCATTTCAAGGTCAAACAAAGTCAAACTAGATTTGTGAGCAGCGACTATCTCGTTCTATCTCTTGTTTTCTCCTGTTTTCTCACGAAATCAATTTTTTCAAAAATGGAGGAAAGTCAAAGGCGGCCGCTGTCACACTTTCGGCCGCCCACCATAAGATAGAGTGTAATTCGAAAGGAGGCACTCTTCCATGTGTAACGGTAACTGCACTTGGCTCATCATCATCCTTATCCTGCTGTGCTGCTGCGGCGGCAACGGGTTCGGCTTTAACGGCAACAACGATTGCGGCTGTGGCAACTGCGGCAATTGCGGCTGCTGACAATAGCCTTCCCCCACCGTGAGGCCGGGAGCTAGCCCGGCACACAAAAAGCCCTTCCTGCTTCTGGTGAGCGGGAAGGGCTTTTGCCATTGTTATTTTGTTTACAGGGTGATGCGGCCGTCCTCCACTGCCTGGGAAAGGGCCTGGGCCAGCTGGTCCGGGCAGGAGGTGGGCCGGGCGCCGCAGTGGATGCCCTTGCAGCGGTTTAAGTACTCCTGGACCTTCATGCCCTGGGCCAAAGCGGCGACGCCCTGGGTATTGCCGTTGCAGCCGCCAGTGAACTTGACGGACTGGATGACGCCGTCCTCTACCACAATGTCAATCTGGCGGGAACATACGCCCTTGGGTGTGTAATGTATCTCCATAGCTTTCACGCTTCCTTTCAAGTTTTTCTTTTTTAATCTAGCAGATTTTCCGGGAGTTGTCAAGAAAGCCTTGCCTCCTCCTCGCCGCGCGTGCTAGAATGAAGCAAAAGGAGGCGTTGCCATTGGATTCCCTATTGCTGTTGTTGGTGGGCCTTTTGGGCCTTGGCGGGGGCGTGATGAACATTCTGGGGTACATCACCGCGTCGCCCCGGGCAAACCGTAAAGTCCCCGAGGAGTTCCGGCGGGTGTATGGCCGCTGCGTAGGCGCGGGCACCGCTTTGATTGGGGCGGCCTTTTGCGCGGTGGGCATCTTGCGGTGGGTGGCCTATTCCCAGCAGGTGGAACTTGTCATCCTCACAGTGGGGGTTGTGGCAGGCGGG
>FR893829.1:89881-101214 GCA_000435395.1 Firmicutes bacterium CAG:94
AAAGAACCGCCAGCTTGGGCGGTTCTCATTTTTATCTTGGAAGAAAAGTCAGCTCTATGCCGTAATGCTCGAAATAGAAGGAATCGTCCAGCACCAGGGAGAAAAAGGGTAGGAACTTGTTGTACACGTCCCTATCGCTGGGACGCTCCAAGGAGAGGAGCATCTCCCGGAAGGCCGGCGTCACGGCGCCCTCTATCACGGTGCCGCCCTCCCATGGGACGGGCCTGCGCTGGCCGTATTCCAGAGCCAGCTGTATCCAGGGTTCCTCGTCGTTCCAGCAGTGAATGGCAAACCGGGAGGCATTTTGCAAGGATTCCGCCAGCAGCTCCCGCCACGCTTTTAAGGACAGCTGGGAGGCGTCCCAGTTTTGCAGCGCCCGGCCCATCAGCTCTCTTGGCAGGTGGTGAACAGGCGCTCGGGCTGGAACTGCCTGCTGGTGACGTTGAACAGAACAATGGAGAGCACCCCCAGCAGCACGGCAATCCCCAGCAGCAGCGGCACCGTGATGCGAAACACGCCGGTAAACTGCACCAGGTAGAGAACCAGCAGGGGGAGCATCAGGTAGCCCATGGTCTGCATGGCCTCCCCCACGCTGTGGACCCGGGGCAGCTCCCAGCACACGAACAGCACCGAGAACAACGCCACCATGGGCATCAGCAGCACCACGCACACCAGCCACTCCAGGTTGAAGAAATAGGGCGCGCCCATCAAGATGTCCGCCACGGAAACCACAATTAAAAAGGCCACGAAGGACACCAGGGAAATGGCCATGGAAAGCAGCGTGCAGCAAGTCACCTTGACGTGCAGCAAGGACTTTGCGTCCACCGAGGAGAGCATCAGCGTCTCCAGGGTGCCGCCCTCTTTTTCCCCCACGAATACCCGGGCCGCCGCTGTCACGGAGCAGACAATGGGCACGCACAAAAACAGCATGGGGCACAGCAAGGTGGTAAAGGCGGCCATCCACTGGCGGCGGGGGCCGTAGCCCTCCAGGTTGCCCACCATGGCGGCAATATCCTGCGGCAGGGCCAGGGAATCCTCCGTGGGAAGGAAGCTGATGGCCACGGAGTACACCAAAGGCAGCAGCACAATTAAGGTGACGGGCAGCAACATCAGCAGGGCGCGGGTGCCCTTGTTCCGCCAAATGGCGCCCAAGTCCTTGCCCACCAGCACGATCTCCGCGGAGGAGAACAGCCGCCGCAGGTCAAACTTCTTCTCCGACTCCCTCCTCTGGGGCTCCCTGTCCAGGGGCTGGCTCTGGGGGCTCCTCTCCGGGGAGCGCCGCGGGCTCGTCCTCCCCCGGCTGCCAGAAGCTGCCGTCCGTTGGGGTTTCGTCTGCCGTTCCATGGGATTCCTTCACCTTCCTTCTGCCGCCCTCCAGCCAGGCGGCGTAAATTTCCTTTAACGTGGGGCGGTCCAACCGGGCCTCGTACAGCCGGGCCCCCGCTCCCACGGCCCGGGAGATGATTTTGGGCATGTCCTCTTGGCTTTCAATCTCCCGCTCCCAGAAGCCGTCGTTCCAGTGGAAGCCAGCGGGGGCGGGGCTGCCCTCCCCCAGGCGCAGACAGGCACGGTAGCTCACTCCCGCGCCGGTGCGCAGGCTTTCCAAATCCCCCCGGGCCAGCAGCACGCCTTGTCGGAGGATGGCGAAGTTCCGGCACAGCAGCTGGGCAAAGTGCATATTCGAGCTGCACAGGAACAGGGTGACGCCCTCCTCCGCGGCCACATAGGTGAGCAGCTCCCGGGTGGCCTGGGCGGTCTCCTGGTCTAGGCCGCCGGCGGAATCGTCCACCAGCAAAACCTTGGGGCTGTGCATCAACGCCCTGGCCAGAGAGGCCCGGCGCACCACACCGGTGGAAAGCTTTTCCACCGGCAAATCCCGGCCCTCCCAGATGTCCAGCTTGTGCAGCAGGAAGGAGGAGCGCTCCAGGGCGTCGTTGTCATCCAGGCCGTGGAGCCCGGCGAAGAAGTGGAGGTTCTCGTAAAGTGTCATCCCTGTGTACAGGTGGGCGGAATCCAGCACAGTGCCCGCCACGCTGTGGAGCCGCTGGGGCTCGTGGGAGGGGGACAATCCCAGCACGGTACACTCCCCCGAGGTGGGGCGGCACAAGCCGGAGAGCAGCCGCACCAAAGTGGTTTTGCCGCAGCCCCTCTCTCCCACACAGGCGAAGGCCTCCCCCTGGGGCACCTGGAGGTTCAGGCCGCTTAAGGCAGCTTGGCCCTCATATTCCTTTGTCAAGTCGTAAGCCACAACGGCGTCCATGGGCGTCGCCTCCCTTCTCTCTGTGATTTTAGCGGCGTATCTCCGAGGTGCCATGCTCCCGCAGGTAGGTGGCCTCCAAATCGGAGAGGTGGAGCTTCACCGCCAAGGGGTACCGGTCATAGGCGGCGCTGATGGCAAAGCTGCCGCCCTTTACAGCCTCGTCAAAGCCGCCCATGTGCCAGCGGATAGCTATGGCCTCGGCGGGCTTTAGGCGCACAAAGCGCTCGATAAGGTAGACGGATTTCTCCCCGTGGCCATAGGGGAAGGCGTCCTCCACCGAATAGTAGGGGCGCTTCTCCCACTGGCCTGTCTCGTCGTTTTTCACGTTGCGGGTGGCCACCTTGTAGAACTGGGCCTTGCACACGTCGTGGAGCAGGCCGCACAGGGCAAAGCTCTCCTCGCTGTCGCCCTCTTCAAAGTACTTTTCCCGCAGCACCTTGTAGACATTCAGGCTGTGCATCACCAGGCCGAACTCGCAGGCGCAGTGGAATTTCGTGCTGGCAGGGGCGGTGTAAAAGTCCGTGTTCTCCAGCCATTCCAGCAGCTGGTCGCCGCCCCGGCGGGTGACGTGCTGTTGAAAAATGGCCCGGAACTCCTCCTTGTAAGGATTTTCCATGTGCCTCTCCCCTTTCCGGCAGTGCCGGCGGGCACTCCCTTTTTCTACAAGGATACCACAAAAAGAATTTCTTTTCAAGAAAAAGGAACAGGGCCGCCGAAGCAGCCCTGGGGTACTCAATCGGAGCGGAAGCCCTTGCCGATGATTTCGCTGGTGTTGGTGATAAACATAAAGGAATGGGGGTCAATCTCCTTGCACTTCTGGCGCAGGCGGACAGCCTCCCCGCGGCGCACGGCGGTGAGCACCACCTTGCGGTCCTGGTGGGAGAAGGCGCCCTGGCCGTCCACCACCGTGGAGCTGTGGTGCAGGTCCTTGATGATGAAGTCGCAGATTTCATCGGGCTTGGAGGTGACGATGGAGAAGAATTTGCACAGGTTGATGCTCTCAATGACAGAGTCCACCACAAAGGCCTTGAGGAACAACCCCAGCAACGAGAACATGCCTGTTTCGATGCCAAAGAAGAAGCAGGCGGCCAAGGCGATGACGCTGTCGCTGACAAAGAGGGCTTTGCCAATGTCGGAGATGCTGGTGTACTTTTTCAAAATCATGGCCACAATGTCCGTGCCGCCGGAGGAGGCGTTGTAGTTGAACATCAGCGCCGAGCCCACGGCGGGGAGCATCATGGCAAAGCACAGCTCCAGCAAAGGCTGGTTGGTAAAGGGGGCGTCCATGGGGTAGACGCGCTCCAGCACCCAGGTCTCCAGGGAGTACATCAGGCTGCAATAGGTGGTCCAAAAGCCGAACTCCTTGCCCAAAAACAGGTAGCCCAGCACCAGCAGCAGGACGTTGATAATGCCCATCAGGGTGGCGGTGGAGAGGAAGGGAATCACGCTGCTGAGGAGGATTGCCAAGCCGCTGACGCCGCCGGTGGTGAAGTTGTTGGGAAGCTTGAAAAAGTAGACGCCCACCGTAAGCAGCAGCACGCCTAGGTTTACCAGCAGGAATGCCTTTAGGTTCGCCTTGGTAAAAAGGCCTTTCCCGCCGGGTTCTTGTGCCTTGTCCGTTGCCATGTTCTATCCCTCTTTTTAGCAGATTTTCCATAGCGCGCCCAAAACAGCGGGCCGCGCCAAAACCTTTGAGATTCTACCACACCGCCGGGAAATTTACAACCGTTTGAAAAGAAAAAAGCGCCCCCATGTTTTGTGGGAACGCTTTGTGTGCGCTGTCAGCGGATGTGCTCCTGGAGGAACTTTACAGCCAGGGCGATGTCCGCGGCGGGGTCGTCGCCCACCTCCCGCTCGATGGTCAAGAAGCCCTGAAAGCCGATGTCATCCAATGCCTTGAGGTAGTTGGGGAAATCCACGTCCCCTTGGCCCAGGGGCAGCTCGATGAAGGAGGAATCCCCCAGCATATCGCTTTCCACCATGCCGTAGAGGATTTCCGGGTCCACATAGTGGAGGCGGCGGCCATCTTTGGCGTGGGTGTGGACGATGTAGTCCTTTAAGGTGTAGACAGCCTGGACGGGGTCGTCCCCGGTGACCATGACAAAGTTGGCGGGGTCCAGGTTCACCGCGACGCCGATGGAGTGCAGCCCGTCCAGGAACTCCTTGAGGGTGGCGGCCTTCTCCGGGCCGGTCTCAATGGCGAAGTGGGCCTGGAGGGAATCGGCGTAGGCGGCCAGCTGGCCGCAGGCCTCCTGCATAATGGCGTAGCGGGGGTGGGATTTATCCTCGGGCACCACACCAATGTGGGTGGTGACCACGTCGGTTTCCAAATCCTTGGCCAGCTCCAGAATGCGCTTGGACTCCTCGATGAGGGCAGGGTTCTTCTCGGGGCTGACAAAGCCCTGGCCCAAATCACCGCACAAGGCGGACACCGTGAGGCCACGGTCCTTGATGGCTTTCAGCAGCTCCCGGCGCTTTTCCGGGGTGAGGGCGGCAGGGGTGGTCTCCCCCGAGGTGGCCCGCACCTGGACGCCCTGGGCCCCCATGGCCTGGGCCTTATCCAAGGCGGTGTTTACGTCGGTGCGGAAGGAATCCAGCATGACGCCGATGGAAAAGGGATACATAATTAATTCTCCTTTCAAGATTGTTTGTTCTGTGCTGCAATAAAATCGTGCAAAGCCCGACGAATAGGGGGACTGAGATTCTCGGGAAGTTCAGCCATGGAGAACCAGCGCAGATCGTTCACTTCGCTCTCTTGGCGCTTTATCACCCCGGAAAAATCATCACTGCTGTACACAATGTCGATGATATAAGCTTCGTTGCCGTCGGGATAGACATGGTACAGGTCCGGCCCGGAGTAAACTCCAAAAAGTTTTAGTGAATGAACGGTAAGGCCGGTTTCCTCCAAAACTTCTCGTTTGGCAGCTTCCTCCACGATTTCCCCTAATTCCACCTGGCCCCCATGATAGCCCCAACACTTATTGTCATTCCGCTGCTGAAGCAGCACTTGGTTACCTCGATAGATGATAATGCTTGCCCCTGTAAGCTGAAATTTTCTTCCCATCCAGTTGAGATACCTCCAGCAAAAATTAGTTCAAAACAATCTCTTTATGCTGCTCGGCGGAATCGTAAATGGCCTGCATCATCTTGGCGGTGACAATGACGGTGTCAATGTGGGAGGGCAGCTTCTCGCCGGTTTTGATGCAGTTGATAAAGCCGTCAATCTCGTTTTGGAACATCTCCCGGGTTTGGAACTTAGGGGTGAAACTGATAAGGCCGTTGTTCTCGGTGGTGTACACGGTGAAGTCGCTGCCATATTGCAGGCGGATGCCGCCCTTGTCGCCCATAAAGTCGATGTAGCGCTCCTCCTCCCCGATGTTCTGGGCCCAAGCGCCGTTTAAGGTAATCACAGGGCCGGAGGTGCGGATGAGGCCGGTGACAGAATCGTCCACGTCGTAGACGCCGTCATACTTGGGCTTGCGGGCCGCCCACATATCGGTAAAGACGTACTCCTTCATATTCTTGCCCAGCTTGCAGAAGGTCTCGCCGGAGACAGTCTTGATGGCGGGGTCGCCGCAGCAGTACATGACGATGTCCAGGTAATGGACGCCCCAGTCGATGAGCACGCCGCCGCCGGAGACAGCCTTGTTGGTGAAATCGCCGCCCAGGCCGGGGATGGAGCGGTGGGCCCGGAAGCTAACGTACACGTGGTGGATGTTGCCAAGGCGGCCCTGGTCGATGTACTCCTTGATGCGGTTGACGCCGTCGTTAAAGCGGTTGACCACACCGATGTTCAGCACCTTGCCGGTTTCGTGCTGGGCCTTCTGCATTTCCAGGGCCTCGGCATAGGTGCGGGCGGCGGGCTTTTCGCAGAGGACGTTTTTCCCGGCGCGCAGAGCGTCTATGGCGATTTGGGGATGGACGTTGTTGGGGGTGCAGACGGAAACCGCCTCCACCTCGGGGTCGCTGAGCACCTGGTGATAGTCCTCCACCGCAGTACCGCAGCCGTATTTCTCCACAGCGGCCTGGGCGCGCTCTGGGATGATATCGCAGAAATACTTGATTTCCGCCTCGTCATTGTTCAGGTAAGAAGGGATATGGGCGGCGTTGGCAATGGTGCCGCAGCCGATGATGGCAATTTTCATCTTCCAAACAACTCCTTTTTTCGGATTTATCACATGAGCTTCTATGGTGATTATATCGTATTTTTTTGAATTTGCAAAGGCATTTCCCCAAAAAGCGCCGAAAAAAACCAACTTGCAAGTTCTTTCAAGCGCATTGCGGCACAGCTAGGGATGTGCTATAATCTTTTATATATTTAGGATATAAGGAGGGACTGCCATGAACGAAACACTGCGGGTCCTGATGGAGCGGAAGTCGGTGCGGGTGTTTGAGAAGCGCCCCATCGGCCCCGAGGAAAAGCAGGCCATTCTAAACGCCGCCATGCGGGCCCCCACCGCGGGAAACTCCATGCTGTACTCCATCTTGGATGTGACCGACCAGGCCCTAAAGGACAATCTGGCCATCACCTGCGACCACCAGCCCTTTATCGCCGCGGCGCCCATGGTGCTGGTATTTTTGGCGGACTACCGCCGGTGGGTGCGGAAATTCCAGCAGGCGGGCTGTGAGGACGTGCCTGCACCCCGGCTGAGCGACTTCATCCTGGCCGCCAACGACACGGTGATTGCCGCCCACGCTGCCTGTGTGGCGGCGGAAAGCCTGGGGATTGGCTCCTGCTACATCGGGGACATCATCGAGCAGTGGGAGGAGCACCGGGAGATGTTCGGCCTTCCCCCCTATGTGGCGCCGGTGTCCATGCTGGTGTTCGGCTATCCCACCCAGCAGCAGAAGGACCGCCCCCAGACCAGCCGCTTCCCCCAGAAGATGATTGTCATGGAAAACGGCTACCACGACCTGACAGAGGAGGAGCTGCAAGAATACTACCCCGACGACAAGGCGCAGGCCTTTTACAAGCGCAAGTACGTCTCGGACTTTGCCTGGGAAATGGACCGTTCCGCCCTGGAAATCCTGAAAAACTGGGAAGGAAAATAAACCCATGGCCCCTCTTGACTTTTCCCGCGGGAGGGGCTATACTGTTGCCATGCTATTTAGCATTGCTAAATAGTAATGAAAAGGAGGGCCACTGTGGAGGGGAAGTACATTCAGCAATTTAAAAAAGGCTCCCTGGAGATGATCCTGCTGTGCCTCATCGCCCAGAACGAAACCTATGGGTATGAGATTCTCACCCAGCTGAACCAGCGGGGCGGCGGGGTGCTGGGCTACGCCAGGGAGGGGACTATCTACCCCATTTTGTACCGGCTGCAGGAACAGGGCCTGGTAAAGACCCGCCTGGCACCGGCCGCCGCCAACGGGGGCTCGAAAAAATACTACTCCCTGACGGACAAGGGACGGGAGACACTGGAGGAGCTGGCCGCCTTTTGGCGGGAATACGCCGCCTGCGTGGACGGCTTTTTACAGCGATGGAAGGAGGAGTCACCATGAAAGAGGAGTACATCCGGCGGGTGGGGCGGCTGCTCGCCCTGCCGGGAAAGCAAAAGCGGGAGGTCCTGCGGGATTTGGAGGAGATTTTCGCCTCTGGGGCGGAGCATGGCGAAACGGAGCAGGGAGTCATCCAGCGGCTGGGCACCCCAGAGGAATACGCCGCCGGGGTGGAGCTCTCCTTGGGCAAGCCACGGCCTGGCGGGAAGCTGGCGGGGCTGGTGCTCTCCTGTGTGGCCTGCGTGGTGTGCTTCGGCCTGTTCTGGGCGGCACAGCGCCCTTGGGTGCCCCAGGAAGCCATAGGCTTTGCCCAAGGCAGCACCAGCATCCAGGTGGAGGGCGCGGCGGACCTCTCCCCTGTGCTGCTTGTCCTGGGTGTGGCGGCCCTGGCGCTGGCAGTGTTTTTCCTGTGGAAGCTGCTCCGCGGGAGGAGGAGTGACCGATGAAACAGAAACTGGGCGCGCTGTGCTTGGCGGCGGCGCTGCTTGTTCTTTCCGGCTGTGGGGGGAGCTCCCTGTCCATAGAGAGCCGCCAGTGGGAATTGTCGACAGTGCTGGACGGCGAAACCGGCGCTGTGGTGGCCTGCGGGCCCTCCTGGCAAGAAGCGTACCCGGACGCGGCTGTGGTGTCTCTCAGCTGCCAGGCCCAAGGGGGACGCCTCACCCTACAGGGGCAGAAGGAAACCTACACCGGCACCTACCAGCAGGCGGAGCGCTCCCAAAAGGGCACGGTGTACCAAGTCACTGTGGAGGGCAGCGCCGGGCAGGCTGTGTGTTCTACCACGGATCACCGCACCGGGGAGCAGGCTCCCACCTTGGTGCTCTCCCTCCCGGAGGCATACACCTTGTACTTCACCGGCGAATAAAGAAGCATGACAAAAGCCCAGGAAGGGTCTCCCCTCCTGGGCCTTTTTCTCTGGGATGTGACCAGGCCTGTAAGCCGGGTTCTGTCGTGGACAGTCATCTATCTTGGCCGGACGTTGCCATCCGGCTCACGCCACCTCCTCGGGACGCGCGGGCCGCGCTGTGTGTCCCTCCACGGTGTTGCTTCGGATAGGGTTTACAGGGCCGCGCAGTCTCCTGCGCGCCGGTGAGCTCTTACCTCGCCTTTCCACCCTTACCGGGAAATCCCGGCGGTATCTCTCTGTTGCACTTTCCCTGGGGTCGCCCCCGGCGGCGGTTAGCCGTTATCCTTGCCCTGGGAAGCCCGGACTTTCCTCAGACGTGGGGTTTCCCCCATCGCCCGCGACTGCCTGGCCTGCTCACACGCCCTCTATTGTAGCGGGCCAAAGGGCTTCTTGTCAAGTGGCCCTTTCAGAAAGCAGGCGGTTCTTTTCGTCCCACAGCTTTTGGGACAGGTCCACGTAGTAGTTGTGGGGGTTCTCAAAGCGGGTGACTTCCTCCCACAGCGTCTCCACCTGGGCCGAGCAGTAGGCCCGGATGGCCTTGAGGGCCCGGGGGGTGTAGACGCACTCCCCGCCCTGGAAGATGGGCTGGAGCAGCGGCACCGCGGTGAAGTTCTCCACGGTCTTGCGCTTCCAGGTGTGGTCGGGGTCGAAGATGGTGTAGGGCTTCTCGTCGTCGATGACCTCGTCGTGCAACGTGATGACGTCGGCAATGGCCTTGTCCGTCTCCCTATCAAACAGGCGCCACACCTTTTTAAAGCAGGGCGTGGTGATTTTGGCCACGTTCTCGCTGATTTTGATTTTCGGCGTGATGTGCCCCTCCTTATCCTCCACGGCGGCCAGCTTGTACACGCCGCCGAACACAGGCTCCGAAGAGGAGGTGATGAGCCGCTCGCCCACGCCGAAGGAATCCACCTTGGCGCCCTGCATCAGCATATCCCGGATGATGTACTCGTCCAGGGAGTTGGAGGCGCAGATGGGGCAGTCCTCAAAGCCGGCATCGTCCAGCATCTTCCGGGCCTTGCGGGACAGGTAGGTGATGTCGCCGCTGTCAATGCGGATGCCCGCCGGCCGGAAGCCCCGGGGCACCAGCACCTCGTTAAAGACCTTAATGGCGTTGGGCACGCCGGATTTCAGCACGTTGTAGGTGTCCACCAGCAGCACGCAGTTGGCGGGGTACTCCTGGGCGTAGGCTTTAAAGGCCTCGTACTCCGTGGGGAACAGCTGCACCCAGCTGTGGGCCATGGTGCCCAAAGCGGGCACGCCGAACATCTGGTCGCTGATGGTGCAGGCGGTGCCCACGCACCCGCCAATGTAGGCCGCCCGGGCGCCGTACATGGCGCCGTCAAAGCCCTGGGCCCGGCGGGAGCCGAACTCCATCACGGCCCGGCCCTGGGCGGCCCGGGAAATGCGGTTGGCCTTGGTTGCGATAAGGCTCTGGTGGTTGACGCACAGCAGCACCATGGTCTCCACAAACTGGGCCTGGATGGCCGGCCCGCGCACGGTGACAATGGGCTCCCCGGGGAAGATGGGCGTGCCCTCGGGAATGGCCCACACGTCGCAGGAGAATGTAAAATCCCGCAGGTATTCCAAGAATTTCTCGCTGAAGATATGTTTGGAGTGGAGGTACTGGATGTCCTCCTCGGTGAAGGTCAGGTTCTGCAGGTACTCCACCAGCTGCTCCACGCCGGCCATAATGGCGAAGCCGCCGTTGTCGGGCACCTTGCGGAAAAACATGTCGAAATAGCAAATGGTGTCCTGGAACCCGTTGGCAAAATAGCCGTTGGCCATGGTGAGCTCGTAAAAATCGGTGAGCATGGTCAGGTTTGGCTCTTGAAAGCTCTTGTTCATCATACTGCATCTCCCGTTCTCCCCGCAAAAAGGGAGCGTTTTTTGCTTTTTTATTATAACAGTTTTCCCGGAAAAGTACACCCCAAAATTTCGTTTTGCTTGGATATTCCCTGCAAATTCTACACAGAGGATATTTTGGATGTTTTTCAGGAAAATCTTGTGTTACTTTCGAAAATGAACTATTGCTTTTTACCCAGTCTTTTCATATAATGAAAGAAAGACAAGTTTATTATGTAGACTGGAGGGATGCGGCGTGCGGCTGCGCAACCAGCCTTTAGGCAGCAAGAACTTGATTGGCGCCCGGGTGGAAAGCGCCCGGAAAGAACAGGGCATGAAGCAGAAGGAGCTGCTGGCACAGCTGCAGGTGCGCGGTGTGGACTTAAGCGCTTCGGGGCTTTCCAAGCTGGAGGGGCAGGTGCGCTACGTCACCGACTTTGAGCTGCTGGCCCTGGCGGACATTTTAAGCGTTTCGGTCCAGTGGCTTTTAACTGGCGAAGAAAAAGAAAAATAAACCTCCCCGCGCTGTTTGCCGCGGGGTTTTTTTTGCCCGTTCCGTGGTATATCCCCCCAAAGCCGCCCATACTACAGTGTAGAACGGAAAGGGGGTTGCCTGTGTTCTCCTTAAAAAGCTGGAAGCGCCTGGCCCCGCTGCTGCTGTTTTTCCTGGGGTACTCCCTGCTGTTTTTCCTGTGGGTCAAAACCTTCCTTTACACCCTGCCTTTTTTGGCGGGATTCCTCATTGCCTTGGCGGTGCAGCCGGTGATTGGCTTCCTGCAAAAGCGGCTGAAGCTCCCCCACGGCCCGGCCACGCTGGCGGCC
>FR893829.1:101314-129015 GCA_000435395.1 Firmicutes bacterium CAG:94
CGCCTTCCTCACCAGGGCGGCCCAGAACGGCTTTGCGGAATTCTCTCAGCCGGTGACGGATTTCCTCAACCGGGCCGGGGAATTCCTCTCCCAGTTCGACCTGGATTTCCTCGAGCTGCACAGCCAGGAAATCCTGGAGGCGCTGCAAAACAGCATGGACCTGGTGGTCACCTGCATGGGCGCTGCCTTGCGGCTGCTCACCTCCCTGCCCACCATTGTCACCTTGGTGATTGTGGCGGTGTGCGCAGCCTTTTTCTTCGCCCGGGACATGAAGCAGTTCCTGGCCTGGGGCCGGGGCTTTTTCTCGGAGACGGCGGCCTTCCACATCAGCGCCGCGGTGAAGAACTCCGGCGGCACAGGGCGGAAGTATATCCTCTCCTACCTGTTCCTGTACTTTCTCACCTTTTGCCAAACCTGCGTGATCATGGCGGTGCTGGGTGTCCCCTATCCCCTGCTTATCGGCTTCCTCACCGCGGTGGCGGACGTGCTCCCCGTGCTGGGGCCGGTGTTTGTGCTGGTGCCGGTGGCGGTGTACCAGCTGCTCATTGGCCAGTACGCCCGGGCCCTGGGGATTGCCATAGGCTGGCTGGTTATCACCTTCATCCGCCAGGTGGTGGAGCCCAAGCTGGTGGCCTCCTCGGTGAAAATCCATCCCCTGGCCACCTTGGCGGCGGTGTACTTCTCTCTGGTGGCACAGAGCTTTTGGGTGCTGTTCTACGTGCTGGGGCTGTGCGCGCTGTACGGGGCGTTCCGGGAGACGGGGGCGCTGCCTGCGTTGGTGGAGCAGCCAGAGAAAAGCGCCGCGCCCTCCAAAGAAAGAGCGGACACATAGGAAAAGGGCAGGTACTAGCTACCTGCCCTTGGATTTTCTTTTGTTTTACACCCGCTCGGAAAGCAGCTTCTCGCTGGCGGCCAAGCGGACGCAGATGCACAGCAGGTGCATGGCCTGGCGCAGCTCCTCCTGGGGCGGGAACGTGGGCGCCACGCGGATGTTGCTGTCGTTGGGGTCGGCGCCGTAGGGGAAGGTGGCGCCGGCGTCGGTGAGGATGACGCCAGCCTCCTTGCACAGGGACACCACGCGCTTGGCGCAGCCGTTCATCACGTCCAGGTTGACAAAGTAGCCGCCGTTGGGCTTGCTCCACTTGGCGATGCCCAAATCCCCCAGCTCACGCTCCAGGGACTCCTCCACGATTTGGAACTTGGGCTCCAGGATTTTCCGGTGGCCCTGCATCAGGTTGTGCACGCCGTTGATGTCGTGGAGGAACAGGATGTGCCGCAGCTGGTTCAGCTTGTCGGGGCCGATGGTCTGGGTGGTGATGCGGCGCTTCAAGTCCTCGATATTCCGCTTGCTGGCGGCCAGGGCGGCCACGCCAGCGCCGGGGAAGGAAATCTTAGAGGTGGAGGCGAAGAACAGCACGTTGTCCTCCGTGCCGTTTTTCAAGCATTCGGCGTACAAATCCAGCAAGGTGTCGGGGGTGTCGGTGAGGTCGTGGACGCAGTAGGCGTTGTCCCACATGATGCGGAAGTCCTTGGCGGCGGGCTTTAACGCGGCAAACCGCCGGACTGTCTCGTCGGAGTAGGTGATGCCCGTGGGGTTGGAGTACTTGGGCACGCACCAGCAGCCCTTGATGGTATCGTCCTGGGCCACCAGGCGCTCGATGATGTCCATGTCCGGGCCGGTTTTCAGCATGGGCACGGGAATCATCTCAAAGCCGAAGTATTCCGTCACGGCGAAGTGGCGGTCGTAGCCCGGGGCGGGGCACAGGAACTTGACCTTCTCCTGGCGGGCCCACGGGGTGCAGCCGCTGTAGCCGTGGGTGAAACCCTGGGCGATGCAGTCGAACATCATCTGCAGGCTGGAGTTGTTCCCCAAAATAATCTGGTCCGCGGGGACATCCATCATCTCGCTGAAAATGGCCCGCATCTCCGGCAGGCCGTTCCACACGCCGTAGTTGCGGCAGTCATCGCCGTTGGAGTTGGCGAACTCACTGCGGGCATGGAGGGCTTCCAGCACCCCCAGCGCCAAGTCCAGCTGCTCGGCGCAGGGCTTGCCCCGGGCCATGTTCAGCTGCAGGTGCAGGCTTTTAAAATCCTCGTACTGCTCCAAGGCCTCTTGGTGGATTTTTTGCAGCTCATCGGTGGTTTTTGCCGCCAGCTTCATCACAACATCTCCCATACGTAATAGTTTTCCGTTTTGAATAAAGTCGTTTTTCCCCGTTTCATTTTAGGGCAGCAAACTTCTCATATTGTACTCTATTTGCAGAAAAAATGCAAGTTGATTTTTACCTCCCTGCATTTTTTACGTTTTGTATGAGGCCTTATCCCCGGTGAAATGTTTTCTGTGCAACCTTGCCCAAGATGGGCGCCGCCGGAAAAGCGGGTTTGTAGTTTGGCGGAAAATGTGCTATAATACCCTTCGTTCCGACAAAACCAGACAAACAAGCAGATATGGAGGAATTATATGGGCGGCTTTTTTGGCGTAGCATCGAAGGAAGATTGCATGTTCGACCTGTTCTTTGGAACAGACTACCACTCCCATTTAGGCACCCGCCGTGCCGGCATGGCGGTTTACGACCCGGCAAAGGGCTTTGACCGCGCCATCCACAACATTGAGAACTCCCCCTTCCGCACCAAGTTCGACAAGGACGTGGCCAGCATGAAGGGCCATCTGGGCATTGGGTGCATCTCCGACTACGAGCCCCAGCCCTTGATTGTGCGCTCTCACCATGGCACTTACGCCATTGTGACCGTGGGCAAAATCAACAACACCAACGAGATTGTGGAGCAGCTGTTCAAAAGCGGGCACTCCCACTTTCTGGAGATGAGCGGCGGCGATGTGAACGCCACGGAGCTGGTGGCCTCTGTCATCAACCAAAAGCAGAACCTCATCGAGGGCATCCAGTATGCCCAAGAGGTCATCGACGGCTCCATGACCATGCTTATCATGACGCCCAAGGGCATTTTGGCCGCCCGGGACAAGCTGGGCCGCACCCCGGTGGCCCTTGGCCAAAAGGAGAACGCCTACTGCATCTCCTTTGAGAGCTTTGCCTATCTGAACCTGGGCTACACCTCCCTGCGGGAGCTGGGCCCCGGGGAGATTGCCATTGTCACCCCAGAGGGCGTAAAGACCTTGGTAGAGCCCGGCAAGGACATGAAAATCTGTACTTTCCTGTGGGTGTACTACGGCTACCCCTCCTCCTCCTACGAGGGGGTCAGCGTGGAGCAGATGCGCTATCACTGCGGCGCCATGCTGGCCCGCCGGGATGACGCCCATCCCGACACCGTGGCCGGTGTGCCCGATTCCGGCACGGCCCACGCCATCGGCTACGCCAACGAGAGCGGCATCCCCTTCTCCCGGCCCTTTATCAAGTACACGCCCACCTGGCCCCGCTCCTTTA
This sequence comes from Firmicutes bacterium CAG:94, assembly GCA_000435395.1. Taxonomy (GTDB): domain Bacteria; phylum Bacillota; class Clostridia; order Oscillospirales; family Acutalibacteraceae; genus Acutalibacter; species Acutalibacter ornithocaccae. The sequence continues at coordinate 104,713 of FR893829.1, forward strand.
TGCCCACCATGCAGAGCCAGCGGAACCTCATCGCCAAGATGAAGCTTATCCCGGTCCACGAGCTCATCCAGGACAGGAGCCTGCTGCTCATCGACGACTCCATCGTCCGGGGCACCCAGCTGCGGGAGACCACGGAGTTCCTGTACCAGAGCGGCGCCCGGGAGGTCCATGTGCGGCCTGCCTGCCCTCCCCTGCTGTACGGATGTAAGTACTTGAACTTCTCCCGGTCCACCTCGGTGATGGATTTGATTACCCGCCGGGTCATCCAGGAGATGGAGGGCACCGAGGAGCCCGCCAACCTGGTAAAGTACGCCGACCCGGAAAGCGGCGAGTACAACGCCATGGTGGAGTACATCGGCAAGAAACTGAACTTCACCTCCCTGCGGTACCACCGGCTGGACGACATGATTCAGTCTGTGGGCATTGACAAGTGCAAGCTGTGCACCTACTGCTGGGACGGCCAAGAGTAAACCATATACTTGCATACAAAAAGAGGAGAGCGGATTTTCCGTTCTCCTCTTTCGTTTACGGTTCTTTCCAATGCTTCAACTGCGGCAGATAGCCCTGCAAATATGTCCTGACCTGCTCCGGCGTCCAGCTTTCGTTGGACATGGTGCCTTCCAAAAAATCTAGCAGCTCTTCCAAGGAGGAGTAGGCAAACTTACCCTCTGTGTAGCACCATTTGCAGTATTCCTCGTTCAAGGAGCCGTCGGGTTCACGGCTGAGGACAGAGTCCTCCAGTGGCATGCCGCAGCACTGACAGACAAGCTTCCGGGGCGAACCCAGCAGCGTGTTGATAGACACATCATACAAAGCTGAAAGGAGCTGGAGCGTTTCCGGGGTAGGAAGGGTCTCCCCTGTTTCCCAGCGAGACACCGCTTGCCGGGTAACGAAGATTTTTTCCGCCAGCTCCTCTTGAGACAGGCCCCGCTCTTTCCGCAGGGACCGCAGAACATCTTTTGCTTCCATTTCGTTCACCTCTCCTCTACAGTATATCGAAAAAGGCGCTGCGGCACAAGCAACCATCTGTTGCGGCGCGCAAAAAAGGGCCCGCCGCAGCAGGCCCTAAGCTATGCGTTTTTTTAGAACTCCGCGGAGCCGGTGGTGCGGGGGAAGGGCAGCACGTCCCGGATGTTAGAGATACCGGTGAGGTACATTACCAGCCGGTCAAAGCCAATGCCAAAGCCGGAGTGGACCGTGGTGCCAAAGCGGCGCAAATCCAGGTACCACCACAGGTCTTCCTCGCTCATGCCCAGCTCCAGCATGCGGTTTTTCAACACGTCATAGCGCTCCTCCCGCTGGCTGGCGCCCACCAGCTCCCCAATGCCGGGAACCAGCAAATCGGTGGCGGCCACGGTCTTGCCGTCGTCGTTGAGGCGCATGTAGAAGGACTTGATGTCCTTGGGGTAGTCGGTGACGAACACCGGGCGGCCAAAGTGCTTCTCCGCCAGGAAGCGCTCGTGCTCGGTCTGGATGTCCTCGCCCCAGGCGGCCTTGTACTCAAACTCGCTGTTGTGCTCCTCCAGAATCTTCACCGCGTCGGTGTAGGTGACCCGGGCAAAGTCAGAGGTGGCCACGTGGCGCAGGCGGTCCAAAAGGCCCTTATCCACAAACTGGTTGCAGAACTCCATGTCCTGGGGGCAGGTCTCCAGCACGTAATTGATGACGGACTTCACCGCCGCCTCGATGACGTCCATGTTGTCGTTGAGGTCGGCAAAGGCGATTTCCGGCTCGATGTGCCAGAACTCCGAGGCGTGCCGGGGGGTGTTGGAGCGCTCCGCCCGGAAGGTGGGCCCAAAGGTGTACACCTTGGAGAAGGCCTGGGCCATGGTCTCCACCTGGAGCTGGCCGGAGCCGGACAGGAACACCTGCTTCTGGAAGAAGTCCTGGCGGTAGTCCACGGCGCCGTCCTCTGTCTTGGGGAGGTTGTCCAGGTCCATGGTGGTCACCTGGAACATCTCGGCGCCCTCGCAGTCGGTGGTGGTGATAACCGGGGTATGGATATACACAAAGCCGTTCTCCTGGAAGAACTTGTGGATGCCGTAGGCCGCGGCGGAGCGGATGCGGAAGGCGGCGCTGAACAGGTTGGTGCGCGCCCGCAGGTGGGGAATGGTCCGCAAAAACTCCACGGTGTGGCGCTTTTTCTGCAGGGGGTAATCGGGGGTGGAGGCGCCCTCTACCACGATTTCGGAAGCGTGGATTTCAAAGGGCTGCTTGGCCTCTGGGGTGGCAAGCAGGGTGCCTGTAACCCGCAGGGCGGCCCCCACGTTCTGGGAGGCTATCTCCTTGAAGTTATCAATCTTCCCGTCCTCAAACACAATCTGGACGCCCTTAAAGGACGTGCCGTCGTTGAGGTCGATAAAGCCCAATGTTTTGGAATCCCGGATAGACCGGGCCCAGCCGCAAACGGTGACAGTCTTTCCCGCGTAGGAGGAAAGGTCCTTGTAAAACGATGCCACTTCTTGTCTTTTCATGTTCTGGCACAGCCGCGTGGGCTGTTCCCTCCCTTTCTTAATCCATGTAGTGATAGGTTTAATGATACACCAGCAGGTGCTCCCTTGGCAAGGGGAAAATAAGAAAAACGCTGAACTCTTTCGAATTCAGCGTTTTTGTGGCGGAGAGGATGCGACTCGAACGCACAATGCCTTGCGGCACACCACATTTCCAATGTGGCTCCTTACCATTAGAATACCTCTCCGTGTGGCGCTTGATTATTATAGCAAACACTTTTCGAAAAAGCAAGAGGGAATTTTCATTTTTTTGAAAAAATTTTTTACCCCTGCCAAAAGGGGCGCCGGAGAGCCGTCTATCCTGTCCGGTGGGGACGGAAGGAGGCGCTTTGGCGGGGGTTTTCTGTTAAATCCATGTAAAATACTCGAAAAGCCCGTTAAAACTTGGGAAGCTAGTTTGAATATCCCACGGGATTTTGGTATAATCAAGACATAACTTTATCTCACTTAGGAGGGATACCCCTTGAATAAGAAAAGCGCCCCCCGCGCCGCCGCCGTCATTGAGATTGGCTCCAACAACGTGCGGATGCGGGTCTCTCAATGGGCGAAGGGCACCGTGGCCACCCTGGACCGGCTGGAGTACCCGGTGAGCCTGGGGCACGATGTGTTCTCCAGCGGGGACATCAGCTTTGACAGCCTGCGGGAGCTTTCCAGCGTGCTCTCGAAATTTACCGCCGCCCTGCGCTCTTACAACATTGAAAAGCCCAAGGTGATTTCCTGCACCGCCCTGCGGGAGGCCAAGAACCGCGCCTTGGTGGTGGACCAGCTGAAGGTGCGCAACGGCTTGGAGGTCACCGTGCTGGAAGACAGCCAGGAGAAGGCCTATATCTATAAGGAGGTCATGGAGCGGCTGGACGGCGCCAAGCTGCACCCGGGCAACACCATGATTGCCTATGTGGGCTCCGGCAGCATTGGCGTGGCGGTGTACGACGGGCAGAAAATCATCTACACCCAGAACATCTCCATGGGCGCCTTAAAGCTCCACGACGTGCTGCGCCACCTCCACCACCAGGAGGCCGACGATTTCTATTATATCATCGAGGAGTACCTGGACACCATCCTTAACCGCATTGCTATCTCCCGGTTCCAGGTGAAGAACCTGGTGCTCACCGGCTCCCAGCTGGAGCTGGTGGCCCAGCTGTGCGAGGCCAAAAAGGCGGGTATCCCCTATCAAATCAGCGTGAAGAAGCTGACTTCCCTGTACCAGTCCATCCGCTCGGCCACGGCGGAAAGCATCGCCAACCGCTTTAACATCACCGAGGAGCGGGCCGCGCTGCTGTACACCTCCCTCTCCATCTACAACGGCATGCTGCGGTTCTGCCCCCAGGCGGAGAACGTCATCTCCCCGCCGGTGGACATCTCCGAGGCCATGCTGCGCTACCAGCTGGTGCCCAAGGCGGACGCCACCCTGGGCACCTACCTGCGGGAAAGCGCCCTGGCCTGCGCCCAGACCACGGCCCAGAGCTTTGGCTGCAACCTGGAGCACTCCGCCCACACCGGCGAGATCGCCTGCCAGATTTTCGACAAGCTGAAAAAGGTCCACGGCGTGGACAGCTCTAAGCGGCTGATTCTGGAGCTGGCATCCACGCTGCACAGCTGCGGCAGCTTTGTCAACGTGCGGCAGCACAACCAGTGCACCTTCGACTTGATCAAGGGCATGGACATCTTCGGCCTGCGCCAGCGGGAGGTGCTGGAAACCGCCTTTGTGGCGGGGAGCATCTCCAACAACCTGACCACCGAGGAAAACCCAGACTTTGCCTGGCTGCCCATGGAGGAGCGCATTGTCATCTCCAAGCTGGCGGCCATCTTCCGGCTGGCGAACGCGCTGGACAAGTCCCACCGGCACAAGCTGCGGGATTTGAAAATCCACCTGGAGGACGACCAGGTGCTGTTCAAGGCGAAGGCGGCGGAAAACACGCTGCTGGAGCGCTGGGCCTTTGCGGAATCTGCCCAGTATTTTAAAGAGGTGTTCGGGCTCTCACCCGAGCTTTCCATCAAATTTGACATGATATGAGGTGACCACCCATGGCGGATAAAAAAATGCCCTATTACAACCGGGAATTGAGCTGGATGGATTTTAACGCCCGGTGCTTGGAGGAGGCCCTGCGCAAAGACAATCCCCTGATGGAGCGGCTGCGCTTTTTGGCCATCACCGGCTCCAACCTGGACGAGTTTTTCATGGTGCGGGTCGCGGGCGTGAAGGACCAGGTGAACTCCGGCTACAAGCAGAAGGGCAACTCCTTTGACCTGACGCCCCAGGAGCTGCTGCCCCTGTTGGAGGAAAAGACCCACCGTTTTATGGAGCGCCAGTACTCCTGCCTGCATCGCTCCATCATGCCGGCCCTGGAAAAGCAGGGCGTGCGGTTCCTCTCTGTGGAGGAGATGGACAAGGAGCAGAAGGCCTATCTCTCCCAGTACTTCCAGAAGGTGCTCTTCCCTGTGCTGACGCCCCTGGCCGTGGACGGCAGCCGGCCCTTCCCCCTGCTGGCCAACAAGTCTTTGAACATTGCCGTGTGCTTAAAAAGCAAGGAGCACAACAAGGACAAGGAGGAAAAGGTCTTTGCCATTGTGCAGGTGCCCTCTATCCTCCCCCGGTTTTTGGAGCTGCCCGCCAAGGAGGGCCGGCAGTTCACCTTGCTGGAGGACGTGATTATCCACAACCTGGACGAGCTGTTTGAGCTCCACAACATTGTGGCGGCCTGCCCCTTCCGCATCACCCGCAACTCCGACCTGGAGATTGACGAAGAGGCCGAGGACTTTATGAGCGAGGTGAAGAAGTCCATCAAGAAGCGCAAGCGGGGCGCGCCGGTGCGCCTGGAGCTGCTGACCAAATGCAGCGCCGACATCAAGGCCTTCCTCATTGAGATGCTGGGCATTAAGAAAAACGAGATTTACGAGCTGCCCGGGCCCCTGGATTTGACCTTCTTCTCCAAGTTCGCCGGGGTAAAGGGCTTTGAGTCCCTGTGCTTCGCGCCCATCCGGCCGGTGAACCCCCCGGCGGATTTCTGGGGCTACACCGATATTTTTGAGGCCATCCGGGAGAAGGACAGGATGGTCCACCACCCCTACGAGAGCTTCGACGTGGTGGTGCGTTTTATCGAGCAGGCCGCCGAGGATGAGAACGTGCTGGCCATCAAGCAGACGCTGTACCGCGTTTCCGGCAACTCCCCCATTGTGGCGGCGCTGATTAAGGCCGCGGAAAACGGCAAGCAGGTGACGGTGCTGGTGGAGTTGAAGGCCCGCTTTGACGAGGAGAACAACATCAACTGGGCCAACAAGCTGGAAAAGGCCGGCTGCCACGTCATCTACGGCTTGCAGGGCTTAAAGACCCACTGCAAGATTGCCCTGGTGGTGCGCCAGGAGGACGACGGCATCCGCCGGTACCTGCACCTGGGCACAGGCAACTACAACGACTCCACCGCCAAAATCTACACGGACCTGGGCCTGTTCACCTGCAACAGCCAGTACGGCGCCGACGCCTCTTCCCTGTTCAACGTGATTACCGGCTACTCCCGGCCCCCGGAGTACCGCCACTTTGTGGTGGCGCCCCACGGCATGCGGCCCTTCTTCTGCCGGATGATTCGCAACGAGACGGAGAACGCCAAGCGCGGCCTGCCCAGCGGCATCACCGCCAAGGTGAACTCCCTGGTGGACCCGGAAATCATCTCCCTGCTGTACGAAGCCTCCCAGGCGGGGGTTCCCATCAAGCTGATTGTGCGGGGCATCTGCTGCCTTATCCCCGGGCTGGAGGGCATCAGCGAGAACATCACCGTTATCAGCATTGTGGGCCAGTTGCTGGAGCACAGCCGCATCTTCAAGTTTGAAAACGCCGGCAACCCCAAAATCTACATGGGCAGCGCCGACTGGATGCCCCGGAACCTGGACCGCCGCATCGAGCTGGTGTTCCCCATTGAGGACGAGGACTTAAAGCAGCGCGCCTTTGAGACGCTGGACATCCTCCTCAGCGACAACACCAACGCCCGGATGATGCTGCCGGACACCAGCTACCAGCACGTATCCCGCCGGGGCCGCGCCGCCTGCACCGCCCAGCTGACCTTCTACCGCCGGGCCCAGGAGCGCCTGAAAGCCAAGCAAGAGGTGGAAAAGGACAGCCCCCTCATCCCCATTCATTCCTCGGAGGAAGCCGGAACCCCTTGACAGGGGAGTTTCCTCTAGTTTAAAATGAAGCTAGTGGACATGGTTTTACATCTTCCGCAAAACACCGGCGCTCCGGTGGAATACTTTCAGAGAGGATGAGCAACGTGAAGCGAGTGGGTATTTTGACCAGCGGCGGCGACTGCCAAGGGTTAAACGCCGCGATTCGAGGGGTTGCCAAGGGCCTGTATCAGGAGTTTGGCAAGGAAGTGGAGATTTTCGGCATTAAAGATGGCTACAAGGGCCTGATTTTTGGCGAGTATAAAAAGATGGAGGAGCGGGATTTCTCCGGCATCCTCACCTTGGGCGGCACCATTCTGGGCACCTCCCGCCAGCCCTTTAAGACCATCCGGGTCATCGACGAAAACAGCGTGGACAAGGTAAAGTCCATGAAGGAAAACTACAAGAAGATGAAGCTGGACTGCCTGGTGATTTTGGGCGGCAACGGCACCCAGAAGACCGCCAACCTTTTAAGCCAAGAGGGCCTGAACGTCATCCACCTGCCCAAGACCATTGACAACGACATCTGGGGCACGGACGTGACCTTCGGCTTCCACAGCGCGGTGGAGATTGCCACCAACGTCATCGACTGCATCCACACTACCGCCACCTCCCACGGGCGCATCTTCATTGTGGAAGTGATGGGCCACAAGGTGGGCTGGCTGACGCTGTCCGCGGGCATCGCCGGGGGCGCCGACGTGATTCTGCTGCCGGAGATTCCCTACGACATCGACAAGGTTGCCAAGTGCCTGAACGACCGCATTAAGAAGGGCAAGAAGTTCTCCATTTTGGCGGTGGCGGAAGGCGCCATCTCCAAGGAGGAGGCGGCCCTCACCAAGAAGGAGCGGAAAAAGGCCCGGGAGAACTTCCCCCATCCCTCCATTGTGTACCGCATTGCCGAGGAGCTGGCCAAGAAGATTGACAACGAAATCCGCGTGTGCGTCCCTGGGCACTTCCAGCGGGGCGGCAGCCCCTGCGCCTATGACCGCGTGCTGTGCACCCGGCTGGGCGCCACCGCTGCCCGGTTCATCAAGGAAAAGACCTTCGGCGTAATGGTGGGCATGGTAGGCGGCCAGTGCGTGCCTGTGCCCCTGGCGGAAGTGGCCGGCAAGCTGAAGAGCGTGCCGGTGGACTGCGACGAAATCAAGGCGGCGCGGCAGATTGGCATCAGCTTTGGCGACTGAGCCTGGCCCTATCTTGAAAAATGGCAAGCATACCCGGCGGGGATTCCCAGCCGGGTAACGCTATATATTCTTAAAAAAGAGGAGTTGTTTTTGCATGGAGTATTCTGTCAGCTTGTACAGCTTTTACAGCGCCATCCAGAAGGGGGAGCTCACCCCCTTGGGATGTGTGGAAAAGGCGGCGGAGCTGGGCTTTGACGCTGTGGAGGCCGTGGACTTTGTGAACTTCAGCGGCACTCAGGAGGAGAAAAAGGCCCAGGCCCTGGAGCTGAAGCAGGCCGCGGAGAAGTGCGGGTTGCAGTTCTCCTCCCTGGCCATTGGGGCGGATTTCCTCAACGGCAGCGACGGCGACCAGGAGAAGGAAATCCAGCGGGTGAAGGACTATGTGGACATCGCCGCCCTGCTGGGCGCGCCCCGGATGCGCCACGACATCACCGCCGGCTACAAAGGGGAAAACTACCGCAGCTATGAGAGCCTCATCCCCACCTTGGCCCAGGCCGTCCGGGAGGTGGCGGACTACGCCGCGTCCCAAGGGGTGATGACCATGACTGAGAACCACGGCTTCTTCTCCCAGGATTCCGACCGGGTGGAAAAGCTGTACATGGCGGTGGACCATCCCAACTTTGGCCTGCTGTGCGATTTGGGCAATTTCCTGTGCGCCGATGAAAACCCCGCCGAGGCGGTGGCCCGCATTGCCCCTTACACCCGCTACGTTCACGGCAAGGACTTTATTGTGAAGCCCTTCTACAGCGAGGACCCTGGCGAGGGGGCGTTCCGCTCCCGGGGCGGGAACTTCCTGCGGGGCACCATCATCGGCCACGGCAACGTGCCGGTGAAGCATTGCCTCCACCTGCTGAAAGCCGCCGGGTTTGACGGCACCATTTCCATTGAGTTTGAGGGCATGGAGCCCTGCGTGGACGCGGTGCGCATTGGCCTGGCAAATCTGAAAAAGTATTGGAGTGAAGTGTAATGTCTGTAAAAGACGTGTTTCTCGATTTGGTATCCTACCCCACGGCCTCCGATGAGACCACCGGCACCACCCCCAGCACCCCGGGGCAGAAGGTGCTGGGCGCCCACATTGTGGAGCACATGAAGTCCATTGGCATCGCGGACGCCCGCATGGATGAGATGGGATATGTGTACGGCACCATTCCCGCCACGGCGGAGCGGGGCACCACCGTGGGCTTTATCGCCCACATGGACACCTACGGCGGCGTCAGCGGAGAGAACATCCATCCCCAGGTGATTGAAAACTACGACGGCGGCGCCATTGCCCTGGGCGGCAGCGGCCTTTCCCTCTCCCCTGCCGCGGAGCCCGCTTTGCTGGGCCACGTGGGCAAGACCCTTATCACCACCGACGGCACCACGCTGCTGGGCGGCGACGACAAGGCCGGCGTGGCGGAGATTCTGGTGGCGGCCGAGGAAATCCTGCGGGAGAACAAGCCCCACGGCACGGTGAAGATTGGCTTTACCCCCGACGAGGAAATCGGCGAGGGCGCCGACCATTTCGACGTGGAAGGCTTTGGCTGCGACTACGCCTACACGGTGGACGGCGGCCAGTTGGGCGGCCTGGATTACGAGACCTTTAACGCTGCTTCCGCCGTGGTGGAGGTGGAGGGCGTTTCCACCCACACGGGCGGCGCCAAGGGAAAGATGGTCAATTCCATGGGCGTTGCCATGGAATTCTGCGCCCTGCTGCCCAAAGGCCAGGTGCCCGAGCTCACCGAGGGCCGGGAGGGCTTTATCCACCTGGACGCCATCCACGGCAATGTGGAGCACACCGTGATGCAGTTTCTCATCCGGGACCACGACAAGGAGCTGTTCCGCCAGAAGAAGGAACTGATGGAGAAAGCCGCCGCCTATATCAACGCCAAGTACCCCACCCAGCCTTTGGCCTTGACCCTGAAGGACAGCTACTACAACATGCGGGAGATGATTGAGCCCCGCATGGAGATTGTGGAAAACATGGAGCGGGCCATGAAGGAAAACGGCGTGGAGCCCCACTCCGAGCCTGTGCGGGGCGGCACCGACGGCGCCCGGCTCTCCTTTATGGGCCTCCCCTGCCCCAACATCTGCACCGGCGGCGCCAACGCCCACGGCAAGACCGAGTACGTGGTGCTGGAGGACATGGAGAAAATTAAGGACATCATCAAGACCGCCATCTACAACGTGGAATAAGCGGATAGAAAGGGTTTTACGCCAATGCTGAGATTTGGAACCATCGGCTCCGGGTGGATCGTGGACGAGTACATCCACGGGGCCAAGGACAGCGGCCTGTGGAAGCTGACAGCTGTCTATTCCCGCACAGCGGAGCGCGCCCAGGCCTTCGCCCAGAAGCACGGGGCGCCCCTGTGGTTTACGGATTTGGAGGAGATGGCCGCCTCGCCCCAGATAGACGCGGTGTACATCGCCAGCCCCAACGCCCTGCACTTTGAGCAGTGCAGGCTCTTTTTAGAGCGCGGCAAGCACGTGCTCTGCGAGAAGCCCCTGTGCGCCCAGGGGGACAAGGTGGCCCAGCTGCAACAGCTGGCCCAGGAGCGGGGGCTGGTGTTCCTGGAGGCCATCATGTACCTGCACCTGCCCCAAAGGAAAATCCTGGAGGACACCCTGGGCCAGCTGGGGAAGCTCTCTTTGGTGAAGCTGGATTTCTGCCAGCGCTCCTCCAAGCTGGACAGCTACCTCAACGGGGAGCTGCCCAACATCTTCAACCCGGCCCTGGAGACAGGGGCCCTGATGGATTTGGGCGTCTACTGCGTGTACCCGGCCCTGGCGCTGTTTGGGGAGCCGGAGAGCTTCACTGTGACCCCGCAGATGCTGAACAGCGGCGCCGACGGCGGCGGGGTGCTCACCCTGCGCTACCCGGACAAGCTGGTGGTGATGACCTACTCCAAGCTGGGGCAGGCAGGGGCCAACAGCGATTTCCAGGGCACGGAGGGCACCTTGGCGGTGGAGTCCATCTCCCGGGTGGCGGGGCTCTCCCTGTGGCGCAAGGACGGCACGGTGGAGCGGCTCTACGGCGACGATGAGAAGTATAAGCTCATGGGCTGGGAGGCCAAGGACTTCTACCGCTACATCACAGAGCCGGAGGCCTCGGCCCAGGAGTACGCCCGCTGCAGCCAGCTGAGCTTGCAGGTCTCCTGCTTTATGGAGCGGGTGCGAAAGCAAGCGGGCCTTGTCTTTGCCAGCGACCCAGCTTAAAACAGCACAAAAAGAGCGGTGAGGAACTTCCCCACCGCTCTTTTTTATTCCACTGTGATGTAGGGCTCCAGCTTGGCGAAGGTCTTTTCCCCAATGCCGGACACCTCCATGATTTCCTCAATGTCGTAAAAGCCGCTGTTCTGCTCCCGGTAGTCGATGATGCGCTGGGCAATGGCTGGCCCCACGCCGGGAAGCAAGTCCAGCTCCTCTAAAGTGGCTGTGTTTAGGTTGACGCTCTTTTCCACCAGCACCTCTTGCGGGCCCTCGCTGGAAGTGTCCTCCTCCACGGGGATGGTTTCCCCGGCGGGCTCTTGGGTGGGCTGGGCCTGGGAGGACGCTGCCGCCGGGGCGGGCGTGGCCTCCACCGTGACCTGGTAAAACTCCAAAGGCCGCGCAGAATACAGCCCCGTCAACACAACTGCCGTGACAGCGGCGGCCGCGAGCAGGAGCACCATGCGGAATTTGCTTTCCCGGTCCATGGCTTACACTTCCTTCAGCTTTTGCAGAAACCCGGTGAAATAGGCTGGCAAAGGCGCCTCGAACTCCAGATATTCCCCTGTGCGGGGGTGGACAAAGCCGATTTTCCCCGCGTGGAGGCACTGGCCCTCCAGGGAGGTGATACTTTTTTTCGGGCCGTACACAGGGTCCCCTGCCACGGGGTGGCCCAGGTAGGCCATGTGCACCCGGATTTGGTGGGTGCGGCCTGTCTCCGTCAAGGAGATGCTGTCCCCTGCCTGCAAACCCATGGAGGAGCCCTCCACCGCCACCATTTCCTGGGTGATATCCACCAGGGGGTCGCCCCGCTCCTGGGCGGCCTCCAGGGCCAGAAGGGCCGTCATGATTTTGGTGGTGCTGGCCACGGGCCGGGGGGTGTGGCCGTCCTTTTCAAACAGGACAGTCCCTGTATCCGCCGTGAGCACCACAGCGCTTTGGGCGGAAACCTCCGGCCCTGCCGCCTGTGCCACGGGGCACAGCGCCCCCACCAGGCACAGGGAAAGGCCCAGGGCTGCCGCCCGGTTTCTCCAATGCTTCAACACAAATCACCCGCCTCGCAAAAACCTATGCGGGCGGGCGAAACGCTATGCGTCAAACATCCTGGGGGACAGGCTCCACCGGCTGGGCAGGGGCCTGGGGCAGGGGCTCCTCCTTCCTGTCCTCTTTCTGGAACAGGGAGGTAACCTTGTCCACCACATCGGGCACCTTTTCCAGGGCGCGGTCTACCGAGCTGAGGTAGGGCTCGATTTGCAGCACGCGGACGTTGCCCTGGTGGATGGTCAAAAACGCGATGGGGCTGATGGTGATGCCGGCGCCGCTGCCCCCGGCGAATAGCCCCGCGGAGGGCTGGGCCTTAGAGGGCAAGTCGGAGCCGCCCGAGGCAAAGCCGTAGCTCACCCGGGAGACGGGAATCACCGTGGTGCCGTCCGGGGTGGTCACCGGGTCGCCGATGACGGTGTTCACGTCCACCATCTGCTTGATTTTATCCATGGTAACGCCCAGCAAATTGTTCACTTGATTGTCGCTCATTTTGTTTCACCCTGCTTTCGCGTCCGCGAAATCCTTTCTATGTGGTCTTGGGATTGCTGCAGCTTTTTGAAAAAGGGAAGCGCTTTATACAGTAGTATAAGCCCTTCTACCAATAAAAACAACACCCGGATGGACACCGCCGCGGAAAAATCCACCCGGTGCTCCCGGCTGTGGTAATCCAGGTCCACGGAGACCGCCTTGCGCCGGCAGGGCAGCAGCCCAAACAGCGCCCCGCAGGCGGAGTAGGCCGCGCCGCACACCTGGCCGTACAAGATGGCCCCTTGGGCGGCGTCCTCCTCCCCGCCCAGGCAGATGTACAGGTCAAACCGGTTCAGGCGGAGCTTTTTCAGCAGGCTCTTGGAGGCCTTCCCCACCGCCTGCGCCAGCTCCTGCAGCGTCTGCAAAAAGCCCCGCAGGCCCTCCCGGCGCAGCATGGCGTGGAGCTTCTTCCCCAGGCCGGGGCCCTTGGGAGGCTCATCCCCAGGCGGGGGCGCCTCTTGGGGCGGGGCTGGCTCCTCCTCCTTGCCGGGGGCCAGGGGGATGCGGAAAAACAAGTACCGCACCTGGGCGGAGAACGCCTCCCGGAAGGAGAGCTCCAGCCGGACAGGGGCCAGCAAAAGCGCCGCCAGCGCCAGGAGTATCCCCCCAACAATCAGAAGGGGCAGCATGTCCTCACCGCCTTTCTAAAAGGTCAGCTGGCCTTCCTCCTCGGGGAGGCCTTCCTCGCCGCGCTGGGGCGGCGGGGGCAAATCCTCGATGGAGGAGAGCTGGAAGCAGCGCAAAAATGTCTCGGTGGTGCCGTAGAGCAAGGGCCGGCCCGGCAGCTCCAGGCGGCCGCGCTCCTCCAGCAAATCCTTTTGCATCAGGCTGCTGAGCACGCCGGAGCAGTCCACGCCCCGGACCTGCTCCACAAAGGCCTTGGTCACCGGCTGGTTGTAGGCCACCACCGCCAACACCTCCATAGCGGCCTGGGAGAGGGGCGTGCCCCGCTTTAAGTCCAGCACCTCCCGCACCGGCTCCACATAGGCGGGGTTGGTGCAGAACTGGGCGCTGTCCCCCAGGCGCATCAGCTGGATGCCGCTGGAGGGCGTATTGTACTTCTCCTGGAGGGCGCTGACGATGGAATCTATCACCGGCGTGCGCACCCCCAGCACCTGGGCTATCCTATCCAAAGACACAGGCTCTCCCCCGGCAAAGAGGATGGCCTCTGTCTTTCCCATAAGTTCTTCCTGGTTCAGTGTGGTTTCCCCCCGTCTACTAATGTCACTTCTAAGTCTTCCCCCTCGCCCTCAATGCGCAGGCGGCGGTTTTTCACCAGCTCCAGCACCGCCAAAAAGGCCGCCACCCGCTGGGAGCGGTCCCGCTTCCCGGCGAACAGCGCCCGGTAGGGCAGGGATTTTTTCTTCCACAGCTGCCGCAAAATGGCGATGGCCTGGGAGGCCACCGAGACGATTTTCCGGGAGACCAGCGCGGAGAAGCTCTCCGGCTTGGGCGGGAGCAGGCTCCTCCCCTTGCCCCAGGCGGAGACAAGGGCCTGGGCGATTTCCCGGGGGTCGTGGATGCGCTGATAGGTGTAGTCGGCGGGGATGGGCTCTGGGGGCCGGGTCAGGCGGTCAAAGGAGCACTGGGCCGCCAGCTGGGCCGCCGCCTTCTTGCACTGGTCGTACTCCAGCAGCTGGCCGGTGAGCTCGGCCCGGGGGTCTTCCTCGTCCTGCTCGTGCTGGGGCAGCAGGGAGGCCGCCTTGATTTGCACCAGGCGCGCGGCCATCTCCAAAAACTCGCTGGCCACGTCCATGTCCGCCTCCCGCATCAGGGCGATTTGCTCCAGGTACTGGTCCAGCAGCTCGGCGATGGGGATGTCGTAAATATCCAGCTTGTTCTTGGCGATGAGGGCCAACAGCAAATCCAGGGGGCCGTCGAACACCTGGAGATGGTATTCCAGCTTCTCCATGCCTTACAGCGCCCCAAACAGCCGGAAGGGCGCCTCTGCCAGGGAGAAAATCACCCGGGCGAAGAAGTTCTGGGCGGTGGAAAGGGGCCCGGACATGGCGCCGGAGAACAGCAGCAGGAACATGATGAGCACAAAGACGTTTTGATAGCGGTAGTAGGTGTACATGGCCCTATCGCTGAGGAAGGCCGCCACAATGCGGGAGCCGTCCAGGGGCGGAAGGGGGATCAAGTTGAACACTGCCAGGGAGATGTTCACCACCACATAATAGTAGAGCACATTGTAAATAAACTGGGTTACGCCGTTGTAGGGGGCGAAGACCTCCATCACCACCACCAGCACAGCGCCCACCAAAGCCGCCAGCAAATTGGAGACAGGCCCGGCCAGGGCGGTGATGGCCATATCCCGCTTGTGGTGCTTGAAGTAGCGGCTGTTCACCGGCACGGGCTTGGCCCAGCCAAAGCCGAAGAGGATGAGGGCCAGGGCGCCCATGGGGTCCACGCTGGCCAGAGGGTTCAAGGTGAGGCGGCCCTCCAGCTTGGCGGTGGGGTCCCCCAGCTTGTTGGCCACCCAGCCGTGGGCGAACTCGTGCAGGGGCAGAATGCACAGGATGACAAACACAACGGAAAGCACCTGGGCCAGCACGGCCCAGACGTCAACATGCTGGCCGTAGGCCAGGCTGCGTATCACATCAAATAGCATGGGATTCTCCTTTTCCTGGTAAGTACTTGAATGGATTATACCCTATTTCGCAGCAAATCGCAATTCCTTTAAAAAAAAACTTGCATTTCCCTTTTGAATCTGCTATAATTCATTCGTTGCAAATTTGGAGTATCATCGTTCTTTTAAGGAGGTGCAGATAGATTTATGGCAAAATGTGATTTCTGCGGCAAGGACGTGTCCTTTGGCATTAAGGTTTCCCACTCCCATCGTCGTTCCAACCGGACTTGGAAGCCCAACATCAAGCGCGTTAAGGCTGTTGTCAACGGCACTCCCAAGCGCGTGTACGCCTGCACCCGCTGCTTGCGTTCCGGCAAAGTGACCCGCGCTGTCTAAGCTTCGGTCACCGGATTTACACGGCTGAGAAAGTTAGGGCCATTCCCTTTTGAGGAATGGCCCTTTTTCTCGTTCTTTTTTTGTTTTAGCCAAAGGGCTTCTCCCCGGTAAGGGCGGAGAGGTCCCCCTGGAAAAAGCCGGAGAGTATCTTTCCCGCCACGCCCTGGGCCTCGCCGTAGAGCTCAAAGAAGCTTTGGCTGGAGCTCCCATCCCCCCAGGGGGCGTTCTGCACGTTGGCGAAGTCCACTTGGTCGTCCTCGGTGAGGGGCACCATGTGGCTGGAAATCACGCAGGGGCGGCCCTTTTCCAGGCGGGCCACCAGCTTTTTCTTCAGGCCTGTTCTATCGGTGACAAGGCTGAAGATAGTGTGGGCGTCGTCCATGGCCTGGAGGAGCAGCTCCTCGGGGACGTCCTCCCCGTAGAGGGTGAACAGCACCTGCCGGTACAGCCGGGCAATCTTCCCCTCTACCCCGTGGTTTTTGGGGAACATGGTCTTCAGCGGCACCTCGGAGGGGAGCTTGCCTGTCTCATAGCGCAGGACAATGGCGTCCAGAGCGGCCTCCACCTCCCCGTGCATGGTGGAGGGCGTCTCCCAGGGGCGCTGGCGGACCAGCTCTTGGGCCAGCCAGTTGATGTAGGGATGGGCAGTGCAGTCCAGGGAGTAGTGGCACACAAAACCCCACACGTAGGAGCGGTACACCGGGTCCGGGTGGGCCTTTAAAAACTCCCGCATGGCGCCCAGCACCTTGGAGGGCATTTCGTCGTGGAGGCGGCCGCCGTACTCCTGGAGGGACCTGCCCCGCCAGAAGGGCAGGAAGCGGTGGCAGAAGAAAAAGTCCGGGCCCTGGGCGCCCCAGGCGTAGGCGCAGGCATCCAAGGAGGAGGCGTCCGGCAGGTTCTCCCGGACGTTTTGGGCGAAGTAGTAGTGGGTTAAACAGGCGGGCATAGGCATCTCCTTTCCAGATTACAGGGCGGGCGAAAAGGGCAGTATCCAGGGGAAGGCCGCGGCCATGTCCTCTGGGAAGGGCGCCGCCAGCCGCAGTCCCGCGCCCAGGGGCTTGCACACCAGGAACAGCTCCCCGCAGTGGAGGGCCTGGCGGCAAAGCCTATAGCGGGAGCCGCCGTACAAATCGTCCCCAGCCAAGGGGTGGCCCAGGTGGGCCATGTGCACCCGGATTTGGTGGGTGCGGCCTGTCTCCAGGCGCAGGCGCAGCTGGGTAAAACCCTGGAAGCGCTTGACCACCCAGAAGTGAGTGACAGCCCGCCGGGCGGAGGGGCTGTTGGGCAGCACGGCGATTTTCTTGCGGTCTGTGGGATGGCGGCCCAAGGGCTGGTCCACCGTGCCGGAATCCTCTTTAAAGGAGCCGTACACCACAGCGCTGTACTCCCGGGTGAAGGTGTGGGCCTGAATCTGCTCCGCTAGGCGGGTGTGGGAAAAGTCGTTTTTCGCCACAATCAGCAGGCCGCTGGTGTCCTTGTCAATGCGGTGGACGATTCCCGGCCGGGCCACGCCGTTGATGCCGGAGAGGGAGTCGCCGCAGTGGGCCAGCAGCGCGTTGACCAGCGTGCCCTCCTCGTGGCCAGGAGCGGGATGGACCACCATGCCTTTGGGCTTGTTCACCACCAGCAGGTCGCCGTCCTCGTAAACCACCTCCAGGGGGATGGGCTGGGGGCGCACCTCCAAAGGGCGGACCTCGGGAAGCTCCACCAGAATCTGGTCCCCTGGCTTGAGCTTGGCGCTTTTGGAGAGGGCCTTCCCCCCGCAGGTGACACAGCCGTTTTCTATAAGGTTCTGCACGGCGGAGCGGGTCATGTCCTCCAGGGCGGCGGAGAGGAGCTTATCCACCCGCTGGCCCGCCTCCTCCACGGGGATGAGAAGCTGGCGGCTCATTTGCTTTCCGGCTCCCTGGGCAGTGTCTCTTTCCCCTCGCGGGTGAAAAACAGCACGTGGATGACAAACAGCACCGCCCCTACGGTGATGCAGCAGTCGGCAAAGTTGAAGACATAATCGAAAAAGAGCACGTGGATGTAATCCACCACAAAGCCGTGGGCGATGCGGTCTATCAGGTTGCCGATGCCGCCGGACATCAGCAAGGCCGCGGTGGTATAGCTGAAAAAGCTGTGGCGCTTATAGCGGAAAAGCAGCACGATAATGGCCACCGTGGCCACCACGGTGACGGCTACCACCAGCCACATCACCTGCTTGAACAGGCCAAAGGCGGCGCCGGTGTTCTCCACATAGGTGAGCTCCAGCAGGCCGGGGATGACGGTGACAGTGCCCACCGGCCGCAAATCGCGGAGCACAAAGTATTTGAGTATCTGGTCAATGGCCAGCAGCACTGCGGCCACGGCCAGCACCACAACCGCCGTGGCGGTGTTGCGGTTTTTGTTCTCTGTTTTCAAGGTGAAAGTGTTCTCCTTTTTCACGG
The DNA here is from genome assembly GCA_000435395.1 of Firmicutes bacterium CAG:94. Lineage (GTDB taxonomy): Bacteria > Bacillota > Clostridia > Oscillospirales > Acutalibacteraceae > Acutalibacter > Acutalibacter ornithocaccae. The sequence continues at coordinate 122,714 of FR893829.1, forward strand.
CAGCCAAAGGGAGCGCCGCCCNNNTTTTCCCCGGCAGCCAAAGGGAGCGCCGCCCGCGGCTATTCTTGCCCAGCGGGCGCTGTTTCCCTGGGAATGGCGAAAAAAGAGAAACGGGCGGTTTCTCTTTTCTCACAGGCTATGGCTGTCCTTTTTTATTTCCTGCGCTTTTTGCGGCCCAGGTCCACGTCGTCGCCAAACTCCAGGTTGCTGAAGTGGGAGGCCTTCTCCCGCTGCAGGGATTCGGGAATATCGGAATACGCCTCTAAATCGATGCCCACCTGGGAGAGGTCGTTGTCATCCGGGTGATAGCTGTGGGGCTCCTGCCGAAGCTGCTCCCGGCTGTAATCCACTTTGTCCTGAAGAGTGGGCTCCTCCTGGGGAAGTTCTGGGGTCTCTTGGGGGGCAGGCTCCATTTTGGGCTGCTCCACCACAGGCTGGGGCACAGGCTCCGGCTCTGGCTTAGGCTCCGGGACCGAGACAGGCGCAGAGACGGGCCGGGGCTCCTCCCGGTAGACGGGCTGGGGTTCCGGCTCTGGCTCCGGCTGGGGAGCGGGCTGAGGCTCCGGGCGGGAAACAGCCGGCTGGGTATCCTTAAAACGGAAGCTGGGGATGTGGTTGATGCTCTCCAGGTGCTTTTTGTACATCTCCAGCAAAGAGACGCGGAACGCGGACACCTGGCGCTTCATCTCCTCCAGCTCGTTGCGCTTCTGCTCCACCTGGATGGCGTACTCCCGGGCGGCCTTGGCAGCGTCGTCCCGGGCGTTTGCCAGCAGGGCCTTGGCGTTTTCCTCGGCGTCGGCCAGCATCACGGCGGCCTTGTCCTTGGCCTCCTGGATGGCGTCCTTACCGATTTTCTGGGCGCTGAGGATAGCCTCCTTAATGCCGTCTTCCTCCTCCCGGTAGGACTCGATCTTCTGGGCCAAAATGCCCAGCTTCTTCTGGAGCTCGGCATTCTTGGCTTTCAGCTGGGCCACCTGGTTGGTCAGCTCCTTCACCTGCTGGTCCAGCTGGGCCTCTTGCTGCAAGGCGTCATCCCGCTCAGCCAAAAGCTGGGTGAAGGATTCCACCACTTCGTCGATAAAATTGTCCACGTCCTCCGGCTTGTAGCCAGAGAACCCTGCCTTACCAAAACTTACCTCGTTGATTTCCTTTACAGTCAACATGGGCAGTTCCCCCCTTATTGAAATTTCCTACATTTCACCACGAGCCGCCCCTTGCTTGTCAAAGGGCCAAGCTCATCGATTATAAAACGCCCTTGCTTGCGCACAGAGAGCAGGTCGCCTTCCTTCACCCGCTGGGAGACGGAAAGGGCTTCCCGATGGTTGAGGAACACCAGGCCTGCGGTGATGAGCCCGGCGGCCTTTTCCCGGCTGGTGCGGCAGAGGAAAGCCGTGAGGCAATCCAGCCGCTCAGAGGCCACCACGCCGCTGCGCTCCGCGAACTGCCGGGCGCCGGGCAACGTGCCGTCCCACTGGAGAGAGGGCTTTACCCCCACCCGGCCGATTTTTTGGATGTTGCGGAGGAAATACTCCCCCATCTCCTCCCGGAGGAACGCCACGCACTGGCCCTCCCCCACCACGATGTCCCCTATCACCGAGCGCTCCACGCCCAGGGCCATAAAGGACCCCAGGAAATCCCGGTGGGTGAGTTTGTCCTCCTTGCGGTAAGAGAGCGCAAGGGGCGTGATGGGAAAGTACTCCGGCGCGGGCTCCAGGTAATCTGGGAAAAAGCCCAGCACCACCCGCTCCGCGTATTCGTGGCCGCCCCAGGAGAGATAGGCCACATCCTGCCGCCGGGAGAGCCGCTCCTGGCAAAAGGCGGCCTGGGCCTCATCCAGAAAGCCCAAGAAGCAGGGCCGCTTGCGGGACAGCTTGATGGAGTCCTCCAGGCGGGCGGCGAGAAGGTCTTGTTCCGTTGCCATGGTCTATTTAAAAGTAGAGGCCGTTGTTTTCCAGCTCGTCCAACACATCGTCGCCGGTGAGGTCCACGTTATAGGGTGTGATAATAAAGGTGTTGGTGGCGATGCGCTTGATTTTCCCGTTGTTGGCGTAGGCCACGCCGCTTAAAAAGTCCACAATCCGGCGGGAGACGTCCTTCTCGGTCTTTTCCAGGTTGAGCACCACGGTGTGGCGCTTTAACAGCTCGTCGGCAATGGCGCGGGTCTCCTCCCCGAAGGAGATGGGCTTGAAGAGCACCACCTGCAGCTGGGCCTTGGCGTTGATATTGACCACCCGGTTTCCCCCGGAGGATTCGCCGCGGGGCGCGAAGTCCGCGAAGGAATAGCTGGAAGAGCGCCGGGGCTCGCTGTAAGAGCTGCGGCTGGACTCCTGCTCCTGTTCCGGTTCATCTTCGTAGTACTCATCGTATTCATCATCTGGCGGATTCCACATTTTTTGAAGCTTTTCGACCAATCCTGCCATATAGTAAGTACCTCCTAAATCGCGTAGTAGTGCTGGGGATGATCCCTTTTCCCAAACAGCGAGGAGCCCACCCGCACCATGGTGGCCCCGCAGGCGATGGCCTCTTGGAAATCCGAGGACATGCCCATGGATAAACAGTTCATAGATACATTATCTAATTTTTTTGCCGCTATGTCAACATAAGATTGCCGCACAGCGGAAAAATACCCGCAAAGTTCGGCTTTCTTCTCGCAGATAGGAGGGATGGCCATCAGCCCCTCCACGTGGAGGCCCGGCAGCGTGCGGATTTCGTCCACCACCTCGAAAAGGGCCTCGGGCAGCACGCCGCCCTTGCTCTCCTCCCGGCCGATGTTCACCTCTACCAGCACCTTCATGGTGGCGCCCTCCCGCAGGCAAAGGCGGGAGATTTCCTTGGCCAGCTTTACGCTGCCCACAGACTGGATGCAGCTGACCTTGTCCACCAGGTATTTCACCTTGTTGGTTTGCAGCTGGCCGATGAACTGGATGTCGCACTTCTCCCGGTGCAGGCCGTCGTATTTCTCCAAAAGCTCTTGGACGCGGTTCTCCCCCATGGCGGAGAGGCCGCTGTCGATGGCGTGGTTTATCACCTCGAGGGGGACGGTTTTCGTGGCGGCCAGCAAGGTGATGTCCCGGGGCCGGCGCCCCGCCTTTTCCGCGGCCAGGGCAATCTCCTCCTGGATGCGGGGGTAGTTCTCGTCAAATATCTGGATGCGCTCAAGAAACGACTTTTCCATCATACAAATCCGTCCCTTCTACCACAACTTGGTCATAGAGCTGAATGGTTGAACTGGTCACCAGGGCAGCCTGCTCCTCGGAGGAGAGCTCTGTCTTGCAGATGGCGTAGCCATTGACAGAGTGGTCGGTGAACACCTGGACAAACTCCAGCTGGCCGCCGTAGAGGACGTACACGCCCCGGACGTTCTCCGCCACCTGGGTGACGGTGTTGCCGTCCTCGTCTGTGGTGGTGTACTCCACGTCCTCAAAGCGAAGGGCCCGCTCGTTGACCAGCACCCCGGAGTAGGTGGCCACAGTCACTTGGACAGCCTCGTTGCGCACGGCGGCAATGTCTGAATCCATATAGGAGCACTGGAACACCACGGCGGTGTCGCCAGAATCCTTGTCATAATTGCGGGCCACCACGATGGCGGGGATTTGCTCGGTGCTGGCAAAGGGGATGTCCAGGTAGACGCTGTCCACGCCCTCCAGGTGGACCATGTCGTCCTCGTCAAACACACAGGCCACGTACCAGTTGAAGTCCTGGCAAATCTTCCCCACGGCGGAGCTGTCCCGGGTGGCGTCCTGGGAGAGGAGCTCCTCCACCTGGGCCACGGTGAGGTTCTCCACGTCCTCCACGTCCACGGCGCTTTCAAGCCCATCCACCGAGCTGATAAAGTACCCCGCCTTAGGCGCGGAGATGGTGCCGATGGAATCCCCCGCCTGGCTCTCTAAGGAGGAGCGCTGGCTCTCCAGCTGGCTGATGCGCTGGGAGAGGTTTTCGGCGCTCTCCTCCCCGGTGATGAGCTGGCGCCGGGTCAAGGCGCTGAGAAGGGACTCCTTCCAGGTGGTCAGCTGGGAAAAGCTGTTCTGGTTGACGCCCAAAGCCACGTCCTCCATGGCGGAGTAGATTTGGTCCGCCAGCATGGAGGGGTTGGCCACAAAGTAGTCCGCCGGCTGGGACAGCGCCTGCAGGTTGGCGATTTCCTCGTCCAGCTGCTCGATGGTGCGCTGGGCGGAGGCGTCCTCCTCGGTGGAGAACACGTCGGCAATCACGCCGCCCTGGGCCACCCGGGTGCCGTCCGCCACCCGGTAGCTGAGCACGCCGTTGGCGCTTTCGTCAATGACCTGCTCGTTGCGGATGATAAAGCTCTGGGCCTGGAGCACGTCGGAAACCTGGCCGTACATGGCCGTCTCCGTCTGGATGCTGCGGTGGGTGGCCAGATAGCCCTGGTAGCCCACATACACCAGCACCAGCACAGCCAGCAGCACCGCGCCGATGGTCCGTATCTTTTTACTGTTCACAGGCGTTGCCTCCTTTCCAGACGCCCCATTTTCCCAGCAGGGACACCGCCTCCTCCAAGAGGGCCTGGCGGCTGGGGAAGGCGTCGATGGGAAGGAACTCCACTTGCTCCTCCCGCTTGAACCAGGTGATTTGCCGCTTGGCGTACCGGCGGCTCTCCCGCTTGATGGCCTCCACCGCCTCCTCCAGGGAGACCTCCCCCCGGAAGTAGGGGAACAGCTCCTTGTAGCCGATTGCCTGGGCGGCGGTGGGGATGCTCCCCGCCTGCTGGCAGCGGCTGTAGAACGCTTGGGCTTCCGGCAGCAGGCCCTGCTCCAGCATCTTGTCCACCCGGGCGTCGATGCGGCGGTAGAGTGTCTCCCGGTTTTCATAGCCCAGGCACAGCATGACGTATTGATAGGGCGACTGGGCGCTGTGGGAGCGCTCCGCCTGGGCGGAGAAGGGCTCGCCGCACAGCTGGATGTACTCCAGGGCCCGGATAACCCGCTTCACGTTGTGGGGGTGGATTTCCTCCGCCGCCTTGGGATCCAGCCGCTCCAGGCGCTGGTAGAGGGCGTCTATCCCCTGGTCCTCCGCCTCTTGGAAAAGCCGCTGGCGCAAGGCGTCGTCCCGGCCGCGCTCCTCAAAGGAGAAGCCCCGCAGCAGAGAGCGGGCATACAAACCCGTGCCGCCCACCAAAATGGGCAGCTTGCCCCGGCTGGAAATCTCCCGGATAACCTGCCCGGCGGCGTCCACATAGTCGGAGACGCTGAAGGGCTGCTCCACATCCAGAAAGCCGATAAGGTGGTGGGGCGCGGCGGCCAGCTCCTCCGCCGTGGGCTGGGCCGTGCCGATGGGCAGCCCCTTGTACACCTGCATGGAATCGCAGGAGACAATCTCCCCGCCCAGGCGCTGGCACAGCTGGATGCCCAATTCCGTTTTGCCTGTGGCAGTGGGACCCACCACCGCCGCCACAGGGATTTTTGCCGCCGTCATATCACACCCGCCCAAACTGGCGCTCGATGTCCCGGCGGCGCAGGATGATGTACACCGGCCGGCCGTGGGGGCAGTAGCGCACGTCGGGGTTTTGCTCCAGCTCCTGGGCCAGGGACACCATCTCCTCCCGGGTGATGGAATCCCCTGCCTTCATGGCGGCGCGGCAGGCCACGTTGTGGTAGACCCAGTCCAGGTGCTCGGTGGTCATGCGGTTTTTCAGGGAGGCCAGGTACCCGGCAATCTCCATGACCGCCTCGGCGGCGTCCCCGCCGTCCAGCAGCAAGGGCGCCGAGCGCACCAGCACGGTGCCGGAACCGAAGTCCTCCACCTCAAACCCGGCCTTGGAGAAGTCCTCCAGGTGGTCCAAGGCGGCGGTGTACTCCTCCTTGTCCAAGGTGACGGTGACGGGCTCCAGCAGCGTCTGGGCCTCTCCCCCGGCGTTCTCCCGCTTTAGGCGCTCGTACAGCAGGCGCTCGTGGGCGGCGTGCTTGTCGATGAACATCAGCTCGTCGGCGCTGTACTCCACCAGCAGGTAGGTGCCAAAGGCCTCCCCAATCACCCGGGAGTGGAACTCCTTGCGCAGGGGCTGGGGCCTTTCCACAGGGGGTTGCTCCTCCACGGGCAGGGGCAGCTGTTCCTGGACGGGGGCCGCAGGCTGGGGTTCCTGGGGCTTTTCCTCTACAGGCTGAGGCACGGGAGCGGGCGCCACAGGCTCCGGCTGGGGCTCGCTGTCCAGGACATTCTCCAGAAAGCTGGAAAAACCCCGATGTTCCCGGCGAGGGGCTTCGCTGTCCCGCAGGAGGAACGAGAGCTCCCGGGCCGGAGGGGCGCTCTCCCTCTGGGGCGGCTTGCCAAGTGGGGCGGCAGCG
>FR893829.1:129088-132868 GCA_000435395.1 Firmicutes bacterium CAG:94
ATGCGCAGCTGCTCCTTGCGCTCCAGCACAGGGGCGTAGGGGTTGACAGGCGGCCGCTTCAGCTCCATGACTTTGGGCTTATCCCCGGCGTGGAGGGCGGACTTTACCCCGTGGTACACCGCGTCGAAAATTGGGCGCTCGTTGACAAAGCGCACCTCCAGCTTGGCGGGGTGGACGTTCACATCCACCGCCCCAAAGGAGAGGTGCAGGTGCAGCACGCAGGCGGGGAACTTGCCCACCATGATGGAACCCTTGTAGGCCTCCTCCAAGGCGGCCATGGCGGTACGGCTGCGGATGTACCGGCCGTTGATGAAGAAGTTCTGCATGGAGCGGTTGGGCCGGCTGGAGGTGGGCGCGCTGATAAAGCCCTCCACCTTTACATGGCCCAGCTCGTAGTGGACGGGGATGAGGGTGGAGGAGAACTCCCGGCCGTAGACGGCGTAAATGGTGGAGGAGAGCTTGCCGTCCCCCGGGGTGTGGAGCTGCTCCTTGCCGTCCCGGAGGAACCGGAAGGAAATCTCCGGGTGGGACAGGGCCAGCTTATCCAAAATGCCCGCCACGGAGTTGCCCTCGGTGGAGTCCTTTTTGAGGAACTTCATGCGGGCGGGGGTGTTGTAGAACAAATCCCGCACCAGGATGGTGGTGCCCTCGGGGCAGCCGGCGTCCTCCAAGGTGGGCTCCTCGGCGCCGCCGCAGGTGTAGCGCACCCCTGCCACCGCGCCGGGGGTGCGGGTGAGCAGCTCCACGTGGGCCACGGCGGAGATGGAGGCCAGCGCCTCCCCGCGGAAGCCCAAGGTGGCGATGGAGTTCAAGTCGTCCTCCCCCACCACCTTGCTGGTGGCGTGGCGCAGGAAGGCGGTGGGCACGTCCTCGGGGGCGATGCCACAGCCGTTGTCCGTCACCCGCATAAAGGTGACGCCCCCCCGGCGGATTTCCACCGTGATGATGGTGGCGCCGGCGTCCACGGCGTTCTCCACCAGCTCTTTGATAACGGAAGATGGCCTATCCACCACCTCGCCCGCGGCAATGAGCTCCGCCACCTGCTTATTTAGCACTTGGATTTTCGGCATGGTACCGCCTCCTTTCTCGTTTTAGATTATTTCAGCATACTGCACAGCTCGAAAAGGGTGTTCATGCACTGGATGGGCGTCAGGGCGTTTACATCCAGGCTGCGGAGCTTTTGCAGCACCTCGCCGTCCACGGTGTCCATGGTCAGCTGCACGGGCTCCTCGGAGAAGCGGTGGTGGGAAGGCCGGGTGCCCTCGGCTCCCTCTTTCTCCAGCTCGGCCAGCACCTGCTTGGCCCGGCGGATGACCTTCTCCGGCACGCCGGCCAGCTTGGCCACCTCGATACCGAAGCTGTCGTCGGCCCCGCCCCGGACGATGCGCCGCAGGAAGGTGATGTCGTCGCCCCGCTTTTTCACGGCGATGTTGAAGTTCTTCACCCCGGGGAGCTGGTCCTCCAGGGCGGTGAGCTCGTGGTAGTGGGTGGCAAACAGCGTCTTGGCGCCTACCAGCTTCTTGTCGTGGACGTACTCCAAGACGGCCCGGGCAATGCTCATGCCGTCGAAGGTGGAGGTGCCGCGGCCGATTTCGTCGAAGATGATAAGGCTGTTTTGGGTGGCGTTTTTCAGGATGTCCGCCACCTCTGCCATCTCGATCATAAAGGTGGACTGGCCCGCGGACAAGTCGTCGGAGGCGCCCACCCGGGTGAAGATGCTGTCCACAATGCCAATCTCCGCCACGGCGGCGGGGACAAAGCAGCCAATCTGGGCCATAATGGTGATGATGGCAGTCTGCCGCATGTAGGTGGACTTGCCCGCCATGTTGGGGCCGGTGATGATGGCCACCCGGTTGTCGTGCATATCCATGTCCACGTCGTTGGGGACAAAGGGCGTGTCGTGGAGCAGGGCCTCCACCACGGGGTGGCGGCTGTCCTTGAGGTAGAGCTTGCCGCTCATGTTGATGACGGGCCGGGTGTAGTCGTTTTTCACGGACACCACGGCAAAGGAGCACAGCACGTCCAAAGCGGCCACCGCCTTGGCGGAGGACTGCACCCGGGGCAGCTGGTCCGCCACAAACCGGCGCACCTCCTCAAAGAGCTTGGACTCCAGGGCGATGGATTTGTCGTGGGCGCCCAGAATGCGGTTTTCCAGGTCTTTCAGCTCCTGGGTGATGTAGCGCTCGCCGCCGGTGAGGGTCTGCTTGCGGATGTAATCCTCGGGCACCTGGTTTTTGTAGCTGTTGGACACCTCGATGTAATAGCCGAACACCCGGTTGTAGCCGGTTTTCAGCTTGGGGATGCCGGTGCGCTCCCGCTCCCGGGCCTCCACCGCGGCGATGAGCTCCCGGCCGCCGTTCATGTCCCGCTTGACCTCGTCCAGCTCTTGGTTGTACCCGTCCCGGATGATGCCCCCCTCCCGGATGGTGAAGGGCGGGTCGTCCACAATGGCGGCGTCAATGAGCTGGGCCACGTCCTCCAGGCCGTCCATCTCCTGGCGCAGCTGCTGGAGCAGCGTGGCCTGGCAGCCCTCCAGCAATGTGAGGAGCCCCGGCAGCCGCTTGAGGGCCGTGGACAGAGAGCGCAGCTCCCGGCCGTTGGCCGAGCCGTAGACAATGCGGGTCATGATGCGCTCCAAATCGTAGATGCCGGTGAGCTGCTCAGTGAGCTGGTCCAGCAGCTGGGGGTTCTGGAACAGCTCCTCCACGGCGTTTTGCCGCCGGGTGATTTTCGCCGGGCTCAAAAGGGGCTGCTCCAGCCAGGCCTTGATAAGGCGCTTGCCCATGGCGGTTTTGGTGCGGTCCAACACCCACAGCAAAGAGCCACGCTTCTCCTTGTTGCGCAGCGTTTCGGTCAGCTCCAGGTTCCGCCGGGCGTTGATATCCAGGCCCATGACGCCCGCGTCGGTGCCGATGTCCACCTCGTTCATCCGCTCTAAGCCGGTGATTTGGGTGCGGGAGAGGTAGTCGAACAACGCGCTTAACGCCTTGACCGCCAGGGGCTTGTCGGAGAGCTCCAGCTGGGCCAGGCTCTGGCCGCCAAACTGGCGGCTGACCCGCGCTTGGCACTGGCCCAAATCCTGGTACAGCGCGCTCTCCTGGCACTCCACCGCGGCGTGGAGCTTCTCCCGGATAAAGTCCGCCAGGCCTGTTAAGTCCAGGGCCTGGGGATTGAGCAGAATCTCGCTGGGGCTGTAGCGGGCCAGGCGGTCCTCCAAAATGTGGAGCAGCGTTTCGCTGTTGGGTGCCAGCACCTGGTCGGCTGTCAAATCGCCGGTGGAGATGTCCCCAAAGCACAGGCCCAGGCCGTCCTCCTCGTAGCAGATGGAGCACAGGAAGTTGTTGCGGGTTTCATCCAGCATGGAGTTCTCCACCACGGTGCCCGGGGTGATAACCCGGATGACGTCCCGCTTTACCAGGCCCTTGGCCAGCTTGGGGTCCTCCAGCTGCTCGCAGATGGCCACCTTATAGCCCTTTGCCACCAGCTTGGCGATGTAGCTTTCGGCGCTGTGGAAGGGCACGCCGCACATGGGGGCGCGCTCCTCCTGGCCGCACTCCCGGCCAGTGAGGGTGAGCTCCAGCTCCCGGGAGACGGTCTTGGCGTCGTTGAAGAACATTTCGTAAAAATCGCCAAGGCGAAAGAAAAGTATCGTGTTAGGATACTTTTCTTTCATCTCAAAATATTGTTTCATCATTGGGGAAAAATCCGCCATTGCTTACTAAACCAACCCTTTCCATTTCCAGGGGAGCGCAGGCCGTCCCCGTGTGTTTCTCAGTGGCA
>FR893829.1:132903-142480 GCA_000435395.1 Firmicutes bacterium CAG:94
AGCTGGCGCAGTTGCCGCCGCAGGAGGACGCGTCGCAGGTGGCGGGGTCCTCGCCCTCGGCGCACAGGCTGAGGATGCCGGTCATCTGCTGCAGCAGGGCGTCGAACTCGTTCTTGGCGTCGTTGTAGCGGAGCATGTGCTCGTTCTCCATGATCTTCTGGTACACGGCGCGGAACTCGTCGTTGAGGCGGCGGAGGGTCTCGTCGTCCCGCTCCTCCTTCTGGGCCTCGTTGGAGATGGCCATGCGCTTTAAGTTGAACTCGCCAATGGCTTCCTGCAAAGCCTCATCCTCGTCGCTGGCTTGGCGGGCCGCCATCATGGCGATGTAGCGCTCGTCGTTCTGCAGGGCACGGCCCAGTTCTCTTGTCATTTCGATGATGTCCATTGTAATTTCTCCTTGTGAATTATATTTGAACTTTCTTAAAATATTGTAAAAAGCATCACTGCTTCTTTTGATTGGTTCTCTTGGCCCGGCGGCGCAAAACCGCCTTTCCAATTCCGGCTATCAGAAGCGCCAGCACCATTCCCGCCCCTGGAACCAGAAGTGCCGCATACCAGGGAGCGGACTGCATGGCATAAAGCTCCGGATACGCCCGAGTGTGCCACAAAAGATAGAGGAGCTTGCCAAGGAACAAGCCGACCCCCGTTCCGGACAAGATATCAAAAAAGCGCTCCAGCTTTTTCACAAATCCCCCTCCGATTCACTCCGCCAGCTCCCCGGAGAGCATCCAGCTGCGGGCGGCGATGACTTTCACCTGGGCGTACTGGCCGATAAGCTCCTCCCCGCCGGGGAAGTCGATGACCACGCTGGAGGCCGTGCGGCCCGAAAGCAGGCCGGACTTCTCGTTTCGCTCCTCCACCAGCACCCGGTAGGTCTGGCCCACCATGGCGGCGCTGCGCTGGGCGGCGACCTCCTCCTGGACCTTGAGCAGCTCCGCGAACCACTGGGTCTTCTCCTCGTGGGAGACGGGGTCGGGCATTTTGGCGGCCCGTGTCCCCTCCCGGGGGGAGTAGATAAAGGTGAACAGAGAGGTGAAGCCCACCTCCCGGATAAGGGAGAGGGTGTCCTGAAACTCCTCATAGGTTTCGCCGGGGAAGCCCACAATCACGTCGGAGGTGAAACTGATGTCCGGCATGACGCTGCGGGCGTAGCGGATGAGCTCCAGATACTGCTCCCGGTTGTAGCGGCGGTTCATCTCCCGCAAGACCCGGTCGTTGCCGGACTGAAAGGGCAGGTGGATGTAGTGGGGGATGTGCTGGCTGTGGGCCATGACGTCGAACAGCTCCCGGCTGGCGTCCTTGGGATGGGAGGTCATAAACCGGATGCGGTAATCCCCGGGGATGGCGTCGATGCGGCGGAGCAGCTCGGCGAAGTTCACCGGCTCCTCCAGGCCCTTGCCGTAGGAGTTGACGTTCTGCCCCAGCAAGGTGATTTCCTTGTAGCCCGCCTCGATAAGCTGGCGGCACTCCTTGACGATTTCCTCGGGGCGGCGGCTCTTCTCCCGGCCCCGCACATAGGGTACGATGCAGTAGGAGCAGAAGTTGTCGCAGCCCAGCATCACCGTCACCCAGGCCCGGGAAGTGCCGTCCCGGCGGGTGGGGATGCCCTCCAGGACCTCCTCCCCCTCGTGGCCCCGCAGGAACACCCGCTTGGAATCGGTGAGGGTGGTGTAGAGCATCTCCGGCAGCCGGTGGATGACGTGGGTGCCGAAGACGATATTCACAAAGGGATAGCTTTTCTTAAAGCGCTCGGCCACGTGCTCCTGCTCTGTCATGCAGCCGCACACGGCGATGATGGTGCCGGGGTGGCGGCGCTTGATATTCTTTAAAGCGCCCACATTGCCGAACACCCTGTCCTGGGCGTGCTCCCGCACGGCGCAGGTGTTGAAGAGGATAAAGTCCGCCTCCTCGGGGGTTTCCGCAAAGGAAAAGCCGATTTCACTTAACAGGCCCTTGATTTTCTCCCCGTCCGCCACGTTCTGCTGGCAGCCGTAGGTGCGCACATAGGCCATGGGCACAGGCCCGCGGGCCCGCACCTTCATCATCTCCGCCACATCGGCCATAAAAAGCTTTTGGCGGGAAAGCTCTTCCTGGGCAAGCTGGTTTTCCAAAGGCTACACTCCTAGCTGAGGGATACAGGCTGTGCTCCCGCCGGCAGGCAGGCACAACCTGTAGTTTAGTATAGCACATCCTGTGGAAAACCGCAAGACACAGGGGGAAGGTGTTTTTCCCCTGAAAGCCAAAGGAGCAGCTCCTTTTCATGGGGCGGGAGGCCACCCAAAGAGGGATTTCCACGCCGCGCGGACAGGTACGGCATGTGTACTGACAACATGATTGTATATCATGGGGATAGCTGGAGATTTTTTAGGCCCATCTTGCAAAAATTTCTTGACATTTTTCCAATAAAAAATTAAACTGAAGGTAAACAAAGGTTTACAAGTAAAATACTAGAATTGAGGTGCCTCATGAAAAAACGGAAACGTTTCCCCCTTACAAAATCGGAACTGGCGCTGATGGAAATCCTGTGGGACGCCGACCGCCCTTTGGGCCGGCCTGAAATTCTGGAAGCCGCTATTTCGGAAAAAGGCGAGCCCCTGTTCGCCGTAAACTCCTTCCACCTGTTGATTAACGACTTGATTGACAAGGAGTATATCGTGGTGGTGGGCGGCCTGGGCAAAGAACAAAACTACGCCCGCCGCTATGCGCCCACCGTAACCCGCAATGAACACTTTGCCTTGCAGATAACCTCTTCCCCCAAGTACACCCCGGCGGACATCCCCGCCATTGTGTGCTCTTTGATTAAGTACTCCAAAGTGGAAGATGTGGACGGGCTCTTGCAAGAGATTGAGAAAGCTGTGAGACGCCGGAGGGGGTAACGCACATGTCGATTACCCCTTACTCCCTGTTTACAGCGGTATTATGGAGCAGCGCGTTCATCTTGCTGCTCTATTTTTTTCGGAAAAACACCCGGCTGCTGGCCCTGACCGGGGTGACGCCCTTGTTGTTTCTCATTCTGGGGACGGCGCTGCGGTGCCTGTTTCCCATTGAGTTTCTGCACTTTACCAATGTGGTAGGGCTGGAGGGGCTGGTGGCCGGGCTGTTCCGGGCGCTGCGGGCGCCTTTGGGGCAGCTGCCTCTCCAAGTGTGGGAGGTGCTGCTGCTGGTTTGGGCAGCAGGCTCTTTGGGCCTGGCGGCACGCACAGGCCTTGGCGCTTGGAAATTCCACAAAAAGCTGCGTTCCTATGAACCGCTGGAGGATTCCCGCATAGAGCGCCTGGCCCAACAGGCGGCTAGGGAATTGGATGTGCCTGCGCCCCTCCTTATCCAGACCCTGCGGGCGGACACGCCGGTAATCGCCGGCTTATTGCGGCCTGTCATTCTGCTGCCCTGTTACCACTACACCGATGAAGAGTACCGCTACGTGTTCCTCCACGAGCTGTGCCATTGGAAAAACCACGACATGTGGGTGAAGCTGTTTGTGGAGGTTTTCTGCATTTTGTTCTGGTGGAACCCCCTGGTGTACCTGCTGAAAAAAGACCTGGCCCGGGCCCTGGAGCTGAAGTGCGACGGCGCGGTGCTCAAGCACGCTGGGATGCAGGCGGCCCTGGACTACCAAGAGGTGCTGGTCAAGACGCTGGTGAGCAGCCACAAGCAGAAGAATAAGGGCTTTTCCTCGTACAGGGTGACGGAGCTTGTCTCCTCCCAGAAGGAAGATATCCTTCAGCGGGTGGAGCTGATTTTGCAGGCCCGCCAACGCCACCGGAAAGTGGCGCCCTTGGCCCTGGCAGGCATTATGGCCTTGCTGCTTGTTTGCTCTTACTCGGTGGTGGTGCAGCCCGCCTATTATCCCTCCATGGAGGAAATTACAGAGGGCCAGTACACTCCCGTTACCACGTGGAACAGCTGGCTTGCCCGGGAGAGCGACGGGGACTACATCCTCTACTGCAAGGGGGAGGAGCCCATACCGGTCAGCGACAAGACCGCCGGCATCATGCTGGACCAGGGCTTTCCCCTGCGCCAGTGAAAGAATAAGGGAAAAGAAAAAGGAGCCTTAGCGCGCGCTAGGGCTCCTTTCTTTATGTTATTCGTTACAGCTCCACCTTGGTGCCGCCGGCCTGGCGGACAGAGAGCACATAGCAGGCGCCCTTCCCAAAGACCTTCTCCATGGCGGCGCGGTACTCGTCCAGGCGGGCCAGGGGCACATAGGCCTGGATGGTCCCGGCGAAGCCGCCGCCGTGGACGCGCCAGGCGCCCTCCCCGGCCAGGAGTTTCTCCGTCAACGCCAGAGCCAAGGACAAGCCCTGTTCCTGAGGGTTGATGGTGGCAAAGACGTTTTGCAGCCGCTGGAAGGAGGAACGGCCAGAGGCGATGACCATCTCCTTAAAGCTGTCGAAGTCCCCGGCGCGCAGGGCCTGGGCCTCCTGGGCGGCCAGGCGGTCGTCGTCAAAGAAGTGCATGGCGCGCAGCACGGCACGGTCGCCGGTCTGCTTGCGCACCTCGCCTATCTTGCCGTAGAACTCCTGCTCGTCCACGTCCCGCAGGAACTCCTTGCCAAAGAAGGCGGCCACCTCTTTCATCTCCTTGGGCACCAGGGCGTACTCGTTGGTCAGGTCGGCGTGGTTGCCGCCGGTGTCCACCACGCAGAGGGCATAGCCGTGGGCGGTGACGTCGAAGTTCACCTTCTCGATGAGGATGTTCTCCGGGTCCTTGAAATCGATGGCGGTAAAGCCGCCCACAGAGCTGGCAGTCTGGTCCAGCAGGCCAGAGGGCTTGCCGAAGTAGACGTTCTCCGCGTACTGGGCGATTTTCGCCACGGTGACAGGGTCGATTGCGTCGTCGTTGTACAGATGGCTGATGATGGTGACCACCAGCACCTCGAAGGCGGCGGAGCTGGAAAGGCCGGAGCCCTTGAGCACCCGGGTGATGGTGTAGGCCTCGAAGCCGCCCACCTTGTAGCCCAGCTGGACGCACCGGGCGCAGATGCCCCGCAGCAAGGCGGCGGAGGTGTCCTTCTCCTCCTCTTTCATGTCCAGGTCGCTGATATCGATGTCGTCCATCTTGGTGTATTCCGCGGACTTCAGCACGGCCCGGCCGTTGTCTGTCTTGCGGGCATAGGCGGCGATGTCCAGGTTTACCGCGGCGGCCAGCACGCGGCCATGCTGGTGGTCGGTGTGGTTGCCGCCAATCTCCGAGCGGCCGGGGGCGCTGAAGTACTCGCCGCCCTCGTCGCTGCCAAACTGGGCCTTAAAGCCCTCCCGCAGGGCCTGGTACCGGGCGCGCTGGCCCTGGGCCTCCTGCTGGTACAGTTCCTCAAATTTGCAAATCATCGCGATGTTCCACCTTTCTCTTTAATGTCCTTGGAGCATTTGGAGGAGCTCCTCCTCAGTGAGCACGGGGATTTCCAGCTGGCGGGCTTTTTCCAGCTTGCTGCCAGCTTCCTCCCCGGCCAGCACATAGCTTGTCTTTTTGGAAACGGAAGAAGTCACCTTTCCCCCGTGGCTTTCGATGAGCTGGGTGGCCTCCTTGCGGCTCATGGTGGGCAAGGTGCCGGTGAGCACAAAGGTGCTGCCAGCCAAGGTAGTGCCCTGGGCCTCTTGGCGCTGGGCCTCCATGTTGACGCCCAGCTCCCCCAAGCGGGCCACCAGCTCCCGGGCGGACTCCTTCTGGAAGAAGGCGGCCACCTCTTGGGACATGATGCCCCCAAAGCCCTCTATCTGGGAGAGCTCCTCCTCGGTGGCGCTTTGGATGGCCTCCATGGTGGGGAAGGCCCCGCAGAGCACCTGGGCCGCCTTGGCCCCGATGTGGGGGATGCCCAAGGCGTACACCAGCCGGTAGAGGTCGTTGCCCTTGGAGCGCTCCAGGGCGGCCACCAGGTTTTCGGCGCTTTTTTTGCCAAAGCGCTCCAGCTTTTGCAGCTGGCCTACCTGGAGGGTGTACAAGTCCGCCGGGGAGTGGACCAGCCCGCCCTGGAGAAGCTGCTCCAGAATGGCGGGGCCCAGGCCGTCGATGTCCATGGCGTCCCGGCTGGCAAAGTGGATGAGGTTGCGCAGCAGCTGGGCCGGGCACTGGGGGTTGGTGCAGCGGGTGGCCGCCTCCCCCTCCACCCGGGTGACGCGCTCGCCGCAGGAGGGGCACACCTCCGGCAGCTGGTAGGGCTGGGAATCCGCGGGGCTCTCCAGCACGGCCACCACCTCGGGGATGATTTCCCCCGCCTTGCGCAGCACCACACGGCTGCCCACCCGGATGTCCTTCTCGGTGATGAAATCCTGGTTGTGCAAAGTGGCCCGGCTGACGGTGGTGCCCGCCAACGTCACAGGGGCAAACACCCCTGTGGGGGTGAGGACGCCGGTGCGGCCCACGTTTACCTCAATTTCCAGCAACGTGGTCTCCTTTTCCTCGGGCGGGTATTTAAAGGCCTCTGCCCACCGGGGGAACTTGGCGGTGCTGCCCAGCTCCTCCCGCTGGGAGAAGTCGTTGACCTTTACCACGGCGCCGTCGATGGGGAAGGAGAACTCCCCACGCTTGCCGCCAATCTCCTCGATAAAGCCCAGCACCTCGTCGATGCTGGAGGAAGTCCGGTACAGGTCGGCCACCGGGAAGCCCAGCTCCCGCAGCCACTCCAGGGACTGGTCGTGGCGGGAGAGCTCTTTGCCCTCCACCTGCTGGACGTTGAACACAAACAGGCTCAACTCCCGCTGGGCGGTGATTTTGGGGTCCTTCTGGCGCAGGGAGCCAGCCGCGGCGTTGCGGGGGTTTTTAAAGGGCTTCTCCTCCAAAAGCTCCTGGCGCTCGCACAGGCGGGCAAAGCTCTCGTCGGACATGTACACCTCGCCCCGCACCTCCAAAAAGGGCACGGGCTCTTTGAGCACCTTGGGCACGCAGCGGATGGTGCGGATGTTCTCCGTGACGTCCTCGCCGGTGACGCCGTCCCCCCGGGTGGAGCCCCGGACGAACAGGCCGTCCCGGTACTCCAGCGCCACCGAGAGCCCGTCGAACTTGGGCTCTACCACGTACTCCACCTCCCCCACGGCCTCCCGCACCCGGCGGTCAAACTCCCGCAGCTCCTCTTGAGAGAAGGAGTCGTGAAGGCTCTCTAGGGGCACCTGGTGGGTGACGGGGGCAAAGGTGTTGTACACCGCGCCGCCCACCTTTTGGGTGGGGGAATCCTCGGTGACAAGCTCTGGGAACGCGGCCTCCAAGGTCTCCAGCTGCCGGTAGAGCTGGTCGTAGGCAAAGTCGCTGATTTCCGGGTCGTCCTCGGTGTAATATTTTCGGCTGTGGTAGCGCACCTGCTCCCGCAGCTCCTCCAGCCTGCGCTGGGCTTCTTGTTTCTCCATGAATCTATATCCTTTTATCCAGTTTTCAGAACCGCCCCCTCCGGCACAGCGCCCACCAGCACGGTTTCCGCCAGCACGGTGGAGGTCTCCACCTCCACCTGGGTTTCAAACCGGCGGGACTGGGAAAAGCCCTGGGCCTTCACCACCATGGTGACGCGGTGGCAGCTCTGGTTGATGCCGGCGGAGACGAACTCGGTTTGGAAGGAAAGGTCCGCCGAACCTTCCATTCCCAGCGTCAAGGGCACGGGGAAGCCCCGGCCGTTGAGCAGGGCAACCCCTGTCAGGCTGCCCACAGGTACCTCCACGGTGACGCTGCCGTTGAGGCTCTCCCCCAGCGTGCCCAGCACCTGGAGCCGCAGCTCGTTGAGGGCCGCGGTATCCGCCTGGACCGCCACCGGCTCCCCTTCCCCATCCCGTTCGATGGTCACAAAGGGCCGGGGCTGGGCCAGGGCCTCCTCCACAGCCTGGTTCACCTGGGCCAGCACATAGGCCCGGGCGGCCTCTTGGGTGAGCTCCTCCGAGATGGAGCCCAGGCCCCACTCGGAAAGGGCGGTGCCCCCGGTGAACAGGGCCGCCGCCAACAGGAGGAGCGCCTTGCCCCTCCCTTTTTTTCTGGTGTACCGGAACCTGCGAAGCCCTTTGGCCATGGAACCACCCCCACCCGTATCCTACGCGGGCGGGCCTGTTCGGGTGCCAGTTACGCTTCCAGCAGTTTGCCCAGGCGGCGGAGCGTCTCCGCCACGGGCAGGCCCACAATGTTGGGATAATCCCCCTGGATGGACTGGACCAGCACCACGCCGATGCCCTCGATGCCGTAGGCGCCGGCGCGGCCCCGGGATTCACCCATGGCCACGTATTCATCTATCTCCGCCTCGGTGAGGGGGTAGAAGGTGACTTGGGTGCTCATGTGGAACACCTCCCGCTTTCCCGCTGCCAGCAGGCACACCCCGGTGATGAGCTGGTGGGTGCGGCCGGACAATCGCCGCAAGGTGGCCTTTGCCGCCTGGTCGTCGGCGGGCTTGCCCAAAATCAGGCCGTCGATGCTCACCACGGAATCCGCGGCGATAATGGGCATCTCCGGCCGCAGAGCCAGCACGGCCTCCCCTTTCCGCTGGGCCAGTGTCTCCACGGTCTGGGCGGGGGTGAACTCCGGCGGGACGGTTTCGTCCACCCCGGAGACCACCACCTCAAAGTCCACGCCGGCCTGCTCTAAGAGCATCTTCCGGCTGGGCGAGGCCGAGGCCAGCACCACTTTCCTGTCAATCCTCAAAGCCATTGGGGTTCATCCTTTGCCAGCGCAGGGAGTCGGCGCACATGTCGTCCAGGGTCTTCTCCGCCTTCCAGCCCAGCTCCTCGTAGGCCTTGGAGCAGTCGGCGTAGCACTCCGGGATGTCGCCGGGACGCCGGGGGTCGATGACATAGGGGATGTCCTTCCCCGCCGCCTTGGAGAAGGCGTGAATCATATCCAGCACGGAGTAGCCCTTGCCGGTGCCCAGGTTGTACACCTTGGCGCCGGTGAAGCCCTTCTCAAACAGGGGCAGCACGGCGGCGTGGCCCTTGGCCAGGTCCACCACATGGATATAATCCCGCACGCCGGTGCCGTCAGGGGTGGGATAGTCGTTGCCAAAGACGTGGACCTTCTCCCGCTTGCCCACCACGGTCTGGGTGATGTAGGGCACCAGGTTGTTGGGGATGCCGTTGGGGTCCTCACCGATTTTGCCGCTCTCGTGGGCGCCCACGGGGTTGAAGTACCGCAGCAGCACCGGGTGGAAATTCTGGTCGGCGTTGGCGCAGTCGGTGAGGATGCGCTCAATCATCAGCTTGGTGGTGCCGTAGGGGTTGGTGGTGGAGAGGGGGAAATCCTCCCGGATGGGCACAGAGGCAGGGTCGCCGTACACCGTGGCGGAGGAGCTGAACACAAAGTTCCCCACGCCGAACTCCTTCATCACCTTGAGCAGCACCAAGGTGGAGGTGAGGTTGTTGTCGTAATACCGCAGGGGGATGGCAACGGACTCGCCCACCGCCTTTAAGCCGGCAAAGTGGATGACAGCGTCGATGGACTCTTTGGAAAAGACCTCCCGCATTTTGGCTTCGTCGCAGACATCGTACTGGTAGAAGGTCACCTTCTTGCCGGAGAGCTCCTCCACCCTGTCCACGGCCACCCGCTTGCTGTTGCACAGGTTGTCCACGATGACAACGTCGTGGCCCTGCTCCAACAGGACGATAGAGGTATGGCTGCC
>FR893829.1:142530-146922 GCA_000435395.1 Firmicutes bacterium CAG:94
GTCACTAGAATCCTCATAAAATCGCACTTCCTTCCCAAATAATTCAAACCAGCCGGCCGCCCGGAAAAAGGCCCGGCCTTCTCTTTTACTATTATAAGGCAAAAGCACGGGAAAAAACAAGAGTTTCTATGAATTCAGCCCAAAGAAATAAAAAGGCGGTACGGGCGGCATACTATAGGGGCGCGCACACTGTTTTTGGGAGGCATGCTTATGTACCAAGACGCGCTTCTGTTTCTCACCGGAAGCTGGGCCTACCCCGCCATTGAGATGCTGTGGCGGGGGGAGACGCACTCCTCCATGGCTTTGGCGGGGGGCATCTGCCTGTGCTTGATCAACCACATCTGCTGCGGGGTCTTAGAGGACAACAACATATTCAGCCGGTGCCTGGCGGGGGCGGGCATCATCACCGGGGTGGAGCTGGTGCTGGGGCTGGTGCTCAACTGCCTGCTGGGGTTTGACATTTGGGACTACTCCAACGTTCCCCTGAACCTGCTGGGACAGGTATGCCTGCCCTACTCCTTTTTGTGGATGGGGATTTCCCTGCCGGCCATGGCCCTGTGCGAGCTGTGCCGGGAGGATTCCCTGGAGGAACAAGCCAGGAAAATCTTCACGAAAAAAAAACGTTGACTTTTGTGCAAGCTTGTGATATCATAAACAAGCGTCAGACATGGAGAGGTGTCCGAGTGGTTTAAGGAGCTAGTCTTGAAAACTAGTGATTCCGCAAGGAACCAAGAGTTCGAATCTCTTCCTCTCCGCCACCTGCCCATTCTGCTATCACAGTTTTATAGTTTATCATAGAGTTTTCACCATGGAGAAGTACCCAAGTGGTGAAGGGGCTCCCCTGCTAAGGGAGTAGGTCGGGAAACCGGCGCAAGGGTTCAAATCCCTTCTTCTCCGCCAGGCTGAGCCTGGACGCAATCTGCGTTCCAGGCTCGGCTTTTTCTTTTTGTTCTCTCCTTGCGTTAAAAGGGGCTGTCTATCCTCGCGGCCGCCGCGCAAAACCGCCAGAAGTCCAGTGTTGTTGCTGGTTCTGGCGGTTTTCTTTTTGGTGTGGATTAGGGGCGGTAAACTGGTACGGATTGGGCTGCCCGGATTTTTAGTTAGCAACACAGCGACGGATGATTCTCCCCTACCCCGTAAAAAAGTCCCGTTTGAGCACCAGATAGAGCATGAGGTAAAGGCTCATGGCCAGAAGGGTAAAGTTGTACCGGGTGCGCAGCAGGATGGCAAATCCCAGGGCGGCCAGGGGCAGCAGGCACGCCGCGGACAAAGCTGTGGACACCCGCGCCGCTGTGGAGGCCTTCATCCGGACGCACAGCAGGCTGTGAAGGGCCATGCCGCCATCCAGGGGCTCGATGGGCAGGCTGTGGAGGGCGCCCAGCACCAGGTTGGCCCCGGCAAAATAGCTTTCCCCCTGGCCCAGAAGCGCCAAGGCCCCGGCCAGGAGCCAATTCATCCCCGGGCCAGCCAGGGAGACCGCCGCCATCTGCCGGTAGGAGAGGAGCTTCTCCCGGTTGGGAATGATGCGGCAGCCCAGAGCCGTCACCTGGACCGTGGCAGGGGGCGCTTTCAGCCAAAAGAGCATTGCCACATGGGCGGCCTCGTGGCAGGCGGCAGCTGCCAGAAAAAAGGCGCTGCCATCCGCCCCCAGGAACAGGCAGCAAAAGGACAGCAGCGCGAAACAGGAGAATCCCAGGCGCACCTGGCAGCTTCCCAGAGGGAAAGCCACCATCAAATCCGCTGGAGGGACGCTTCCCCCTCCCAGGGGCTGGGGCTGGGCGTGGGCTGGGCCGATGGGGAGGGCCCGGCGGTGGGCCCTTGGGGCAGCGCCTCCTCCCAGGCGGGCAGTTGGATTATCTGGGAGGCCTCCTGCTGGTACCAGGCGGTGAAGGTGTCATAGGCAGGGGCTTCCAGATACCGCAGCAGGAGCAGCGCCCCCAACACCAGCAGGCACAGCGCCCCTTGCACCAGGGGGACGTTGCTGCCCCCTCTCCCCTCTGGCTCCTGGGGCCCGGGGGAATCTGGCTCCTCCAGGCCCAGCTCTTCAATCTCTTTGAGCTTTTCCAAGTCCTGCATAGGCTACAGGATGATGCACAGCAGGCCGTTGCACCCGTCGTTGATGATGCGCTCGATGGTCTCCCGCACCTTTTCCCGGGCGTCGGCGGGCATGCGGTAGAGCTTGTTGTGCATCCCCTCGTTGACCAAGGAGTGGAGGGACTTCCCGAAGATGTTGGAGTCCCAGATTTTCACGGGGTTCTCCTCGAACTCCTTGAGCAGGTACATCACCAGCTCCTCGGACTGCTGCTCCGAGCCCACAATGGGGGTTATCTCGGTGTGGATTTGCGTTTTCATCATGTGGATGGAGGGCGCCGTGGCCTTTAGGCGGATGCCGTACTTCCCGTTTTGCTTGAGGATTTTTGGCTCCTCCAAGGTGAGCTCCTCCACCTCTGGCATGACGATGCCGTAGCCGGTTTGCTGCACGTCCTCGTAGGCCTGCTGGAGCTTTTGGAACTGCTTTTTGATGGCGGTCATCTC
Source organism: Firmicutes bacterium CAG:94 (assembly GCA_000435395.1). Taxonomy (GTDB): domain Bacteria; phylum Bacillota; class Clostridia; order Oscillospirales; family Acutalibacteraceae; genus Acutalibacter; species Acutalibacter ornithocaccae. The sequence goes on from FR893829.1 coordinate 145,066, forward strand.
CACCAGCTGGGCCATCAGCTGGGAGTCGTCCTGAATCTCCAGGCCGGTGCGCTCCCCTACGATACGGTAAAACAGGCTCTGGTCAAAGACCAGCTCGGCCCGGCCGGTGCCGCTGCCCAAATCGATGCGGCCCACCCGCACCTCCTTGACCGGCTCACACTCTCGCAAACGTTCCAGCATAGATTTGACCTGGCACATTTTGTGGATGCAGCAGGCGCCGCGCAGGGACGCCAGCACCCCGGAGAGCAGCCAGTGGCCGCTTTCCAAAGAGGTGACCCAGCCGGGCAGGTCCAGGGCCACCTCCCGCACGGGGAACTGGTACAGCAGGCTGGCGATGATGTCCCGGATGTCCTGCTCGGTGATGTCGATGCAGTTCACCGGCAGCACGGGGATGGAATACTTCTCCCCCAGCCGGGCAGCCAGCTCCCGGGCCTCGGGGCGCTCTGGCTCCACGCAGTTGAGGAGCATCACATAGGGCCTGCCGGTTTGGTTCAGCTCGTCGATGACGCGCTCCTCGGCCTCCTCGTACTCCTCCCGGGGGATGTCGCTGATGGTGCCGTCGGTGGTGATGACCAGGCCGATGGTGGAGTGCTCTGTAATGACCTTCTTGGTGCCGATTTCCGCCGCCATGTTAAAGGGGATGGGCTCCTCATACCAGGGGGTGCGCACCATGCGGGGCTGGTCTTCCTCGATGTAGCCAATGGCGCTGGGGACGATGTAGCCCACACAGTCTATCATGCGCACCCGGAAGGAGGCGTCCTCGTCAATCTGCACGTCTACCGCCTGCTCCGGGATGAACTTGGGCTCGGTGGTCATGATGGTGCGCCCGGCGGAGGACTGGGGCAGCTCGTCGATGGCCCGCTCCCGCTGGATGCCGTCTGGGATGTGGGGGATGACCACCGTGTCCATAAACTTCTTGATAAAGGTGGATTTCCCCGTGCGCACCGGTCCCACCACGCCGATGTAGATTTCCCCGTGGGTGCGGTCCTGTATGTCCTTGTATACGTTAAAGCCTTCCATTGTCCTTACCTCTCTACCGCAGTGTGTTTTATCGGTTACAGATTATCAGGGGCCGGGCGTCCGGCAGCGTATCCTCGTACAGGTCGTTCTGCTCCTGCAAATCCGAGAGCAGCGCCCGGTGGCTTTTGGCGATGTCCCACAGCCTCTCCCCGGGGGAGGCGTAATACACCAGCAGCTGGGGCTGGTGGGGATAGGGTTGGGCGTTCTCCCCCATGCCCGCCGCGGACAGGTAGGACACGCTCTCCCGGCTGTAGAGCAGGCTGGACACCCACGTCTCCACAGAGGCCTCTACGGTGTTCTTGTCGGCGATGCGGTACTCCCACAGGCCGGTGAGGGAGACGCTGTCGCTGCGCTGGGCAAAGGCGCCCTCCAGCTCGGTGGCGAAGGTGCCCTCAAAACTCTTTTCCAAGTAGAGCAGCCTGCCGGAGGTGCCCCGGTACAGCAGGCACAAGGTGTACCGCACCCGGTAAGAGAGCTTCCCCTCCCCGCAGGTGGACTGGACGCCCTCCTGCTCGCACCACAAATCTACCACCTTTTGGATTTCCTCCTCGGTGGCGGTGAGGGTGCACTTTTTCTTCAGCACCTCGCTGTAGCCCTCCTGCACCGCCAGCAAAGAGCTTTGGGCAAAGCGCAGGTCCATAGGCGCCTGGGTGGAAAAGGCGTCGCTTACCAGCTGCACCTCACAGGGCTGGTAGAGGAAGGCCGTGAGGAACACCTTCAAGGAGACGTCCACGCTGGTGTACTCCCCCACGTCGTCCTCCCGGGGCTGAAGGCTGCTCTCCCCCGCCACCACCCGCAAATCGCACAGGCAGTCCTCCGAGGCGCCGGCGCACTCAA
>FR893829.1:147006-156450 GCA_000435395.1 Firmicutes bacterium CAG:94
GAGGAGAGGTAGAGGAAGGAGATGTCCGCCCTGCCGCTGACCGCAAGCTGCCCCTGGGCCAGCTTGCAGTCCGTCACCCGGCAGGAGATTTCCTTGCGCAGGATGGACTCCATAGGGGGTTTGCCATTTTTTAGGGGAAGCCGGTCCTCCAGGGTAAACTGGTGGCTGAGGGCGTTTACCGCCTGGGAAGCCGAACGCCTCTCCCCCCGCACCTGGATGCCCTCCCCCTCCAGGCCGCTGGTGAGCTGCTCCTGCCGCTGGACCACCGCCAGGGCCTTGAGGCTGACCGCCAGGTGGAGGTCCAGCCGGCGGGCGTTGACAGCCCGGCAGGTGATGTGCTCCACCGAGGCCCGCACCCAGGCCACGGCCTTCTCCTGGGCGGATTTCACCTTGATGGCGGCGGAAAACTCCTTGGTGAAGTCGCAGCAGCGCAGGGTCTCCCCCTTGGCGTCCAGGTACAGCACCCGGATGTCGCACACGCCCTCGCAGCGGAGGGTGTCCTCGCTGACGCCGTAGGAGGAGAGCTCCGGCACCACCCGGCATTTCAGCACCTTTTGGATGTCTGGGCAATAGTCTGGAAGGTTGTACTCGGTATCTATGGGCACTTCAAAGGAGCCGTCGAACACGGGGTCGAATGTGTCGTATGGCTGTGTCTTTTGTTTTACCTGCATACTCAGTTCTCTCCTTTGCTGTTCTTACCCCATATCTATGCGGGGGCTGGGAGAATATGCGGGCACAAGAAAAGGGCCACCGGAAAAAGGCAGCCCCGCTGGGTTCGCAAAATGGCAAAGAGAAAGGCGGGAAAGCCTTTCCCGCCCTTGCCGGTATGTTGTTTCCTGTTTTACGGCTCCGCCACCTTGCGGATGCCGTACAGCTTACGCAGCAGCATGCCCACCATGCCTTTGCGCCGGTCTACGATGACGATTTTCATTGCCCTTGCCTCCCGTTTCCGCGACGTAGTAACGAAAACCCCAAGGCCACCAAAAGCACCGCGCAGAGGAACAAGGTGAGCCCCACGGGGCAAAAACAGGAAAGGGACATCCCCAGGCCAAAGCTGATAGCGCACAAGCACCTGGTCTGGGTATTTTTAAAACAGGACCAATCGCAGCGCGACATAAGACCATCTGCCTTTCCCTTTGCCGGTTTTCTCGTTCACTAACCAGTATATCCAAAGGGGCAAAAAGTGTTACGCCGTGTAGACCACCACCAAGGCCGTGCCCGCGTGGACCCGGATGACGGCGGTATCGGCAGTGATGGTGTTGCTCACGCCCATGAGCACGCCGCCGCTGGTGAGGGTATCGTGGGCCAGGGGGTACAGCAGCCCCTGGTAGGTGACGGTGCAGCTGGCGGTGCCGTAGGGGAAAACAGACACCGTGGCGCCCTTCATCTCGGTGAGGCGCAGGCGGCTGCCGGCGATGAGGAACACCTTGGTGTGGCTGTCGGCCATCACGCCGTAGCCGCTGTGCTGGAGGATGTACTGGAGCACCTCCAGGTTGGCTAGGGAGTGGTCGAACCGTGCGCCGCCCAGGCAACCCACCAGCACAAAGCTCCGGTAGCCCTTGGCAAAGCCCTTGATCACCGCGTACATGGTGTCGGTGACGTCCTTCTCCACGGGCAGGGTGAGGACCTTGTTGCCCTTGGGGGGCAGCGTTTTGGCAGAGTCGAAATCCCCCACCACCAAGTCCGGGGTGATGCCGTAGCGCTCGGCCGTCTCATAGCCGGCGTCGGCGCAGATGACGTAGTAATTCTCGGGGGGGAATTCCCGGAACACGGCGTCGTCCTCAATGGGAGAGGCGCCGATAATCATACATTCTTGTTTTTTTGTTGCCATTGCTTGACATCCTTTATCTCTTGATACATTGCGCAGTAGCTCTCGTGGCGCTGGCGGGGGATTTCCCCCTTCTCCACCGCCTGGAGGATGGCGCAGCCCTTCTCGCAGGTGTGGGAGCAGGAGGTGAACTGGCACTGGCCCAGATAGGGCAGGAACTCCCGGAAGCCGTAGGGCAGCTTCTCCTTGTCCGTCAAGCGGTAGCGCTCGATGTCAAAGGTGGAGAAGCCGGGGGTATCCGCCACATAGCCGCCGCCCTCCAGCTTGTAGAGCTCCACCTCCCGGGTGGTGTGGCGGCCGCGGCCCAGCTTTTGGCTGACCTCCCCCGTTTTCAAGGCGAACTCTGGGAACAGGGCGTTGAGCAAGGTGGACTTCCCCACGCCGGAGTTGCCGGTGAAGGCGGAGACCTTCCCCGCCAGCAGCTGGCGCACCTGGTCCACGCCCTGGCCGGTGACAGAGGAGACCTCCAAACAGGGCACCCCGGCCAAATCGTACACCTCTTTAAGGGGCGAGGGGCCCTCCAAATCGGTTTTGGTCAGCACCAGAATGGGCTGGATGTCCTCCAGCTCCGCCACGGCGATGGTCTTGTCCACAATCAGGGGCTCGGGGTAGGGGTCCCGCAGCGAGGAGACGATGAACAGCTGGTCGATGTTGGCGATGGGCGGCCGCACCAGGAAGTTGCGCCGGGGCAGGATCTCCTCCAGGGCGCCGGTGCCGTCCTCCTCGGCCAGGATGCGCACCCTATCCCCCGCGTAAGGGGAGATGCGGGCCTTGCGGAATTTGCCCCGGGCGGTGCAGGTGTAAAGGCCCTCTGGGGTCTCCACGGTGTAAAAGCCGCCGATGCCCTTGCGCACCAGGCCCTCTAGCTGTTTGGCACCCATCACTGGGCATCCCCTTCCTCAGAGGAGGAGCCCTCCTCGCTGCTGCTTTCACTGCTGCTCTCGCTGCTTTCGCTGCTGGAGGAGCTTTCGGAATCGCCGCCGCCCGCGGGGATGAACTCGTAGGTGCGGGTCACCTGGACGCTTTGGGTGTCAAAATCAAATTGCAGCTCCATATAGGTCTGGCTGTTCAGCGTGACCACCACGGTCTCCGAGCCGGAGGTGCCGGTGAAGCTCAAGGAATAGCTGCTGCCGTAGGAGGGGTTGACGGTGTCGGTGGTCACCTTGGTGCCGTTGCGGTAGACCTCCAAAGTGATGTCCTCGCTGACACTGCTGGGCAGCGGGATGCTGGTGCTGAGGGTCTTGGTGGCGCCCTTGCCGGAGCTGACGGTGATGTCCACGGTGGAGCCCTTGGAAATCTCCGAGCCCTCGTTGGGGGACAGGCTGATGACGGTATCCACGGTCAAGGTGCTGGTGTCGTCCCGGTTGACGTTGCCCACCACCAGGCCGGCCTCTTCCAGCTTGGCAGACACATTGGCCAAGGTGTCGCCCACCAGGCCGTCCGGCACGGTGACCATCTCTTCCGCGGGACCGGTGCTCACCCGCAGGGTGACAGTGCTGCCGGAATCCACCATTGTGCCGGGCTCGGGGTTGGTGGAGATGACGCGGCCCTCTTCCACCTCATCGTCGGCCACGTTTTCCACCTGGCTGTGAAGGCCCGCGTCCTCTATGGCCTGCTGGGCCTCCTCCAAGGTCATGTGGTCAGTGACCACGTCGGGCACCTCCACCTGTCCCACGCCCCCGTTGACCAGCAGCTCTACATCCGCATCCTTCTTCACCATGATACCGGCGGCGGGGTCTTGGTTCATGATTTCACCAGGCTGCAAATCTGGGTCGTTGCCCTCTCTGACCTGGATGTTGAAGTCCGCGTACTCCTCATTGGCGATGACGTCCTCATAAAGCTGGCCCACCAAATTGGGCATCTCCAGCAGGTCGTCGCCGGCCTCGGGGCGGTTGTTCCAGTAGTTGAGGAAGTAAATCACCGCCACGGCGAGGCCCACGATGATGGCCGCCGCCAGCACGCCCTTGACCACCATGGCGCCCTTGGCGCTGCGGCGGGAGCGCACCAGCTCCTCCTCGTACTCGTAGTCGTCGTTGTAGGCGGGCGCTTGACGGGAGGCGTCGTAGGCCTCCATGCTGCGGGAAGCGTCGTACCGGGCGTTGGCCGTCTGCAAATCGTAGTGGAACACAATGTTGGGATTGCGGCGGAACTCGTCCAAGTCGTCCAGCATCTCCCCGGCGGACTGGAACCTGTCCACAGGGTTCTTCTCCATGGCGCGCATGGTGATTTGCTCCAGGCCCCTGGGGATGGAGGGGTTCAGCTCCCGGGGCATGACGGGCTTAGCCTGCAGCTGCATCAGCGCCACCGAGACGGCGTTGTCCGCCACAAAGGGCAGCTTGCCGGTGAGCATCTCGTAGAGCATGACGCCCACCGAGTAGATGTCCGCCTTATCGGTGATATAGTCGCCGCTGGCCTGCTCGGGGGCGATGTAGTGCACCGAGCCAATGGCCTTGTCGGTCATGGTCTGGGTCTCGCTTTGGAGGAAGCGGGCAATGCCAAAGTCGGCCACCTTGATGGAGCCGTCCTGCAAGAGCATGATGTTCTGAGGCTTGATGTCCCGGTGGATGATGCCCTTCTCGTGGGCGCACTCCAGGGCCATGAGGATTTGGGTGGTGAAGTGGACAGCCTCCTGCCAGCGGATGGTGCCCTCCTGCTCGATATACTCCTTCAGGGTGATGCCGTCGATAAACTCCATGACGATGTACTGGATTTGGTCGCCAAAGCTGACATCGTACACCTTGACAATGTTGGGGTGGTTGAGCACCGCGATGGCCTTGGACTCATTGCGGAAACGGCGCAGGAAATCGCTGTTGTTGGAAAATTCTTCCTTCAAAATCTTGATGGCCACCCAGCGGCCCTCCACGCGGTCGTAGGCCTTGTAGACATAGGCCATGCCGCCCACGCCGATAAGCTCGTGGATTTCGTACCTGCCATCCAGGCGTTTGCCGATGAATCTATCCATAAACAGTTACCATACCTTTCTGAAAAAAGTCGCGGGGGTCAGCCGTTGAAGATGACAGCCGCCGTGATATTGTCCGAGCCGCCGCACTGCACCGCGTACTGAATCAGCTCCCGGGGAAGGGTGCGGCCCGCGTCGCCATATTCCTCCATGTACTGGTCCAGCAAGTCCTCGTCCATGTAGTTGGAGAGGCCGTCGGAACAGGCCAGGGCCAAGTCCCCCGGGGAGAAATCCCAGGCGGCGTAATCGCAGCGGACCTCCTCGTGGACGCCCAACACCCGGGTGATGATGTTCCGCTTGGGGTGGACCCGGGCCTCCTCTTGGGTGATTTGGCCAAAGTTCACCAAATCCTGCACATAGGAGTGGTCCATGGTAATTTGGGTGAGGACGCCCCCGTGGCGCAGGTAGGCGCGGCTGTCCCCCACGTGGGCCACGTGGAGGGTGCCCTTGGCTGCCACCAGCAGCACCACCGTGGTGCCCATGCCGTGAAGCTCCGGCCGCTCTAGGGAGACGCGGTGGACCTCCTCGTTGGCGCGGTTGATGGCGTTTATCATCAGGTTTTTCAGGTTGGGCTTGCTCAAGTTCTCGTCATAGCCGGAAAGGAGCTGCTCCCGGATGGTCTCCACGGCAATGGCGCTGGCCACGTTGCCGCCGTTGGCGCCCCCCATGCCGTCGCAGACGATGACCCAGGCGCTGTTTGGGGAGAACAGGCCGCAATCGCAGCTATCTTGGTTGGAGCTGCGCACGGCGCCCACATCTGTTTCAAAATCAACTCTCATGTCCGGTCCCTCCTTCAACTTTCCGTCGCAGCTGCCCGCAGGAAGCCTCGATGTCCGAGCCCAGCGTCCGCCGGACCGTGGCTGTGACACCCCGTTCCTCCAGCAGGGCGACAAAGCGCTTTTGCCGGGGGATGCCGCTTTTCTTATAGCCGGTGCCCGTCACATCGTTGACGGGGATCAAGTTTACGTGGGCCAAAATCCCACGGAGCCGGGAGGCCAGCTCCCGGGCGCACCAGTCCATGTCGTTTACGCCGCTAATCATGGCGTACTCAAAGGAGATGCGGCGGCCTGTGGTGGTGCTGTAATACTTGCAGGCCTTTAACAGCTGCTCCATGTTCCAACGCTTGTTCACCGGCATGGTGCGGGAGCGTATCTCGTCGTTGGGCGCGTGGAGGGACACTGAAAGGGTGAGCTGGAGCTTTTTATCCGCCAGGTCGTATATCTTATCCACCAGGCCGCAGGTGGAAAGGGAGATGTGGCGCATGCTGACGTTGAGCCCCTCCTCCGAGGTGACCAGCTCCAAAAAACGCAGCACGTTCTCGTAGTTATCCAAGGGCTCGCCCATGCCCATCAACACAATGTGGGAGATGCGCTCCCCGGCGTCCACGGAGGCCGCCTGTACCTGGGAGAGGATCTCCGAGGGGGAAAGGTTGCGGGCAAAGCCGCTTTGGCCTGTGGCGCAAAAGCTACAGTTCATTTTACACCCAACCTGGGTGGAAATGCAAATGGAAGTTCCGTGGTGGTAGTGCATCAGCACGCTTTCCACGTGCTCCCCATCGGGCAGGCGGAACAGGTACTTCACCGTGCCGTCCTGGGAGACGCGCTTGCGCTCCACCTGGGCCCAGGCGATGTAGTACCGCTGGGCCAAGTCCTCCCGCAGGGCGCGGGAGAGGTCGGACATCTGGGAGAAGTCCGTCACGCCCCGGTGGAGCCAGCGGTACACCTGTTGGGCCCGGTACTTGGGCAGGCCCAAGGCGGCCAGCTCCTCTTGAAGCTGGGGCAGCGTCTTGGATTTGATGTCCCTGGGGTCGGTCAACTCTCTGTTCATAAGTCTCCTTTTCTGCGGAAGCGGGCGGCGTAGAAACCGTCCGAGCCCCCGTTAACAGGCAGCAGCGTGATGGTGTGGGGCGGCTCCTCCACCAGGCGGGTGACGCCGGGCAGGCGGAAGGGCGCCGGCTCGAACTCCGGGTGCTCCTGGAGGAACCGGGAGGCCACCGCGCCGTTTTCCGCGGGGTTCAAGGTGCAGGTGGCGTAGAGCAGCAGGCCGCCGGGCTTTACCAAAGCGGCGCCGTTTTCCAAAATGGCATACTGGAGCCGGGGCAGCTCCCGGACCGTGGCCAGGGGCTTGTAGCGGATTTCCGGCTTGCGGCGGATGACGCCGTAGCCTGAGCAGGGCACGTCGCAGAGGACGCGGTCCATGGGCCCCAGGCCCTCGTAGGGCTTGGAGGCGTCCTTGCGCCCCGCCTGGATGCAGGAGAGCCGCAGCCGCTCCGCCCCCTGCTGAATCAGCCCCACGCGGCCCTTGTACAAATCAAAGGCGTGCAGGCTGCCGGTGTTCTCCATGTCCTCGGCCAAGGTGAAGCTCTTCCCGCCGGGGGCAGCGCAGCAGTCGCAGACAGCCTGCCCGGGCCGGGCCTCCAGCAGCGAGCAGGCCAGCTGGGCGGAGAGGTCCTGCACATGGAACAGGCCCTCCTGGAACTCCTCCAAGCTGGCGGGAGAGCCCTCCCCCTCTGCCACCGCCGCCCAGGGCAGGGACTCCACCGGTTTTAGGGAAAAGCCCTGCCGTCCCAAAGAGGCGGCCAGGCCCTCTGCCGTGGCCCGCAGGGGGTTGATTCGCAAGTACAGCGGGGCCCGGCGCTGGAAGGCCTCCAGCAGCTGGGCGGTGAGCTCCTTCCCGTAAGAGCGCTGCCACAGGGCGATGAGTTCCTGGGGGATGGAATAGCGTAAGCTCAGCGCCTGGAGGCTGTCCCCCTGGGGCAGGGCGAGGCCCGCTTTTTTCCGCGCCAGGCTGCGCAGCACCCCGTTGACCAGCCCCGCGAAGGCGCCCCCTTTGATTCCCTTGGCCTCCTCCACCGCCTCGTTGACGGCGGCGGAATCGGGCACGCGGTCCAAGTAGAGAATCTGGTAGGCGGCGCACAGCAGCAGCGCCCACACCTGGGGGTCCAGCTTTTTCTGGGGGTTGGCAAGGCAGCCCCGCAGGAAGTGCTCCAGGGGCAGGCGGCGCTCCAGCACCCCGTAAAAGATGGTGGAGGCCAGCCCCGCGTCCCGGGCATCCAGCCCGGCGGCACGCAGCGCCTTATCGATGACGATATTGGAATAGCCCTCGTTCTCTTCCATTTGCAGCAGGGCTTGGGTGGCCGTGTGGCGTGGGGTGTGTTTCATAGCGCTCCTTGTCCTTGGGTTACAGGGTGTCGATGGGGAGTGTATCTGTCAATGGCTTGCCGTCTCTATCCAGCAGGGGGCTCAGCGGGGCGCTGGATGACGCCAGATAGGTCACATAGTTGACGCCGGTTTGGCTGTCCACCACCACGTCCAGCTCCCGGCCGTGGAGGCTTTCCCGGCTTTTCAGCACAAAGCGCCCTGGCTGTATCTCAAGCATTTTCCGGCCCTCCAAAGCGGGAATCCTTTTCCAGGGGATGGCCCAAAAGGTAGCTTTTGCCGTCCATGCGCTTGCCGTTTTCCGTTTGGAGCTCTGTCAGCTCCAAGGCGCCCTGGCCGCAGCAGACCAGCAGCGCGCCCTCCTGCACGAAGGCCTTACCGGGCTGGCCGCTGCCCTCCCGCACCCGGGAGGCGTGGAGCTTCAGCTTTTTCCCGTCCAGATAGGAGACGGCGGAGGGCCAGGGGTTCAGCCCCCGGATGAGGTCGTGGACCTGCTGGGCGGGCTTGGTCCAGTCCACCAGGGACAGCTCCTTGGAGAGCATGGGGGCGTGGGTGGCCTGGGCTTCCTCCTGGGGGATGGGCGTGAGGGCGCCCTGCTCCAGTTTCTCTAATGTTTCAATCAGCAGTTGGGCGCCCAGGTCTTTCAAGCGGTCGAACAGCTGGCCGGAGGTCTCCTCCTCCCCCACGGGCGTTTCGGCTTTTAAGAGCATGTCGCCGGTGTCCATGCCCTCTGCCATGAACATGGTGGTGACCCCTGCCGTCTTGTCGCCGTTGAGCACCGTCCACTGGATGGGCGCGGCCCCCCGGTACTTGGGCAGCAGGGAGCCGTGGACATTGACGCAGCCCAGGCGCGGAGCGTCCAGCACGGCTTTGGGCAGCAGCTTGCCGTAGGCCACCACCACGATGACGTCGGCGCCCCAAGCCTGGATTTCCCGCTGGGTGTCCTCCCCGCGGAGGTTCACCGGCTGGAACACGGGGATGTTGTGCTGCAAGGCCAGCTCCTTGACAGGCGGCGGCTGGAGCTTGTGGCCCCGGCCCTTGGGCTTGTCCGGCTGGGTGTACACGGCGCAGACCTCATGGCCGTGGCGCAGCAGCTGTTCCAGGGAGGGCACGGCGAAATCCGGCGTGCCCATAAAGATGACCCGCATGGCTTACTCCTCTTCTTCGGCGATGCCGTTTTGCAGCTCCTCGGGGGTGAGCATGCGGCTGACGTGGGAGGTGAACAAAACGCCGTGGAGGTGGTCGATCTCGTGGCAAAACGCCCGGGCGCACAGAGCTTCGCCGGTCTTTTCAAACCAGTTGCCGTCGCGGTCCTGGGCGCGGACGGTCACCTTCATGGGGCGCTTGACCAGGCCGAACTCCCCGGGGTAGGAGAGGCAGCCCTCGGCGCCGTTCTGCTCGCCCTCTGTGGCGATGATTTCGGGGTTTACCAGCTCGATGGGGCCCTCGCCCACATCCACCACGCACACGGCGCGCAGGATGCCCACCTGGGGGGCGGC
>FR893829.1:156458-157440 GCA_000435395.1 Firmicutes bacterium CAG:94
CAGGATGCCCACCTGGGGGGCGGCCAGGCCAGCGCCATCGGCGTCGGCCAACGTTTCCTTCATGTCGTCCAGCAGCTGATGGAGCTTCTTGTCAAACTTTTCCACCTTGCGGCATTCCTTTTCCAGGACGCTGTCGCCAAAGCGCACAATCTTTCTGATGGCCATACTGTTTCAAGTCCTTTCACATTTATAAAATCCGATAGGGGTTGGGGTCCGCGTAGGCTGTCACCTGCTGGAACTCCCGCAGGGACGCGAACTGCAGCAGCAGCCGGGAAACCATCTCCCGCAGGCGGGGGGAGTTCCGGCACTTTATCAATAGTTTGTAGCGGTATTTGCCACTGACCCGGGCCACTGCCGCCGGGGAGGGCTGCAGCACCCGCAGGGGCAGGCCGCTGTACTCCTGCTGGGCCAGGCTGCCCAGCAAATGGAGGAAGACGTTGGCCCCCTGCTTGACCAAAGGCTCCTTCTCCCCCACAAAGCCGATGACAAGGATGTCCACAAAGGGCGGGTAGAGCATGGCCTGGCGGAAGAGTATCTCCTGGCGGTAGAAGCCGAAGTAGTCCTGCTGGGCGGCCAGGTGGAGCACCGGGTTTTCGGGGGCATAGGTCTGGATGATGGCCCGGCCGGGGTACTTGCCCCGCCCCGCCCGGCCCACCACCTGGGTGAGCAAATCGAAGGTGCGCTCGTTGCTGCGGAAGTCGTCGCTGAACAGAGCCTGGTCCGCCGAGAGCACACCCACCAAGGTGACGTTTTCAAAGTCCAGGCCCTTGGCTACCATTTGGGTGCCCACCATGACGTCGTACTCCCCCCGGGCGAACTGGTCCAGCTTCTTCTCCAGGGAGTACTTGGCGGCCACGGAATCCGTGTCCACCCGGAGCACCCGGGCCTCTGGCAGCAGCTGCTGGAGCTGTTCCTCGGCCCGCTGGGTGCCCGCCCCCCGGAAGGTGACGGTGTCGCTGCCGCAGGAAGGGCAGTGGCGGGA
>FR893829.1:157535-158454 GCA_000435395.1 Firmicutes bacterium CAG:94
AGGAGATGCTGCAATGGGGGCAGCTGACCACCTCGTGGCAGGTTTTGCAGGAGGCAAAGGTGTGGTAGCCCCGGCGGTTCAGCAGCAAAATGGACTGCCGGCCCTCTTGGAAGTTCTCCTGCAAGGCCCGGGCCAGGGTGCCCCCAAAGGAGGTCTCCCCCGGCGGGGCGTCCTGGTTCATGTCCACCAGCTCCACCTGGGGCAGCGCCGCCTGGCCAAAGCGCTCCTCCAGCCGGTGGAAACCCATCTTCTTCTCCTGGGCCATGCGGGTGGTCTCCACCGAGGGCGTGGCCGAGGAAAACAAACAGAAGGCCCCCTCCTTCCAGCAGCGGTAGCGGGCCACCTCCCGGGCGTCGTAGCGGGGGGAGGACTCGGACTTATAGGTGTGCTCCTGCTCCTCGTCTATGACGATAAGGCCCAGGTCCTTTACAGGGGCGAACACCGCCGAGCGGGTGCCCACCACGATGGAGGCCTCCCCCCGGCGGACCCGCTTCCACTCGTCCAGGCGCTCCCCCAGGGAGAGACCGCTGTGGAACAGGGCGATGCCGTCCCCAAACCAGCTGCGGAACTGCCGGATGGTCTGGGCGGTGAGGGAAATCTCCGGCACCATGACGATGACGCCCTTCCCCTGCTCCCGCACGTGCTGGATGAGCTTTAAAAACACAGAGGTCTTGCCGCTGCCCGTCACGCCGTAAAGCAAAGCGCTGCGGCTGCCCTGGGGGTTGTGGTACTCCCGCAGTAGCCCCTGGAGGGCATGCTCCTGGGCGGGCGAGAGGGTGACGGCGCCGGGGGACAGCTGCTCCTCTTGGAAAAAATCAGGGCGGCGGTACACCTCGTATGCAAAGGCTTCCGCCGCCCCCTTGTCCACCAGGGCGCGCACCACAGAGGCAGAGGCGCCGGTGAAGTAGCACAGCTCCTT
>FR893829.1:158489-163245 GCA_000435395.1 Firmicutes bacterium CAG:94
CCTCGCCGCAGTCCAGCAGCGTTTGGTACACATCCCGCTGCCGGGGGGTGAGCTTCCCCTCGTAGTCCGGCACAGGGCGCACCATCTTGCTGGTGGCGTCCCCCACCCGGCTGATGGCGGTGTTCACCTTGCACAGGACGCCCCGGGCCAGCAGGTCCTCCATCTCTGGGGAGCGCTCCTCCAGGCCCGTCTCCTGGGCCAGCTTGTCCAGGGGGACGGACTTCCCCGCGCCCCGCAGGAACAGGATGGCCCGCCACTGGGTTTCGGTGTAGTTTTCCCGGTCGTAATCCCGAAACTCTGGGCTGAGGACACAGCTGTCCTGCAGGCGCAGGTGGTAGCCGGTGGGAATCATCAGCTTGGCGGCCTCAAACAGCGTGCAGTAATACCGCTCCTTCAGCCACTGGGCCAGCTCCAGCATGGGGGGCGAAAGGGCGGGTTCCCTGTCCAGGACGCTGTCAATGTCCTTGACTTTCTCCCCGCCCTCCCCAGAAAGGGAAAACACAAGCCCCACCCGCCGGCGGTTCCCCGCGCCAAAGGGCACGCTGACCCGGGCGCCGGGCACTGCCTGGCCCCGCAGGTGCTCCGGGACGCGGTAGGTGAAAAGCTTGTCGAAATGGTACACCGCGTTTTCCACGGCGACTTTGGCAAAAAGCGCCTCATTCATCCTCTTGCCCGGCGTCCTCCTCCGGCTCGATGATGAAGTATTTCCCCTGGACAAAGTCCTGCACGGCCATGTCCACGGGCTTGTCGGTGAGGATAATCCCCTCGTCCTCGGCCTTCTGGGCAATCTGCCGGGCGCGCTTGGCCACGGCAATCACCAGGGAGTAGGTACTCTTGTGAGGGACAGTAATCATGTTAGCGGACGGTTTCAGCATCTTCCAGCACCCTTTCGATAGAATTTGTATTGCGGGAGAATTTCAGTTTCTCCGCCTTGATAATGGCCCGCAGGTCGCTGACAGCGTCCTCCAGGGCGTCGTTGTAGACGATGTAGTCGTAATCCTTGGCGTGGGGGATTTCCTCCCTGGCCTTTGCCAAGCGCTTTTGGATGGTCTCCTCATCCTCGGTGCCGCGGCCGCGCAGGCGCTTTTCCAGCACCTTCATGGAGGGGGGCAGGATGAAGATGGACACGCACTCCGGCATCAGCTGCTTCACCTGGGCGCCGCCCTTCACCTCGATTTCCAGCACCACGTCGTGGCCCTGGTCCATCCAGTCCTCCACGGGCTGGCGGGGCGTGCCGTAGTAGTTGCCCACATATTCGGCGTGCTCCAGCATTTTCCCCTCTTGGATGAGGCCCTCGAACTCCTCGCGGCTGAGGAAATAGTACTGCTTGCCGTGCTCCTCCCCAGGGCGGGGACCCCGGGTGGTGGCGGAGACAGACAGCCGCAGGTTCTCATCCTGGGCGAAAAGTTCCTTTAAAATGGTGCCTTTCCCGCCCCCGGAGGGCGCGGAAATCACCAGCAACAATCCCTTATCCATGTTTTTCCTCCTCTTCTGGCGCGGGCTCTTCCTTGCCGTTAAAGCGGCCCGCCACCGTCTCTGGCAAAATGGCGGAGAGCACCACGTTGTCGCTGTCCATGATGAGGACCGCTTTGGTGCGGCGGCCAAAGGTGGCGTCGATGAGCACGCCCCGCTCCTTGGCCTCTTGGACCATGCGCTTGATGGGGGCGGATTCCGGGCTGACCACGGCCACCACCTTGTCGGCGGAGACCAGGTTCCCAAAGCCGATGTTCACCAGTTTCATGGTTTGCCCCCTTTATTCCACATTCTGGACCTGCTCCCGAATCTTCTCGATGAGAGCTTTGATGTCCACCACCAAATAGGCGATTTTCGAATTGACGGACTTGGAGCCGATGGTGTTGGCCTCCCGGTTCATCTCCTGCACCAGGAAGTCTATCTTCCGGCCCACGGGCCCGTCGGAATCCACCAGCTTTTGCAGCTGCTGGAAGTGGGAGCGCAGGCGCACGGTCTCCTCGTCCACGGCAACCTTGTCGGCGAAGATGGCCACCTCGGTGAGAACCCGCTGCTCGTCAAAGCGGTTGTCCTGGAGCAGCTCCTCAATCTTGGCCCGCAGGCGCTCCCGGTAGGCCTCCACCGTCTCGGGGGTTACCTGCTCCACCTGGTCCACCAAAGCGATGACCTCCCCGGCCTTCTCCAAAATGTCCGCCTTCAGCCGGGCGCCCTCGGCCTCCCGCATTTTCAGGAAGGACGCAATGGCCATATCGGCCACCTGGCGGACTGCCTCCCACACGGCGTCCTCGTCCTCGGGAGCCTTGTGAACGGAGAAGATGTCCGAATACTTGGAGAGCAGCGCCAGGCTGGGCCCATCGGGCAGCTGGTAGCGCTGCTGGAGCTCCTCCAGGGCCTTGACATACGCCGAGGCCAGGGAGTGGTTGACCAGCACCTGGACGTCTGTCTCCTCCAAGGTTTCAATCTGCAAAAACACATCCACCTTGCCCCGGGAAATCTTCCCCTGAACATAGGCTTTCAGCTTGTCCTCCAAAAAGAGGTAACCCCGGGTAATGCGGGAATTGAACTCGAAAAATTTATGGTTGACCGATTTAATCTCAAACACGATGCGCCGGCCGCCAATGGTGGCCTCGCCCCGGCCATAGCCTGTCATACTGCGGAGCATGGTGTATCCTCCTGTTCTTTGTCAAAGCCACGGAATGGCACTGTTATCCTATCAAATTATTTTACCATTCCCCCGGGGGCTTTGCAACCTGTTTCATCCAATTTCACAGATTTTTAAGAAACAGGCAGGCATCTTGCCGGATTTTCGGGCTTTAGTGCCCGCCCAGCTCGTAGCGGACTATGGTGTTCATGGGGGTGAAGGCGTGCTCCTCGTCCACGGTGAAGCCCCGGGCCTTGAAAAAGCTGAAAAAGTCCGGGAAGCAGGTGGCGATGGCCTCGGCGCCGTGGTCCTCCCCCCAGGAGGCGGCGGAGCGCATCAAGGTGTCCAGGATGAACAGCTCCTCCCCCCGAGGCGGCTGTGTAAAGTCATACCCCTTTGCGGCAAGCTTGCGGAGGAGCAAAGTGCCCTCCTGCAAGTCCACGATGGCATAGCCCACCTCTTGGCCGCCGTCCTTCATGGAGAGCACACGGCCCTCAGCGCCGGCGGCGTCCAGCAGCTTGCGCTCCTCTTCCCTGTTTTCCATAGCTTTCACTTGAATCATCGTTTCCCGCTCCTTTCTTCATCTCCGCCGCCAGGGCGCGGAGCTCTTCCTTGGTCAGCTCCCGGTATTTGCCCTGGGGCAGCATGCCCAGCCGCACGGGGCCCACGGCGATGCGCTTCAGGCGGGCCACCTCCAGGCCCAGGGCCTCGCACATCTTGCGAATTTCCCGGTTGCGGCCCTCGTAGAGGACAACCTCCAGCACCACCCGGCCCAGCTCCTGCTGGAGCACCCGCACCTTGGCGGGGGCTGTACGGCGGCCCTCGATGACAATGCCGGTGCTCATCTGGTTGAGCTGGTCCTCGGTGACAGAGGGCCGCACGGTGACGCGGTAGGTCTTGGCCACGTGGCGGGTGGGATGGGCCACCCGGTTGGCGAATTCCCCGTCGTTGGTGAGCAGCAGCAGCCCCTCGGAATCCTTGTCCAGACGGCCCACGGGGTAGACGCGCTCCCCCACGTCCTCCACCAGCTGGGCCACGCACTTGCGGCCCCGCTCGTCGTGGAGGGTGGTGACGAACCCCCGGGGCTTGTGCAGCGCCAGGTAGATTTTCTTCTCGCTTTTGCCCAGGGGCTTGCCGTCCAGGGCGATGGTGTCCTTGCCGGGGACGGCGCTGTCCCCCAGCCGGGCCACCCGGCCGTTGACGGTCACCCGCCCGGCGGCGATGAGCTCCTCGGCCTTGCGGCGGGAAGCCACCCCGCTGGACGCTAAAATCTTTTGAAGCCTGCTCTTTTCCGGCATGCTTCTCACTCCTTCCTTCTCCCATTCCTCTTATCCAAACAGGCGCTCCCACAAGCTGGGGGCCTTCTCCTGAAGGGGCGCGGCGCCGGCGGCGGTGAGGGGCGCGCTGCCCAGCAGCTGGCCCTCCAGGTACCAGCAGATTTCCCCCACCTGCTCCCCGGCTTCCACCGGGGCGTACAGGAATTTGGGGGCGTGGACCACCCGCTCCACCTGGGCGCCCTGGCCCAGGGGCAAGGTGACTTCCCCGCCGTTGCTGCCCCGCAAAGACATCACCTCCACCGGGGAGCCCACCACCGGCACGGTGAGCCTTACGTCCCCGCCGGCCAGCTGGTAGGGCTCCACCTGGGAGAAGCCGTAATCCAGCAAGGCGGTGTGGTCCTCCCAGTCGTTGGGGGCGTTCAGCGTCACGGCGATGAGCAACGCGCCGTCCCGCTCCGCCGCGGACACCAGGCACCGGCCCGCCTCTTTGGTAAAGCCTGTCTTTACCCCCACGCAGCCCTGGTACTGGGCGAGGAGCTTGTTGTGGTTTGTATAGGTGACGCGCTTTACAGGCTCCGCGAACTCCACGGCCAGGCTGGGGCTGGAGCACAGCTGGCGGAAGGCCTGGTCCTCCAGGGCGGCCCGGGCCAGCAAGGCCATGTCGTAGGCGGTGGAGAGGTGGCCCAGCCCCTGGGCGTCCTCCCCGTCCAAGCCCGAGGGCGTGACAAAGTGGGTGTCCTCCATGCCCAGGACCGCGGCCCGCTGGTTCATCCGGGCGGCGAAAGACTCCAGGGAGGCATCCAGATAGAGGGCGGCCGCGTTGGCGGCGTCGTTTCCAGAGGCCAGCAGCATCCCCGCCGCAAGGCCT